>NZ_BBXH01000024.1:0-118543 GCF_001010305.1 Comamonas sp. E6
GATGGCTCGAATGTTCGCCACAGCCGCCGCTTCACTACAGCGCATGCCAGTTGCCTTGCTACTTTCATGTAGCCTGCGTTGCCAACAGAAGTATCTGCTGTTACTGACCTGCAGCACGGCGTACGACATAGCTACGGGATATACGGCCTTCATTTGGTAGATCTCAGGCGTGTCTCGCAGCACATCTGGGCGAAGTACGCCGCCGCTTTTTTGCGATATATCGCTCCATGCGCAACCGTGCGTTCTCTGCCTGTAGGCGAGCTATCTCCATTTGCTGTGGAGTGACCTTGGGCTGAGTGGCATCACTGCAGGCTCCATCAAGCTGACCCACGGCCGCTTGCCTGACCCCGTTAGACAAACTGGCTTTGGGGAATACCCAGGACCTTACCCACTACAGCCGTGGACTGCCCTTGCTGCACCTGCCTGACGGACTCCAACTTGAACTCTTGCGTGTATTGCGCACGCACTTGCTTTGATGTCGTCTCTTGGTTCCTTACCGAGATTCTGTTCAAAGCTAAGAACTACAGTTTTCGGGGGTAAGGTCAATTCGTAGAAGCAGAAAATCCAGCAGCCCCCGCCTTTGGGCATAGCAACGTTCAGCATTGTTCGCACTCGCAGAAGAACTGGTAGGCATCGATCGGCATGGTCTCATGCTTGACATGGCCGCAGTGCGAGCAGGTCAGCACCGACTCCAGTGTGTGCATGGGCCCTGTAGGGCCGATATGCAGGGCCTTCCCGACGAGCGCAGGCCTTGGCGGCACTCTACAACCAAGTAGACCATCCGGTGGATCGGCAAGGCCGACGATGCAGGCAGGGTCAAATAAATATGATTTCCCATGGAATAAACCGCCTAGTTGGCCTGTTTACTGCAGGTCAACCCCAAGGAGAACCTCCATGACCCGCCTCGCAACCTTTTCCATCCTCGGCTCGGTGCTGCTGGCCGCCTGCACCATGGCGCCCAAGACCCAGGCAGAGGCCCCGGCCAGCGCTATGAACGGTGTGCTGGTCGGCCCCAACCAGATGACGCTGTATGTCTTTGACAAGGATGCCGCAGGCTCCGGCAAGAGCGTATGCAACGGCGGTTGCGCCACCAACTGGCCGCCGCTGCTGGTGGCCGCGAGCGCTGCCGCCAGCAGCGACTGGAGCGTGGTGAGCCGCGATGACGGCGGCAAGCAGTGGGCCTACAAAGGCCGTCCGCTTTACTTCTGGAGCAAGGATGCCAAGCCCGGCGACAAGACGGGCGATGGCTTTCTCAACAACGCTTGGCACGCCGCCAAGCCCTGAAGGTTCTGTGGTCTTACGCTGCGGCGCTGGATGGGTGCCGCAGCGCTGATCCCCACCGCAACAGGATAGACACGCACGCATGAGGAGCCAATGGTATTGGTTCCGAAGGCTATGTACGGTCTGCAGGAAGCGCCAGCGCTGTAGACCCAATCCAAGACAAGAGAATCTATGACACGCAGGAAAATGAATTTCGTTATGGTCAGTGTGATGGCATTGCCACCAATGTTCTCGCAGGCGGCCGAGCCGGAAGTGACGGCACCGCAGGTGGTCCAGGCGCTCGAGGGCACCTTTGGTGTCCATCAGGGAGAGCGCCGGAATCACACCAAGGGGACGTGTGCGAGTGGTGAATTCATCGGTACTGCCGAAGCGGAAAAGTACTCGCGCTCCGCACTGTTCTCCGGCAAGGCCGTACCGGTGGTTGCACGCTTCTCTCTGGCCGGCGGCAATCCTCATGCGCCAGACGTAGCGAAGAGCCCGCGCGGCATGGCGCTGCAGTTCAAGCTGCCGCAGGGGCAGTTGCACCAGATGTCCATGCTGAACACGCCGATGTTCGGCGCGGCTAGCCCGAAGACCTTCCTGGACCTGACGCTGGCCCAGCGCCCCGATCCCGCCACCGGCAAGCCCGACCCGGAAAAGCTCAAAGCCTTCAAGGCGGCCCATCCAGATAACCTGGCGCAGGCGCAGTACCTGGCGGGCCACAACCCGCCCGACAGCTATGCCCACAGCGCTTACTTCGGCATTCACACCTTCAAGTTCATCGACATCCATGACAAGGTGACGCCGGTGCGCTGGCGCTTCGTGCCGCAAGGCGGCGAGAGGCCTTTGAGCGATAAGGCATTGAAGACAGTCGGCGCCGACTTTCTGGAAAAGGGCTTGATTGATGCCACGGCGAAGCAGCCAGTCCGCTGGGACATGCTGGTGGCCGTGGGGCAGCCGGGCGACCCGCGGGACGATCCGACGCAGCCCTGGCCGGTAGAGCGGCCCGAGTTCAAGGCCGGCACGTTGACCATCACCAGCGCATCGCCCCAGAAAGGCGCTGCGTGCGAGACGGTCAATTTCGACCCCATGGTCATGGCCGACGGCATTGCGCCAACCAATGATCCAGTGCTTCGATTCCGTTCGCAAGCCTATGCCGTGTCTTTTGGCAAGCGGTTGAGCGGCCAGTGAATATGCACCACCAGTCAGCTCCTTGAGTGCAAGGTGTCCTGGTAGAGGGGGGAGGCTCGTCCACCGGTATTGGCAATTTGCGCAGACGTTGGCCACAGCTCTCCATTGAGCCGGTCACGACGAGCAGACTGGTCAGCCGCAACCGGCGTAGGTGGTCAACTCAACCGGAGTCCGCATCCGATTACAAACTCTCGATCATCCAGGCCCAGGTCGGGTGGTAGCGACCTTCCTCGATGCGAAGCAGTGCTTCCTGAACCCATTCACCGCGTTGAGGACTTGAATTCTTGATGTAGTTCACCTTGGCAGTTATTCTTTCAATGGCAATTTCGGCAGGGTGCTTTGGCACGGCCTTCCTAGGTTCAACTGGCGCTTGAGCTCCGAGTTCAAAAGATTTGAGTAAGCGAAAGCTTGCCAATGACCACACATGATCGAAGCTGTCGATTTCCCGTAGGTGTTTGCAGAACAAGCATCCGGTGGGAGTCAGGCAATCTGGCTGAGTCGCAGGAGCCGGTTTGTTTGCAATGGGCTCTGGGGTCTTTCCCAGACATGTGCCTATCCCGACGGCCGCCTGGGCCGGGTCATACTGCGCCCAAAAGTTTTTGATTTGTACCATGGCCCGCTGTAGGCTTGGCTTCTCGTACACGCTCAGCAGTGTCTTAACGGCATGCTGTTTCTCGTTTGCGGTAAGGTCAGGGTCCTGCGTACGTCGAAGTAGCCAGTTGACGTTAGTCTGGCGTAGTGCACTGGGAGGAAGGTATTTGATGCCCGCCCGTACGCAAGCATTTTTGAGGTTGTTAAACATCGGGTGCTTTTCCGGATGGCGGGTGGTTTGCTTGCCGCCATGGCCAAGTAAGGGAAAGAGCAGCCCATTCGGGTCGTCGGGGAAGATGGCAGTTCGCCACTTCAAATAACGCTCGAAGACCTGACGATATTGGGAGTAGATTTCGAACACCACCGGCCCCCATCGGCGATGCTTGTATGTGCGAATTTCGTATCCATGGGTGGATGGCTTGTATCGCCATTGATCCATGCGTAATTGATGTGTCTGTGCCAAGTTCACTGCTGGTTGTCCCATAAGCATGAACATCTCAGCTTGAATGCGTAGGTTGATGAGAGGGTAACGTGTCCGGAAGGTGGTTTCAGCTGTCCATTTAGCGCGTTTCTGCGCTGACTTTTTGGCGAGGAATTTTGTCTGATTAGGGTATTTGGGGTTGGGAGGCTTTAGGGTCTCGGAGCGCTTCAATCCCGACCATTCCTCTAGTGCGATGCCATTGCGCAGTTGGATGCGAACTGGTATTGGTCCCCAGATGGCATCCACATGCAACGCGTCTGCAATATCCAGCAGAAAATGTCCTAGAGCGAAGGTCTCTTCTAGGTTTTGTTTGTCTGCTTGGGGGCGGACTGCGCGGGGAGTACGCTTGGGTAAGCTCAGGCGAGTTGTCTTGACGATGGGGATGCTACGTTCCAAAACGCGATCTAGCGCCCATCCTGCCACGGAGCCGTAGCTATAGGCGGTCCTCTCGGACAGATCATTTTTGATCCGTACGCGATGTAGGAGCCAGTCGGTCCAGTGTAGGTAACTGGACTCAATGGATGCCAAGCTGAGTTCTTTATTGTTTTCGTCTGCCCAGCGAAAAAGTAACGTCAATTTATCGATTACGCTCCTCACTGTTTCTCGTCTGCTGCCGCGATCAAGGTAGTTTGAAAGAACTTCATGGATTTGGTGCACGAGCTCAATGCGCTCCATCAAGGGCTGGCCAAGCTGGCCTGATGTAATCTTGGTTGTGACCGTTCTGACGTTGGCTTTTGAGCCACCCTTGTAAATCCAACGCACCAAGTCCCATGGTGTTTCATACTTCCCAAAGGTCATGTTGGGAAAAATCAGTCCTGATAGGTTCTGCTCAAACATGATCGCTACCAAGTCGCGTGCTCAACCCCAGGAACGCCTGTGTAAACTCATTGGCCACCTTGATCTTGATGGGGGTTTGATCGACAAATTTGATATATCGTAGTGTGGTCTCAACATCCTTGTGTAGCATGGCATCGCAGACGAAGGTAAGGACTGCCTTGACATTGAAGCCGTGCTCTAGCAGGGTTGATGTCAACCAAGTACCAAAAGTCGCTCGTGTCATGTGAAAGTGAAAGTGCTTGGAGAACTTCAATCCTGCATCTGTTGCCTTGCGTCGAAGGTCCACCATGGCGCGATCAATCGCTGTGCCTGAGTCGGATTCACGATCAGCGTAGCGGTTTCCGTAGCGTGTCAGGAAGACGAGATCCTTGTGTTCCGGAGGGGCCAGCGTCTCGCGCTTGAGCCGATTCGTGTCAGTTACGTAATCCTGCAATGCTTGGAACAACCAATCCGGCACTACGATGCTCCCTCGTACATCGAACTTTGTGGCCACATGAGGCTTATGACCAGGTCCTACTGCCAGATAGATCAAGCCCGGAGTTGAAGGGTCGGCTGTCGCATTTTCGAGCGTTCCACGTTTTAAATCAGTGATGGTCTCGATGCGAGCTCCGGAATAAAAGCCAAGTTGGAGCATTAAATGAAGTTCGCGGCTGGCATGTTCCTCTTGCGAAGTGAAGGCCAGTAGCTCGAGCATTTGTTCTCCAGTGAGCGGGGTAAGCCCGTCTTCTAGTTGCAACCCGTGCCGAGCTCGATTGGGGATGGCCAAGTCCGTGCTTGAAAGCCGCATTGTGCGCTCGAAACCGTGGGCATCGTGAAAGCGATGGAGAATCTGCCGCTCTTGCCATAGCGGCGCATCCTTTCCAATCAAATCATAGGTCCGGACGTGGCGGTAGAAATGAATTGTCGCGTTCATCCGGTGGGTGGCAGTAGATGGCGCCAGCAACCCATACTTGTCGCGCAGTTCCATCAAATGTTTGCGCCAGCGGATAAGCACTCTGTCTCGCTCAAGCATCGGAAAGTGACGCCAATCTACCTCCTCGGACTCAAGCCATCCTGCATATTTGTGCAGGTGCCGCAGATTGGATTGAACCGTCTTGATATCGATCTTGCCGGATGTGGCACGCTCATGAGCCCATAAATTGGCCTCTAACCATGGTGTTCCATCGCACCAGAAAAGTTGGGGCAACTTCTTGATAGGACGGCATGCGGTGTCGCGCGCCCAGGCCACTTGGCCATCCATCCCAACGATAGGACGATGTGGGATGTAGTGAATCAACTCAAGCGAGGCCATCAGCAGGCTCCTACATGCTGTTTTCTCCGCTCTGATTATGGGGCTGATTAGTTAAAAGCTTGCTCAATCTCTGCCGGGAACTCAGGTCGGCCTCGCGAATTCAACGCGGTCCCCGTCACAACCGCGCTCAACATCAGCCGGTTGTCTGGAAGTCGATGGATGTACTGCTTGAAAAGAAAGCGGATTCTTCCGCTGCGCTCTAGGGCTGTGTGAACGACGAAAGAGTCTCCGCTAAGGAGTGAACCCCTGTAGTCAACCTCAATGCGGGTTATGACCAAGCTAATGCCTCGTTTGGAAAGCTCCCCGAACTTGAGGCCCTTGGTGGCAAGCAGTTCATGTCGAGCATGCTCTAGGTAGTTGAGATAGACCGCGTTGTTCACAACGTGATCCATGTCGCATTCGTAGTCTCGAACCTTCAGTTCCAGCTCCAAGAAGTGCGGGAAGGTCTCTGGGGTGGGGATGGATGATTGCATGTCCATAGGTTAACGACACGCTGTTACGGTGTCCATGCCGTCAACACGCGCGTATCGGTGTCTTCCCAGTAAACGCGTATCGGGAATGTGAACACCCCGGCTGCGGCGGCTTGCATGGCATCGGCCCCGTCAGGCAAAGGCGCTGGTTGGCTCTGCATCATCACGGATTCAGCAGAAGAGCTTTTTCATGCGAGCAATGGCTTCCTGCAGCTGCTCCATGGAGTTGGCGGTGGAAAAGCGCACATAGTTCGCCGTCTCGGCCTGACCGAAGTCGCGGCCGGGGGTGATGGCCAGGTGAGCCTGGTTCATCAGCGCATAGGCAAAATCCCAGCTGCCCTTGACGCCGAGCTTCTCGGCGGCAGCGCGGCAGTCGGCCCAGGCGTAGAAAGCGCCGTCGGGCTTGACGGGCACGGGCAGGCCTATCGATTCGAGAGCCGGGATGAAGTAGTCGCGGCGGGCCTTGAACTCGGCGCGGCGGCGCTCGTATTCGGCAATGCTCTCGGGCTCGAAGCAGGCGAGGGCCGCATATTGCGATACGGTGCTGGCACAGATGAACAGATGCTGGGCCAGCATCTCTATGGGCGCGACCAGCGACTCGGGCACGACCATCCAGCCCAGGCGCCAGCCCGTCATATTGAAGTATTTGCTAAAGCTGTTGATGGAGATGATGTCATCGCCCAGCTTCAGGGCCGATTGGCCAAAGGCTTCGTCGTAGGACAGGCCCAGATAGATTTCGTCGACGATGGTCAACCCGCCTTTGGCGCGCACGACGTCGTGGATGCGGCGCAGCTCATCGGGAGCAATCGAAGTGCCCGTGGGGTTGGACGGCGAGGCCAGCATCACGCCGCGTGTGCGCTCGCTCCAGGCGGCTTCGACCTTGGCGGCGCTGAGCTGGAAGCGCTCCGCCGCCGAGGAGGGGATGAGCACCGGCTTGCCCTCGGCCGCCGAGACAAAGTGGCGGTTGCAGGGGTAGCTGGGATCGGGCATCAGCACCTCGTCGCCCTCGTCGATCAGCGCCAGACAGGCCAGCTGCAGCGCGGCCGAGGCGCCGGCCGTGATGATGATGCGGCGCGCCGGCACGTCCATGCCGAAGCGGCTGGCGTACCAGGCGCTGATGCGCTCGCGCAGCTCGGGCAGGCCTGGTGCCTGGGTATATTGCGTGCGACCGTCGCGAATGGCGCGCTCTGCCGCTTGCTGCACCAGAGGCGGGGCGCTGAAGTCCGGCTCGCCAATGTTCAGATAGATCATGGGCGTGCCGCTGGCGCTGGACTGGCGGGCCACTTCCTGCGCGTGCTTGGCCATTTCCATGACGTAAAAAGGCTCGATACGTTGGGCGCGGCGGGAAAGCTCAATGACGGACATGGACGACGTTATTCTTTCAATCAATCAGCGTTCGGGTGCAGTCTGGTGCCGGAGGATGCAGCCGGTACAGCAGCCTGGCACCCATAAAAAAACTGCAACCAGCCAGCCGGTGCACGATAGCACCTGCGGCCCTGTTGCAGTATTTGCATTGACTATGCATGTGGCGCCAGCAGGGCCGCGCAGGCACGGCGCTGCAGATCAAGCGGTTCAGCTCGCAGACTTGTTGGCGCGGTCATGCGCCACTTCGGTGGCGCGCAGCTCGGGAGCCAGTCCGTTGAGCACGGCGTTGACATACTTGTGACCGTCGGTGCCGCCGAATTCCTTGGCCAGCTCGATGCACTCGTTGAGCACCACGCGCCAGGGCACGTCGGGGCAGTTCTGGAACTCGTACACACCAATCCACATGCAGGCATGTTCGATGGGCGAGATCTCGGTCAGGCCGCGATCGAGCTTGGGCGTGATCAGTGCATCCAGTGCAGCTTCGTTTTCCACGCAGCCGCGCAGCAGTGCATCGTAGTGCACCACGTCGGCCTTGTGAAAGCCGGCCAGATCGCGCGTGAAGCGGTCGATGTCGAGCACCGCATTGCGGCCCACGATGTGCTGATACAGGCCTTGCAGTGCGAACTCGCGTGCGCGGCTGCGATTGGATTTGGAGCCCGCCTTGCGTGCGCCGGTGCTGGTCAGGCCGGTGCGCTTCTGGGGAGGGCGGCGCGAGCCGGACTCGCTGGATTGTTCTTCACTCATGATCGTCGTAGGAGTTGAGCAGATTGGCCATTTCCACGGCGACCTGGGCGGCGTCGCGGCCCTTGTCTACCTGGCGGGCAATGGCTTGCTCCATGTTTTCAGTGGTGATGATCGCGTTGGCGATCGGCAGGCGGTAGTCCAGGGACAGGCGTGTCACGCCTGCGCCCGATTCGTTGGCTACCAGCTCGAAGTGGTATGTCTCCCCACGGATGATGCAGCCCAGCGCCACCAGGGCGTCGTACTGATCGGTGTCGGCCAGTGTCTGCAGCGCCACGGGCACTTCGAGTGCGCCGGGGACGGTGACATGGTCGATGTTCTCGCTCTTCACACCCAATGCCAGCAGCTCATCGCGGCAGGAGGCAAACAGGGTGTTGGTAATGCTTTCGTTGAAGCGTGCTTGCACGATGCCGATCTTCAGTTCGGCTCCGTTGAGGTTCTGGCCTTGGCCTTTTTCTGCGTTTTGCATCTGGTGTTCCGTCTCTTATTCTTTGGGGATGTAGCCCGTGATTTCCAGGCCGTAGCCTGCCATGCTGGGCATGCGGCGGGGCTGGCCCATGAGGTGCATCTTGCTCACGCCCAACTCGCGCAGGATTTGCGCGCCCACGCCATAGGTGCGCAGGTCCATGCGGCCACGCTCTGGCGCCTGGGCAGAACGGGCCTTGCCTTCGAACTGGGTCAGCAACTGCTCGCCGGACTCGCTGCAGTTGAGCAGCACGGCCACGCCTTGGCCATTGCCGTTGATGTACTTGAGGCTTTCGTCCAGGCACCAGGAATGCTGGTTGCGGCCGGTTTCGAGCGCATCGAGCACCGACAGCGGCTCGTGCACGCGCACGGGCACGGTGGTGTCGGGCTGCCATTCGCCCTTGACCAGTGCCAGATGCACGGAGCCGCTGGGCACGTCGCGGAAGGCATGGGCGATGAATTCGCCATGGGCCGTCTGCATGGGGCGGCTGCCCACTTTCTGCAGCAGGGATTCGTTGCGGCTGCGGTATTCGATGAGGTCGGCAATCGTGCCGATCTTGATACCGTGCTCGGCACAGAACAGCTGCAGATCGGGCAGGCGGGCCATGGTGCCGTCGTCCTTCATGATCTCGCAGATCACGGCCGAGGGCGTGCAGCCTGCCAGCGCGGCCAGATCGCAACCAGCCTCGGTATGGCCGGCGCGCATGAGCACGCCGCCGTCCACGGCCTGCAGCGGGAAGATATGGCCGGGCTGCACCAGATCGCTGGGCTGGCTGTTCTTGTTCACGGCCACCTGGATGGTACGTGCACGGTCGGCGGCCGAGATGCCGGTGGTCACGCCTTCGGCGGCTTCGATGGAAATGGTGAAGGCCGTGCTGTACACGGTGCCGTTGCGCGCGGCCATGGGAGGCAGCTTGAGGAATTCGCAGCGCTCGCGGGTCAGCGTCAGGCAGATCAGGCCACGGCCGAAGCGGGCCATGAAGTTGATGGCTTCTGCTGTGACATGGTCGGATGCCAGAACCAGATCGCCTTCGTTCTCACGGTCTTCTTCGTCAACGAGAACGACCATGCGGCCGGCACGCATTTCCGCCACGATTTCTTCGACGGGCGAGATGGGCACAGGTTGGAGGGAGCTGTTCATGGAATGCCTTCTTGGACGTGAACTGGATGCGATGCACTGCAGTCGGCGGCTGGCGCATGACACGCACCAGTGAGGCATTGCCGACGCCGCCATGGGCGCAGGCAGGACTTCCAAAGAACGTGTGAGGCGGGAGGCCGCCTGGGCGGAGCCGCTTTCTGCAGGACAAGGCCTTGCGGAAAGCGCTCATTCTATTGCAGAGCGGGCTTTGAGCGCGCAAGCCGACCCTGAAACCATGATGCAGTGCAAGAACCGGATGCAGTTCCAAGGCGTGGCATCCGGCAAGAGCCGCCCCGCCGCTCAGGGGGCTTACAAATACTCATGATCCTTGAGCACCACATCGCTGTCGGGATAGGCACAGCAGGGCAGCACATAGCCTTCGGCCTGCTCTTCGGTCGTCACACCCGGCCACTCGATGTCGTAGTGCACGCTGCCCGACACCAACTGCCCCATGCAGGTGCGGCAGGTGCCGTTGCGGCAGGAGCTGGGCCAGTTCACGCCGCCGCTCTCCAGCGAGTCCAGCAGGGACTGGTCGGCCCAGGCGTCAACCTGCTGGCCGCTGGGCTCGCACTTGGCGATGAAGAAGGGAGGGGCAAAAGCAGAGTCGTTGGACATGAGGCGCTGTAGTGATTCTTTGCAAAACCCGTTGTTTTAGCCGGTTTGCCAAGGCCGTGGGCCCGGTGCGGATTGCCTGTTTTTTCAGCGCTGAAAAATGAACCTTTTGAAATCAATGACTTGCCTGACTTATTCATGGGGCGGTGGCAGTTGTTCACAAGGATGTCCAGCGTAGGACGGGATAAGTGGCTGGTTGTCGGATAGGAGCTGATCAAAAAATAGGCGGTTTGAAAAATTCTATATAAATCAAATACTTGAGCAATTGTTGCAAAAGATATTCAGGCTTGTCCACAGGCTTGTTGAGAAAAATTGGGGAAAAGCCGTCGCTTGTGGATGACTGATTTTTTTGCTATTGAAAGAAGAGCTTATAGCGAATACAGATTTTGAAATTTGAATAGTTTTAATATTGAAACCAAGTGATTTTCTGCGGTAAAAGCTCCCGGATTGATAGCATTCTCCAGACTTACCCGCAGGCAGTCGCAAACGCTACGCTGCGCTGCAGCATGGGCGCTTAAAGTGGCTGCATCAATGCACAAGCAAGGAGCAGCACATCATGGCAATGGATTTTCAAGGTCGTGTGGCCATCGTGACGGGAGCGGGCGGCGGTCTGGGGCGTCTGCATGCGCTGGCTCTGGCCAGGCGCGGTGCCAAGGTGGTGGTCAACGATCTGGGCGGCGCGGTGGACGGCTCGGGCGGTTCGGCCACGGCGGCGCAGCAGGTAGTGGATGAAATCCGCGCTGCGGGCGGCGAGGCGATTGCCAACGCGGCCTCCGTGACCGACTTCGACGCCGTGCAGGCCATGGTCAAGCAGGCCATCACGGCCTGGGGGCGCGTGGACATTCTGGTCAACAACGCCGGCATTCTGCGCGACAAGAGCTTTGCCAAGATGGACATGGCGGACTTCCGTCTGGTCGTCGACGTGCACCTGATGGGCGCGGCCAATTGCTGCAAGGCGGTCTGGCCCTATATGCAGGAGCAGAACTATGGCCGCATCGTGATGACGACTTCGTCCACGGGCCTCTACGGCAATTTCGGCCAGGCCAACTATGGCGCGGCCAAGCTGGCCCAGGTGGGCCTGATGCAGACGCTGGCCATCGAAGGGGCCAAACACAATATCCGGGTCAACGCGCTGGCCCCCACGGCGGCCACACGCATGACAGCGGGTCTGCTGCCCGAGCCGGTGCTGGAAGCCTTGAAGCCGGAGGCTGTGGTGCCTGCCATGCTGGTGCTGGCGCACGAGAGCGCGCCCACGCGCACCATTATCTGCGCCGGCGCAGGCGGTTTCGAGGCCGCTCATATCACCATGACCGAAGGCGTTTATCTGGGCATGGGTGAGACCGTTCCCGAAGAGTTGGCCGCGCGTCTGGCTGAAGTCACGGCCAGCGAAGGCCAGCAGGTGCCGGCCAGTGGCGCCGTCCAGGGACAGGTGGAAGTGGGCAAGGCCATGAAAGCGCATGGACATTGATCAAGGCCAAAGTCGCAGCATTTTTTGCCCTGCACGAGCGGCAAGAGCGGCAGGCGATTGCGATTAGCACAGCTGAAAAAAGCCCTCTCGCGAGGGCTTTTTCTGTTTTGGAGTGAGCATGTGCTCATGTTTGGGTTGCTGTTAACCTGACAAATTTCTGGCAGAGGCCCTGGCTCTTGGCGGCTCAACAGGCCGAAAAACGTGGTTAAGCGGCCAGCCGCCATCGCGTTGCGTCTTGTTTCTCTATCATTCGCCGTCTGGGCGCGATTGGGCAGACGAAGTTTGTCGTCAGCGTCTTCACTAAGAAGGTAAGAACAATGAAGACATCGCAGGCCGCCGTGAATATGCCCACCGCCGAAAGGCTGCTGGGCATTCGTCGCGGCATCGAGAAAGAGGGACTGCGGGCACTGGCCACGGGCTCGCTGGCCCTGACGCCGCACCCGGCGGAACTGGGCTCGGCTCTCACGCACCCGCACATCACCACCGATTACAGCGAGTCCCAGCTGGAACTCATCACCGGCGCACGCCTGGGTGTCGAGGAATGCCTGGACGAGCTGACCGAAGTCCATCAGTTCGTGCTGCGCAACCTCAGCGAAAGCGGCGAGCTGATGTGGAATTCCAGCATGCCCTGCCGCCTGCCCACCGACGAGACGATTCCGCTGGGCCGCTATGGCAGCTCGCACTCGGGCCGTTCCAAGAGTGTGTACCGCATGGGTCTGGGCCACCGCTATGGCCGTCGCATGCAGACCATCTCGGGGATTCATTACAACTGGTCGCTGCCCGGAGTGAGCAGCGACCAGTACTTTGCGCTGATCCGCAACTTCCGCCGCAACGCCTTTGTGCTGCTGTATCTGTATGGCGCCTCTCCCGCGCTGTGTCCCTGCTTTGTGGAAGGGCGCGAGCATCGCCTGCAGCCGCTGGGCGACGGCAGGCATGCGCTGTACCTGCCCTATGCCACATCGCTGCGCATGGGGCGCCTGGGCTATCAGAGCGACGCGCAGTCCAGCATCAATGTCAGCTACAACGGACTCGACGGCTATGCGGACTCGCTGCATGAGGCGCTGACCCGTCCTTACCCGGCCTACGAGCAACTGGGCGTGCGCAACCCCGGTGGCGACTACAACCAGCTGGGCACGGGCCTGCTGCAGATCGAGAACGAGTTCTACGGCACCATCCGTCCCAAGCGCACCGTCAAGAGCGGCGAGCGCCCGCTGCACGCGCTGCGCGAGCGCGGTGTGGAATATGTGGAAGTGCGGCTCATGGATATCGATCCCTATGAAACCGTGGGCATTGCGCCGGCCACCATGCGCATGATCGACGTCTTCCTGCTGCACTGCCTACACAGCGACAGCCCCGACGACACGCCCCAGGAAATTGCCGACCTCAAGCACAACCAGCATCTGGCTGCGGAACAGGGCCGCGAGCCGGGCCTGAAGCTGGTGCGCAACGGCCAGCAGGTGCTGCTGACCGACTGGGCACAGGAAGTGCTCGAGCAATGCCGTCCCTATGCCCAGGCGCTGGATGCTGCTCATGGCACAAGCGACTACAGCGCTGCGCTGGATCAGGCCCTGGCCCGCGTGCAGGATGCGCAGTCCACGCCTTCGGCCCATGTGCTCAAGGAGCTCACCAGCGCCTATGACAATCGTTTCATAGACTTCATGACCACGCAGTCCGCCAAGGCGCGCGATGCCTTGCTGGCCATGCCCTGGACGGCCGAGCAGCAGGCGCGCTACGAGCGGATGAGCCAGGAGTCGGTGACCGCGCAGCAAGCCATCGAGGCTGCCGACACCGTGACGTTCGAAGAGTGGCGCCAGCGCTATATGGATCCAGCCAGCCTGCTGTAATTCTTGGAATTTGATAGCTGGGAGCGCTTGCAATCTCTGGGTTGCAGGCGCTTTTTTATTGCATTAGGTGCTGCGGCTGTCACGTCACTGTCATCTGTGTTTCATATCGTAACGATCAGCGGAGCACTGCGCTTCGCGCTTGATCGGCGGTGTGCTCATGTTGTTGAAGAAATTCCAGAACCTTTCGGTGGCTCGCAAGATGTGGGCCTTGTTCCTGGGGCTGTTGCTGTGCAATGTGCTGGTGGCAGGCGGCCTGTTCAGCTATCTGCAGAATGTGGAGCAGCGGGTCAGCGCCGCTGTTCAGGCCACGGACAAGCGCATCAATCTTGCGCTGCGCTGGCAGGCGCTGACGCTGCAGAGCGTGGAGGCTGCGCTGGCCAGCGTGCTCTCTTCGGAAGAGCATCTGATTGCTCAGCTCTCGCAGAAAGCTCGCGGGCTGATGCAACAGGCTGGTGGTCTGCAGCAACAGGTGCAGGCCGATGCTCAGAGCGAAGTCGATCGAAGCGGCCTGGCCAGGGTGGAGCAGGAACGCAAGGCAGTGCTCGATATCTACGAGCAGGCCTATCAGGCGCGTGATCTGGGCAAGGCCTGGGAGGCGCAGAAGCTGGTGGACGAACAACTGATTCCCGCTTCCAGGCGCTATGTCCAGGCGCAGGATGCCTTTATCGAGGCTCAGCAGCAGCAGCGTCTGGACGCCGAGCAGCATGGGCGCGAGCAAACCGCCATCGCCAAGCGTATGGCCATGGGTGTGGGCTTGTTCATGGGCCTGGTGGGGGCGTTGCTGTCGTTGACGACGATTCGCTCCATCACCACGCCCTTGAGCGAGGCGGTGCAGCTGGCGCAGACCATTGCGGCGGGCGATCTCAGCTATGCACCACCGGCGACGGGGCGCGGCGACGAGCTGGGTCGGCTCATGCAGTCGCTGGCGCTGATGACTAGGCAGTTGCGCGGCCTGGTAGGCGAGGTGCAGGGTGGTGTGGAGGCCGTGGCTGCCGCATCCAGCCAGATGGCGCAGGACAACAGCGATCTCTCCGATCGCACAGCCCACGCTGCAGAGCAACTCAAGGCCACGGTCAGCAGCATAGAAAACATGGTCACCCTGGTCACCCATTCGGCCGACAGTGCGCGCCATGCCGACCAGAGTGCGCGCAGTGCCGCCGAGGCGGCGGCCAGCGGAGGCAGCGTGGTGCAGGAGGTGGTTCGCAATATGGAGCACATGGCGCAAAGCAGCCAGCAGGTGGCTGCCATTGTGGGGGTGATTGACGGCATTGCCTTCCAGACCAATATCCTGGCGCTGAATGCCGCCGTGGAAGCGGCGCGGGCAGGCACTCAGGGCCGTGGCTTTGCGGTGGTGGCGGCCGAGGTACGCGAGCTGGCCCAGCGCAGTGCCGAAGCGGCTAAGCAGATCCGCCAGCTCATGGAGCACTCCACCAAACAGATGAAGTCGGGACAGACATTGGCGCTGCAGGCCGGCCAGCGCATGGAGCATATCGTGCGCGATGTGCGCACGGTCAGCGGTCTGATCGCCTCGATCACCGAGGCGGCACAGGCCCAGAACCAGGGTATCGCCCAGATCAGCGAGGCGGTGCAGGCACTGGACCATATGACCAGCCAGAACGCGGGTCTGGTGGCCGAATCCAGCGCAGCAGCGCGCGAGCTATTCCATCAGGCGCAAAGGCTGGAGGCAGGGGCGGGGCGCTTCCGTATTGACTATCAAGCGCTGGATAACGAGATCGCCGATATCGAGGTGGACGTCATGGAAAAAGAAGTCCATGTGCCTCGCCTGGCTGCGCTGGAAGCCGAAATGGCATGAGTCCCGTGTAGCGGGTTTCAGGCCTCGGTCATGGCTTGGGCCGCATCCTCCAGCCAGAAAGTCAGCGCGCCGTAATAGCCTTCCCAGACGCAGCCGTTGCAGCCGCGCCCGCAGCAACTCGTGGGCTCGGGCGGCGGCTGGCGCAGCGTCACCGCCGCTGCTGCTGCGCGCTGCTGCCACAGCGCAATCTGGCTGCGCGCCTGTGTCAGCGGCTGCAGCAGGGCTGTGTCGCTCATTTCTTGAAGCGAACCCAGAGAAACTGGGCGATGAAGGCCAGACCCAGCACCAGAGCAAACCAGCCCACGATATGGGACTGGGCAAACAGCTGGGCAATACCGCTTTCAGGCTTGAACACAGGGGCCAGCAAGATGATGATGCCGATCAGTGCAATCGTCAGGCCCTTGATCAGAATTTCGTTGCGGGCTTTGGACTTTTGGGGGGCGGAGGGCAAGGGCATAAGCGAGCTGGCAGGTCAGAAAAGCAGAGGGAGATTATCCTTGCGCGCCTGAATTCACTGACATAAAAGGGTGTTTGCGCCCATTGCGTGCTCGCACCCTGCAAAAAAGAAAGATCTCCGCTTATGGCCATCCAATGGTTTCCCGGTCACATGCATCTGACGCGTCAGGCCATCACGGAGCGCGTCAAGGAAATCGATGTGGTCATCGAGGTTCTGGATGCGCGCTTGCCCGGCTCCAGCGCCAACCCCTTGCTGCAGGAGATGACGGGCCACAAGCCGCGCCTGAAGATACTCAACAAGCAGGATATGGCCGATCCGGTCCAGACCAAGGCCTGGATGGACTGGTACAACGCCCAGAGCGAGACGCGCGCCATTGCGCTGGACGCCTCGGAACCTGCTCCCACCAAGCGTCTGATCGAGCAGTGCAAGCTGCTGGCGCCCTCGCGTGGCGGTCTGGCCAAGCCCATGCGGGTGCTGATCTGCGGCGTGCCCAATGTGGGCAAGTCCACGCTGATCAACTCCATGAGCGGCAAGACCCAGGCCAAGACCGGTAATGAGGCCGGTGTGACCAAGCTGGAGCAGCGCATCGTGCTGGCCGACGACTTCTACCTCTGGGACACGCCCGGCATGCTGTGGCCGCGCATCATCGTGGAGAAAAGCGGCTACAACCTGGCGGCCAGCGGTGCCGTGGGGCGCAATGCCTACGACGAAGACCTGGTGGCGCTGGAGCTGCTTTTGTATCTGCAAAAGCACTACGCTTCCATGCTGGAGGCGCGCTACAAGCTGGGCATTTCGGCCGATGAAATTGCGGCGTTGCATGATGACGAGCTGCTGACAATGATCGGCAAAAAGCGTGGCGCCGTGATGAGTGGCGGCCGCGTGAACCTGCAAAAGGCGGCCGAGCTGGTGCTGACCGACTTCCGTGATGTGAGCATTGGCCGCATCACGCTGGAGACTCCGGCCGAATTCGAGGTCTGGCTTGCCGAGGGCCAGCAAAAAGATGCGGAGCGCCAGGCCAGGAAAGATGCACAGACCAAGGCACGCCGAAGCGCGCGGCGGCAGCAGCAGCAGCGTTAGGCTGCAGGCGACAAGCCTGATGCGGCCAGGCCAGGCCTTGCATGCACTCAAGCCGGGCAGGCCGTGCGTCTGGGCTTTCAAGACCTGGCTCGCCGGACGATTGAACTAATTGGCAACTGCCCCTAGCATTCATCATTCAGTCTGAATGCCAAAGGGCTTGCATGCAGCGTCACTTCGTTGAGGCCAGATACCGGTTGCCCATGCGCCGCATGGTGTGGCTGGGCTGTCTCTGGATGTGGGTCCTGGGCGCTGCAATGAGTCTGGTCTGGTTGCTGATGCCGGCGATGGACGACATGGATCTGGCGCTGTCCGGCGGCGTCATGCTGCTGTCGCTGCTGTGCATGGGCCTGGCCAAGGCCAGGCAGTGGGTCTGGGCCGTGTCCTGCTTTGTCTGGGGCAACTGGCTGTTGAGCTTGCTCTGGGTCTGGCACATGGGAGGGCTTTATGGGCCGGCCGTGATGGCATTTCCTGCCTGGCTGGCTGTTGCGCTCTGGGTGCAGGGCACGCGTGCCGCCCTGACGATGCTGGGGCTATCCTCCATCGTCGTTTCTGCCCTATGGTGGCTGGCTCCTCATATCGGCACGCCGTTTGCAGCTCTATCGGCAGCCGAGCATCTGCTGGCGATGGTTCATTTGCTGGGCATGATGATGCTGGTGCTCATCATTTGCTTGCAGGCAAGAGCCAGCCTGGGGCGGCGCGTGCAGAAAAGCCAGGAGATGCTGGCCGCACTGGAGGCCAGCCAGAACGAGTTGCGCAAGTTCTATCGGGCGGTCGAGCAGAACCCCGAGAGCATCGTCATCACCGATCCCGAGCTGAAAGTCATCTATGTCAACGAGGCCTTTCTGCTGCGCTCGGGCTATGCGCGCGAGCAGGTGCTCGGCCAGTCTACCGAGCTGGTGTCCACCATGGGCATGGACCGCAGTCACCGCCAGCGCGCGCTCAAGCAATTGGCCAAGGGCACGCTATGGCGTGGCGAGATGACCAATCGCACGAGCAAGGGTGAGGCCTTGCGGGAGTCGGTGCTGGTGACGCCGATTCGCACGCCTCAGGGAGAGGTCGTCAATTATGTGGAGCTCAAGCGCGATCTCTCCGAGCGCGTTCTGGCCGAGCGCCGTATCCACGACCTGGTCTACCTGGACTCGCTCACGGGGCTGCCCAACCGCCATTCGCTGACCTTGCATCTGCGCGAACTGGCCCTGGTTCGGCAGGATGCCAGCCATGGATTGCTGCTGCTGGACGTAGATCGCTTTTCCGTCTTCAACGATGTGCATGGCATGCAGCACAGCGACGAGCTGGTGCAGGCCATGGGGGCCAGGCTGGTCGAGGTTCTGCCTGACGATGCCTGGATTGCGCGTGTTGCGGCTGCGGAGTTTGCTATTGTTTTTGATAGCCTACACAAGCATGCCGAAGGTGTGGAAGAGCAGCTGCAGCAGTATGCGCAGACCTTGAAGAAGGCCTTGCAAAAGCCGTTTTCTCTCAACAGCTGGGTGGAAACCGAGTTTGTCAGCTGCTGCATTGGCGGTGCCGTGCTGGAGCCGGCCATCAAAGGCGGCAACAGCCATGACGTGCTGCGCTTTGCCAGCGTGGCCTTGCATGAGGCCAAGCTGGGCGGTCCGGGCAGCGTGGTGCTGTTCGAGCCGCGCATGGCCCAGGATGTGTATCGGCGCGTGCGCATTGCCAGGGATTTGTACCACGGCATCTCCGACGGGGAGTTGCGTCTGTATCTGCAGAGCCAGACCGATGCGCGCGGTCGCTGCGTGGGTGCCGAGGCGCTGGTGCGCTGGCAGCACCCCGAATGGGGGCTGGTAAGCCCGGGAGAGTTCATTCCGGTGGCCGAGGAGTCCGAGCTCATCGTGCGTCTGGGCGACTGGGTGCTGCGTCAGGCCTGCATGCTGCTGGCCAGGCCGGCCATGGCAGAGCGTGGACTGCGTCTGTCGGTCAACGTCAGCGCTCAGCAATTTGCGCATGACGATTTCATGGCCACGCTGGACAAGGTCTTGAGGGAAACCGGTGCCAATGCTCGCCAGCTGACACTGGAGATCACCGAAGGCACCTTGCTGCGGGATCTGGATCAGGCGCGTCGGCGCATGCTGGCACTGCGTGGCCTGGGCATAGAGATTTCTCTCGATGACTTCGGGACCGGCTATTCCAGTATGTACAGCCTGCAGCACCTGCCGATTCAGGAGCTCAAGATCGACAGAAGCTTTGTCAGCGGCAGCCATCGCTCCGAAAAAGATGCAGCCCTGGTCGAAGCCATGTTGCTGGTGGCGCGGCGCTTGCAACTGCGCGTGGTGGCAGAAGGTGTGGAGCTGTCCGAGCAGGCGCTGCAGTTGACGCAGTGGAACCCGGACATCGTGCTTCAGGGCATGCTGCTCGGCATGCCCATGCCGCAGCAGCGTTGGCTGGTCGAGGTGTTGGGCGAGCCCGATGCCGCTGCCAAGATATAAAAAAGCCCACAACCGTTGCTGGTTGAGGGCTATCAGCTATGAATAGCGTAGTTCTTGGCTGTCGTCAGGCGGCCGGCTGCTCAAAATAGCGACGTGCCAGCAGATCCCAGAATCTGGAGCCGCGACCGATATTGTCATCGTTGAAGTCGTAGGCCGGATTGTGCAGGCTCACGCCGGGCTGGTCGCCCTTGGCATTGCCAATCCAGCCATAGGCGCCGGGGACGGCCTCCAGCATGAAGCCGAAGTCTTCGGAGGTCATGGCGGGCAGCACATCGTCAAAGGCGTTGTCGTCACCGACCACTTCACGCATCACGGCGGCCATGAACTTGGCTTCGCGGGCGTGGTTGGTTGTGTTGGGGTAGGAGCCGGGGCGCAGCGTGAACTCGGCCGTGCACAGATGGGCGGCTGCCACGTGGCTGCTGATGCGTTTGAGGCCTTCGACAAACATCTCGCGCGTTTCCTTCTTCAGGGTGCGCACGGTGCCGGCGATGATGGCGTCATCGGGAATGATGTTTTCCACGGTGCCACTGGTGATCTTGCCCACGGTGAGCACGGCCGAGTCCAGCGGATCGGTGCTGCGCGAGACCAGGGTCTGCAACTGGCTGACGATGGCGCAGGCCACGGGAATCGGGTCCAGCGTGGTGTGGGGCATGGCCGCATGGCCGCCCTTGCCATGGACCCTGATCTGAAAGCGCAGGGTGGAGGCCATGATGGGGCCAACGCGCACGGCCATCTGGCCGGCCGGCAGCGATGGCCAGTTGTGCAGCGCAAACACGGCTTCGCAGGGGAATTTGTCGAACAGGCCGTCATCCATCATGGCCTTGGCGCCAGCGCCTCCTTCTTCGGCTGGCTGGAAGATCAGGTGCACCGTGCCGTCAAAGTCGGGTTGCTGAGCCAGGGTGGTTGCAGCGCCCAGCAGCATGGTGGTGTGGCCGTCGTGGCCGCAGGCATGCATGCGGCCCTTGTTCTGGCTGATGTGCCCGAAGGTGTTGATTTCCGTGACGGGCAGGGCATCCATGTCGGCACGGATGCCGATGCTGCGGCCGGGGTTGTCCTTGCTGCGGCCCTTGCCGTGGATGCTGGCGACAACGCCAGTCTGGCCCAGGCCGCGATGCACGGTCAGGCCCAGGGCCGTGAGGTATGCGGCGACCTTGTCGCCGGTGCGGTGCTCTTCGTATTTGAGCTCAGGATTGGCGTGCAGGTCGCGGCGAAAACTGAGCAGCGTACCGAGGTGAGGAGTGATATCGGGTGTAGATCGCATACAGGGGCCGCGGAGCACCCAGCGCTGTAACTGTCGTGGCAGGCAAGCGTTGCGGGCCTGCCGGTGACCGCAGCATTTCAATAGCAAGACCCCCATCATAGGCGTATGCGAAGAGTGGGGGCTTAGGTAGATACCGAAATCAGGGATTTCAGCGCTTGTGCTAACCAAGGAAAAAGCAAGCGGTGACTTACAAGGCGTGAAGCCTCTTGCGGGCAGCCGGATGAGCCCTGCAGGCCGTGTCTTGCAGGGCGAAACACCCGCCACGGAAGCAGTCAGCCGTGAGCCCGCAATGCCCGTGCGTCGCCTCGCTCCGGCGCAAACGGCGAAAATACCCGGCTATGACCGCACAGAACGCCAAAATTTCCCTGTTCCAGCAGTTGCTGGTGCGCCCCGATCGCAACGATCCCAAGCCCCTCATCCTCTACCATGGCCGTCGCTGCCCCGACGGCTTTGGCGCGGCGCTGGCGGCCTGGCTGTTCTATGAAGGCCAGGCCGAGTTTCGAGGTCTGGATCACGGCGAGATTCAGGCGGCCGACGACTTGGGTGATCTGGCCGGTCGCGCCGTCTATGTACTGGACTTTGCCTTCGAGCCCACGCTGATGGCCGAGATCGAGTCGCGCGTGGCCAAGCTCGTGGTGCTGGACCATCACAAGAGTGCGGCCGAGAAACTCAGCGGCTACCAATGCCAATGCGGCGTGGTGCATTTCGATATGAGCAAGTCCGGCGCGCGTCTGGCCTGGGAGTTTTTCCAGGCCGACAAGCCCGTGCCCGGTCTGATTCGCTACATCGAGGACCGCGATATCTGGAAATGGGAATTCCCCGAAAGCGCGGCGTTTCTCGCGGCTCTGGACATGGAGCCCGTGCGCAGCTTTGAGCGCTGGGCCGAGATTGCGGCCTTCACGCCCGAGCAGGAAACCGTCTACATGGCCCGTGGCGGCGCCATGGACGAGAAATTCCAGAAGCTTTGCGCCGATATTGCCGACGGCGCCCAGGTGCTGGTCTTCAACGGCAGGCAGGGCCTGATGGTCAACTGCCCGGGCATGTTCCACAGCCAGGTGGGTGATTTGCTGGCGCGCCAGAGCGGCAGCTTTGCCCTGATGTGGCATGCCAATCACAAGGGCACCAAGGTGGGCCTGCGCTCGCGCTCGGAGTTCAACTGCATTCCTCTGGCAGAGAGCTTTGGCGGCGGAGGCCATGCCCAGGCCTGTGGCTTCAAGATGGGCAACGAGCGTCTGGTGGAGTTGCTGCAGGGTGAGCTCAAGGCCGAACCCGAAGCGCAATACGAGTTTGCGGCCGCACCAGGCCTGCAGTTCGACGAAGAGGGCAAGTGGATTCGCGCTACGCCAAAGTCTGCGTAGTTGCAGAAAATCATAGCTGTCAACGCTTGAGATACAAGCGCTGACAGCTGTTTCTTATGCTATGGGTTGCCAGCCCGGCAGCGCCAGCAGCTTTCGCCAGTCCCGCGCTTCCTGCAGCTGAGTCAGGCTGGACCAGTCGGCCTCGAAGCGCATGGGCTGCCCGCTCACGGGGTGGGCAATCTCCAGTGCCCTGGCATGAAGCCATAGCCGCTGTTGACCCAGGCGTTCGGCCCACCAGCGATTCAGCGGCCCCTTGCCATGGGTGGCGTCGCCGATGATGGGGTGGGCCACATGCTTGAGATGGCGGCGTATCTGGTGTCTGCGGCCCGTGGTCGGCAGGGCTTCGACCAGGCTGATGCGGGTTTCGGGGTGTCGGCCGTCATAGCTTTCGGGCCAGGACAGGCGCGCCAGACAGCGCAAGTGCGTGTGCGCGTCCTGCACCGGGGCATCCTCGGGTGCATCGTCGGGCTTGAGGGGATGATCGACTTCCAACGTTTCGGGCAGCCAGCCGCGCACCAGGGCCCGATATTCCTTGCGGGTTTCATGGGCTGCAAAGCTGGCAGCCAGAGCCTGGGCCGCTTGCTTGTGCAGTGCCATGAGCAGCACGCCGCAGGTGCCCTTGTCCAGCCGGTGCACGGGCCAGACATGATGGCCCAGCTGGTCGCGCAGCGTCTGCATGACAAAGCGGGTCTCGTGCGCATCCAGGCCCGTGCGATGCACCAGCCAGCCGGCGGGTTTGTAGACCACGACCATATGCTCGTCCTGCCAGAGTATGTGCAAAGGCGGATTGGCAGAGCCGTCGGGCAGGGCGGTATCGGGCATGTGGAAGGCAGACAGAAGAGGGCGAGCCGCACTCTAGCGCACAGTGCAAAGCTTTGCTGACCAGGGTCTGCCTGCCGACAGGCCGCTTCGTGGCCGAGAATCGGTGCGGGCCGCTTGACGTCGGCTCATTTTTTGAAGTAGCTGCCAGCGCTTGACGGATCAATGCTGGCCGCCATTTGGAGGCTTGATCTTGTGTCTGTGATGTTCAAGGGTGTGGTGGTTTCGGTCCTGGCGTCCGTGCTGTTCGCCTCGCTGTACTACCTCTCGCCTTTTCTTGCCCCGCTCGATGGCGAGCAGATCTTTGGCTGGCGCGTGCTGGTGACGTTGCCCTTTACCACTGCCCTGCTGTTCGCTCTCAAGGAGGTGGCGGCGGTACGCGACTTGCTGGCAAGAGCGCTGGCCCAGCCCCGGTTTGGAATGCTGCTGGTGCTGAGCTCGGCGCTGCTGGGCGTGCAGCTATGGATTTTCATGTGGGCACCCATGAACGGGCGTGCGTTGCCAGTGTCGCTGGGCTATTTTCTGCTGCCGCTGGTGATGGTCGTGGCCGGGCGTGTGCTGTTTGCCGAGCGTCTGACGCTGGGTCAGAGCCTGGCTACGCTCCTGGCGGCTGCGGGCGTGGCGCATGAGTTCTGGCAGGCCGGCGGCATGTCCTGGGAGACCTGGGTGGTGGCGCTGGGCTATACGGTGTATTTCTCACTGCGCCGCTGGCTGCAGACCGATACCCTGGCCGGTCACTGGATAGACATGGCGCTGCTGGTTCCGGTGGCCATTGCCTTCACGCTGCGCACGCCAGACAGTTGGCCGCTGGTCGCGGGTCATCCGACGTTATGGGGCCTGCTGCCCTTGCTGGGCATCGTCAGCGCCGTGGCGCTGGCGCTGTACATGATTGCCAGTCGCTGGCTGCCGCTGGGCCTGTTCGGTCTGCTGTCCTATGTGGAACCGGCCTTGCTGGTCGTGGTGGCCTGGCTGCTGGGTGAGAGCATGGAGCCGCAGCAGCAACTGAGCTATGCGCTGATCTTTGCCGCCGTGGGCCTGCTGATCGGCGATGGCTTGCGGCATTCATGGCGTGGGCGTTCACACACATCGGACTGAGATTGCTGCAGTTCCAGCCCCAAGTTGGTGCATCACAGGGCAATAATTGAAGTTTTGTTTTGTTTGAAGGAATAGCTCGTCATGGCATCGACCTCATCCCCTATCCGCGTTGCTATCGTCGGTTACGGCAATCTGGGCCGCGGCGTGGAAGCTGCTGTCGCCAAGAACCCCGATATGCAGCTCAAGGGGATTTACACCCGTCGCGACCCTTCCCAGCTCCAGCCCCTGAATGCAGATACGCCTGTGCATTCCATGGATGTTTTGCTGTCGCACAAAGGTCAGGTCGATGTGCTGATTCTCTGCGGCGGCTCCAAGGACGATTTGCCCAGGCAGGCGCCCGAGCTGGCGGCTCATTTCAATCTGGTCGACAGCTTTGACACCCATGCCCGCATCCCCGAACACTTTGCCAACGTGGACAAGGCCGCTCAGGGGGGTCAATGCACGGCCCTGATCTCGGCCGGCTGGGACCCCGGCATGTTCTCCATCAACCGCGTGCTGGGTGAAGCCCTGCTGCCTGACGGCGCTACCTACACCTTCTGGGGCAAGGGCCTGAGTCAGGGCCATTCCGACGCCATCCGCCGCGTGGAAGGCGTGGCCGGCGGCGTGCAGTACACCATCCCTGTGGAAGAGGCGGTCAACAAGGTGCGCTCCGGCGTGCGCCCCGAGCTGTCCACCCGCGAGAAGCACCAGCGTGAATGCCATGTGGTGCTCAAGGATGGCGCCGACGCCGAAGCCGTGCGCAAGACCATTGTGGAAATGCCTCACTACTTCGACCAGTACGACACCACGGTCCACTTCATCAGTGCCGAAGAGCTGGCTCGCGATCACTCTGCCATGCCCCATGGCGGCTTTGTGATCCGCAGCGGCAATACCAGTGCCGAAAACAAGCAGGTCATCGAATACCGGCTGCAGCTGGACAGCAACCCCGAGTTCACTTCCAGCGTGCTTGTGGCTTATGCACGCGCCGTGCATCGCCTGGCCCAGGCTGGTCAACATGGCTGCAAGACGGTATTTGACGTGGCCCCTGGCCTGCTGTCGCCCAAGAGCGCCGAACAACTGCGTGCCGAGCTGCTGTAAATCAGCCGCCGCGATCAGCAAAAAGCCTCGCAGGGTCTGCGAGGCTTTTTTGTGTCGAAACGGGTTGCAGCGTCAATTGCCCGATGATTGGCAGCTATTGATTTTCAAGTGCTTGCGGGGCTCGAGGCCGCTTACGCGCGCCGCATCTTCGAGCCTGTCCACATCGCGCAGGGGCTTGAACAGTGCCATCCAACCACCCACCACGCCCAGCGTGCACAGGCTGCCCAGAATGGCGGCGGGAACTGCGCCGAACCAGGACGCGCTGCTGCCTGCGCGGAACTCGCCCAGCTCGTTGGAGGAGCCGATGAACAGCATGTTCACCGCATTCACGCGGCCGCGCATATGGTCGGGCGTGGAAAACTGCACCAATGCGCCGCGAATATAGACGCTGACCATATCGGCCGCACCGGCCACGGCCAGTGCCAGCATGGACAGTACAAACCAGTGCGAGAGCGCAAACACCAGATTGGCCAGTCCGAACACTGCTACGGCGGCAAACATCACCTTGCCCACGCGGCGGTTGATGGGGCGCGATGCCAGCCACAGGCCCATGCAGACCTCTCCCGCAGCCATGGAGGAGCGCAGCAGGCCCAGGCCTTGCGGACCTACCTGAAGCACCTCGTGCGCATAAACGGGCAGCAGGGCCACAACGCCACCCAGCAGCACAGCAAACAGATCGAGCGAGATGGTGCCAAGGATGATGGGGCGGGTACGCATGAAATGCAGACCTTCGGCAAAGCGTTGCCACATGGTGGTTTGCACGTCAGTGAGGATCCTGGGGCCGGCAAAATGTACGGGGACCTGGCTCAGCAGGCCGGCTCCCAGAAGCAGAGCGACGCCGCAGACCGCATAGGTCAGCACGCCGCCGCCGAGCGCGTACAGCAGGCCGCCCAGCACGGGAGCGGCAATCGCCGAGATACGCATCAGCATGCTGTTGGTGGCCAGTGCCTGGGCCAGTTGCTCGCGGGCAACGATCTGCGGCAACAGGCTTTGCAGCGCCGGACCGCTGAAGGCGCGACTGCAGCCAAACAGCACCAGCACTGCATAAATCCAGTGCACATTGTGCGCGCCGCTCTCGGCTAGCAGCCAGAGCAGGCCCGAGCAGACTGCGGCCACCAGCCAGCTGATGCCAAGCAGGCGCTTGCGGCTCATGCGGTCGCTGAGATCGCCAGCGGGAATCAGCAGACCCGCCATGGGCAGGAACTGCGCCAGCCCGACATAGGCCAGAGACAGAGGCTCGCGGGTGATGTCGTACACCTGCCAGGCCACCACCACTGCCTGCATCTGCTGGGCAAACATGGCAAGCATGCGTGCCAGCACGAAATTGACAAAAGCGGGATCGCGCAATGGCGGGATGGAGGAGGCCTGAGGCGCTGTAGAGGTGACGGGGGTGGACAAGGTGAGATCCGTGAGTGCGGCTGAGGAGGCGGGAGTTGGCCTGGGCTGACGTCCTGCCTTGGCGACCTGAAATGTCAGAGGGCCGAGTATGCGCGATCGCCTTGTTTTCTGCAGTGCCTATGGCCGTTCTGAGCATTCACTTCTGCTGCGGTTCATATCCGGCAAGCAGGCTGCGGATTAACCTTCATGCCATGCAGGAGAGAAGCCTTGTTTGTCAAAAAATGTTTACCGACGAAGGCATGAGTCACTTTCCCACACGCAAAGAAACGGCGGCGATTCATCATAGCTTCACACAAATGGTTTGGCGTTAGGAATAGCGAAGCTTTCTCTCAAGGAGTCACATCATGTCCATGCTTTCGATGCAATACG
The DNA here is from genome assembly GCF_001010305.1 of Comamonas sp. E6. NCBI lineage: Bacteria > Pseudomonadati > Pseudomonadota > Betaproteobacteria > Burkholderiales > Comamonadaceae > Comamonas > Comamonas sp. E6. The sequence goes on from NZ_BBXH01000024.1 coordinate 26,926, forward strand.
CAGGAACTCTTCTGGGCCGCGAAGCAGTCATTGAATTCCCGGACAGCCAGGCCCAAGTCCGCTACACCGCCAGCGGTCAGATGCGCTGGCGCGTGGTGGACTCGCAAGGGCATATTTCCGAGGGCTGCGAGAACCTCAGCTATCTGCAACTGAGCGACCACCTGCATTTTTTGAACTGGATCGAGAAAACCGGCTTCACGGTCAGCCAGGTCATAGATTCGGCCAAGGGCACGGTGCAGGCTTTCTGGTCCTACGCTGACAACCAGTGCGAAAGCGGCCATCGTTCCTCCATGTTTGTGGAAGGTCGTTTCCGTCTGCGTTGAATCTGTCGGCTATTGCCCGGGGCATGGAGCCGGGGCAGGAGCCAGCTCAATGATTTGTGTGTGAGGTCAGTGACTTTCCTCTCTTGCCGGCATCCGAAAGGTGTCGGCTTTTTTCTCCGTGAAACATTGCAGGCTCAATCATCCCTGCGTATTTTTTGATCGCAGGGCCCGAAGTCAATGCCTGTGCGGCCTCGCTCTGCTTTTCCGAGGCTTGTCCACAGGCGGCTCCACAGACGCTGGGCATAACCTGTAATCCTGTTTTCCGAACTACTGCGTTCAGAAAACATTCCCTAAGTAGTTATTGCCAAAAGAAAATCGTCCTTTGGCAACGAACCATGTTTGATGAAACGTGGTGCGTGAAACATCGGCGTTGAATGTACGCATGAAAATAGAAAAGCCGGCACCAGGGCCGGCTTTTTCAATGCCTGAGCGCCGGCTTACTTGAGCTTGTCGGCGATGGCCGAGGACACCACCATGTCCAGCACATAGACATAGCTTGAAGCATCGGCGGGTACATTCTGGCGCTTGAAGCGGTTGATGCGCAGCACATTGCTCACACCGGTTTCGTGCTTGTAGCCTTCAATCTCGCTGTAGAAGTTCTCCCACTGGCCGGTATAGGTCTTGACGCCGTTGTCGCCGTAGCGGATCTCGCGTACCTGCAGACACTGATGGCGGCCTGCACCTGCACTACAGGCCTTGCGCTCGGGACCGACCTCGAGAAATATGCGTTCGGGCGCGCTGCCGTATTGGGTCTGGGCAGTGGGCTTGCCGTTGAGCTGCCAGCGCGTGCCATCAATGAATTGCAGCGTCAGGCGAGGCTGTTCAGTGGAGGAGCCGCCGAGCTGCACATTCCATTGCTTGGCCGTAGGCAGAATGCGCGCTACCTTCTGCTCCAGCATCATCAGCTGGTTGTCATTGCAGGCACGCAGGGTGCTCATGCCGCGCTGCAGATTGATGCGCTGGCCCTCAACGGTGTAAGCCGACGAGATGACGTTGCACAGATTCTTGACGACGACGCGCTGATCCACGAAGTCCAGCTCGATAGGTGCCTGGCTGGAGCCCAGAAACCAACTCTGGTCCTCATTGCCAGCCGGTGTGTAGGCCTGCTGCAGTTTCCAGTGGTAGGCGGTCAGCGACGCGGCATCGCCTGCGGAGCCTGTAGGGCCGGGCTTGCTTGCACCGCCGCCGCTTGTCGTACCGCAGGCGGCAAGCGTCATGGAAGCAACAAGGGGAAGGCACCAGGTCCAGCGAAATTTCATAGGGTTTCCTTAAGGTCGAATAGAGGAATACGGCAAACCGTGTCAGCAGAAACAGAGTCTCTGTTGACCATATCAGTTCCCTGCGGGTTTTATCTGACCTTAACCCAACGTTGCGGTTGTTTTGCGCTTCGACAACCTCAGAGTGTCAACAAATGCTGCACGCGGAAGGGCGGAGAAATCAGATGTGCCGCCCGGGCGTGAAGCCCCTGTAAAGATCGAAAAAATCCGTACGACTAGACAGCGCTTCGTCAAATTAGTCTTTGCCAAGCTGCTACGCTTCAAAGGTTCGGGCTATGAAGAAACTACGGCCCAGGCATCAAGGAGTTTCTGTGCGCTTAGGTGGTGTTGCTTTGTTTGGGCTGAATTGGGGGCGGCTGGGTTCTGTGGGCATATTGGCAGGTTTGCTGGGGGCATGCTCGGCAACCGCACCTCAGCATATGCCGGTACAGGAGACTTTTGACTCCAGTTCCACGTTTTCCCGCGGCTTTGATGCGACACCGGCACAGACTTGCGAGGCCGCACGTCGCGCCTTGTTGAGCCAGGGTTATATCGCAACGGCCAGGACGCAGGAGCTGATAGAAGGGCGCAAGAACTTCCAGCCCAATACGGAGACCAATCTGGAAATCAATTTCCGTGTGGTCTGCGTGCCGCAGACCAGTGATGGCCTGGTCAGTCTGGGTTTTGCGACAGCGTTGCAGGATCGCTATTCGCTAAAGAAGAGTGCAACCTCGGCCAGCGTGGGGGTGAGCGCTCTGGGTTCGCTGTCTCTGCCGTTTTCCTCCAGCAACGATTCGCTGGTCAAGGTGGGCAGCGAGACCATTTCCAAACGCAGCTTCTACGACAGTTTCTTTGAGTTGGTGGAGAACTATCTGAAGCAGGATCGGGATGCACCATAGTTTCGAGCAAACCGATCTGCAGCGTTTGGTAGGTCGGGCGCTTGTGATTCTGATCTGGTAGCAAGAACTAAAAAGCGGCTCGCTGAGCCGCTTTTTCGTCTGCGAGATCCGTTCAGATGAACAGCGCCGGGTCCACCATGGCGCGGTTCAGCATCACGCTCCAGTGCAGGTGGGGACCGGTCACGCGGCCTGTGGCTCCGACCTTGCAAAAGGAATCGCCTGTCTGCAACTGGTCGCCCGGCTTGCAGTCCACCTGGCTCAGGTGGCAGTACATGGTGAGCAGGCCGCCGCCATGGTCCAGCCAGACCGTGCCGCCGTTGAAGAAATAGTCGCCCACATCGATCACCTTGCCGGGTAGCGGTGCACGCACCGGCGTGCCCGTAGGGGCGGCGATGTCCATGCCGCTGTGCGGATTGCGCGACTGGCCGTTGAAGACACGGCGCAGGCCGAAACTGCTGGAGCGGCGACCCGGCACCGGCACGCGCATGTGCAGGCTGCCGGAAGGCAGCGGCTCTGTGAAGGTGGCCATCACGGTCTTCAGGTGGGCGGCCTCGCGTTCGTAGCGGGCATTGTCTTCGGCAGACAGGTCCACCGTCTTGGGTGAGACCTTGAGGCGTTGCTCCACATACTGTTTGTCGCGCACCGTATAGCTCATGGTGCGCAAACGGCCGTCGGCCTTCACGCCAACGCTTTGCTCACCCGGTGTGGTGGCAAGCGGTATGCCCACGAGTGCGGTCCATTCGATCATGTCTCCCACCACCAGAACCTCGGCCTCCGCTGCCGTGACCAGGGGACGTGCGGAAGCAGGGCCCAGCGACAGGCGTGCGACGCCGCCGGGAACCCTGCTGTCCTGCGGCCAGAGCGCGCTGTCCGAGTTGGCGCTGCGCGCAGCCCAGGCTGGTGCTGCGGCAAACAGCGCCGATTGCGCCATCCATTGCAGCAGGCGACGGCGCTCGGGAGGGAGAGAAGGGTTGGAAATTTTTTCGGCTGGCATGGTGCTTATCGGGTTGTGCAGGCATTGTGCTGTATTGCTATCGATAGCGGAGCTAAAGGCGATACAGGCATGTGAGCTTTACGCTGGCTGTGCCTTGAAGGCCGGCCGCGCGATCAGGGCTGGCGCATGCTCTGGGCCAGATCCAGCTGTCCCAGTTGCTCCAGGGCCTGCACTGCACCGAGCCGGTCACGCTGCTGCTTGTTCTGGCTCAGCTTGAACTTGGCTTCCAGGCGGTCGACGGTAATTTCCAGGCCCACGATGGCGCCGAGCATGCGCTGCAGATAGTCGGGCGGAGCATCGCTCATTTTCCACGGGGCCTGGGCATTGTTCCGAGCCTCATGGCGGCGGGTGAGCCGGCCCACCACGCCGCGCACGAACTTTTCATCATCGCGCACACCGATGCGGCCGTGCGCATGGACCACACGGTAGTTCCAGGTCGGGACCTGCTCATGGTTCTCGTGCTTGCTGGGATACCAGTTGGGGGAGATATAGGCCTGCTCGGCACGGAAGATCACCAGCACGGAGCTGTCGTCCCGGATCTGCTGCCACACAGGGTTGGCGCGCGCCACGTGGGCGATAAGGCGCAAAACGCCATCCTCGTCCTGCAACAGCTCGAAAGGCAGGTGATTGGCGTCCAGCCCCGAGTCGGAATGGGTGACCAGACAACCCAGCGGGTGAGCCTGGATCAGGGCATGCAGGGAGGCCGGATCATCGATCTTGAAATGGCTGGGGTTGTACATGAAGGCTGCGGCAATGAGTGGAGCAAAACGAATGAGCTTTTATGAGCTTGTTTATACCGTCATGCAGGCTGCGCACTGACAAGCCGCCTGCATGGCAGGCGGCATGGTACGAAGGCGAGTGGCGTTTCAGCGGTGCTCGCGATCCCCGCGCGAGCGGCCCTCAGACCGCGTCGCTTGCATGCGAGCCTGCTGCTCGGCCTGGTGCTGTTGGGCCTGCATCTGTGCCTGCTGCTGGCGTTGGGCCTGTTCCTGTGCCCGTTGTTGCTGCATCTGGGCCTGCTGCTGGCGCTGCTGTTGTTCACGGGCTTGTTGCTGGCGCTGAGCTTGCTCCTGGGCGTGCTGCTGTTGCATCTGCTGCATCTGCTGCATCTGGGCCTGCTGCTGGCGCTGCTGTTGTTCACGGGCTTGTTGCTGCTGCATTTGTTGCTGGCGCTGAGCCTGTTCCTGGGCGCGCTGCTGTTGCATCTGCTGCATCTGTGCCTGTTGCCGACGCTCTTGCTGTTCAAGGGCTTGTTGCTGCATTTGTTGCTGGCGCTGAGCCTGCTCCTGGGCGCGCTGCTGTTGCATCTGCTGCAGCTGTGCCTGTTGCCGATGCTCTTGCTGATCACGGGCTTGCTGCATTTGCTGTTGGCGTTGAGCCTTCTCCTGGGCACGCTGCTGTTGCTGCTGCATCTGGGCTTGTCGCTGGAGCTCCTGCTGCTCGCGGACTTGCTGCATGGGCTGCTGACGCTGGGCCTGCTCCTGGGTGTGCTGCTGTTGCACCTGCACAGGAGTCTGCTGCTGCATTGCTTGCTGGCGCTGGGTTGGCTCCTGTGGGCGTTGCTGCATGGCTTTCTCCGCCGTGGCAGCCTGCATCTGCGGCGCCTGCGGTGGATGGCGATCATGCGGGTCTTGCGGCGGCATCAAAGTATTGCCATTGGACGCGCGTGGCCCGCCTGGAACCTGGTTGGGTCCCTGGGCAAAGCCCGGCCTGCCCTGTAGCTGTGTAGCCAGAGGATTCTGTGCTGGCTGGCGCTGGCTCAGGGCATGACCACCGGCAGCGAGGGCCGCTGCTGTTGCGCCGCCAGCAATCGCGTCCGGCTGCAGTCCATGCTGTGCAGCGAAGATGCCTGCAGTCTGAGGCTGTCCGGTTTGTACCTGGCGCTCGCCTGCGGCATTTTCATGGATGCTGTTGATATAGGTGTTGTCCGTGCGATGGATGTTCTGCACCACGGTTCGCGACTGCGATATATAGGTGGTGTTGTTGTAGACCACGGCCGGACGGGCTTGCGGGGGCGGGGGGCGCTCGCCGTGACGCCAGGGCCTTTCGGGATCGCCCCAGTGCATATTCCAGGCATTCCAGCCCCAGGACGGATGTCTGTCCATGGACCCGGCCAGCACGATGGCGGAGCCAAAGCCCAGCAGGCCGGCAATCACGGGCACGCCTGCCACGGGAGCTGGAGGCGGCACCTCCACATAGCGGTAGCCGCCATATACGGGCAGCGGCTGACCGTAGACTGCAGCCGGGTCGTACTGAGGAACGTAGACCGTATCCACTTGGGTGGGGCTGATTTCAATGAACTGCTCCGGCGGCTCTATGACCGGGTCGGGCAGCGGTGTGACCACGGCTCCTGGCGTATAGGCCACGGCGGCAGGCGTGGACGCCAGGTTGACCTTGAGCTGGCTGGAGGTCTTGAGCGTGCCGGCCTTGTAGGCACGGTTGCGCATGACCTGTATGGCGTTCATCACATCCGAGGGATCGTTGTAATAGGCTTTGCCCAGCGCCGTGGTCCAGGGCAGGTTGGAGGCCATCTGTTCCAGCACATTGGGAAACTGGGTTAGTGATTTGACGGAAGGGTCCCAGTTCTGGGCGTTGACGGCATTGCTCAGCGCCGTCTTCTGCAGTCCGGGGTTCTGCCCCAGCCAGGTTTCGGCGGCGCTGATCTGGTCTGGATAGGTGGCACCGGCCAGGATCTGGGCCACAAGCTTGTCCGGGTAAAGCGCAATCGGCGCTACCATCCGGTAGAGCGCGTCAGCACCGGGTGGCACATAGGCTGCGGGCTGAGGCTGGGCGGCATCGGGCGTGGCGGAAGGTACCGAGGCTGGCGGCGCACTGTCCGCCTTGATCGGCGAATCCTTGTCGTTGCAGGCGCTCAGCGCCATGGCGGCGGCCAGGGCAATCATGCCTGGATGCCATAGGCGGGCGACCGTTTTTGGCTGCAGTTCCGGCTGCTCGGGCCGGGTCCTGGGGAAATGCGACATCTGACGCTCCTTGCGCCGCGCCGTGCAAATCACGGTGCTTTGGCGGATGCTGTTTTAACGCCAGTTTTGAGCCGTTGTTGACAGAGTGTTGTAAGCAAATAAAGCGTGTGGTTGCAGGCCATGCTCCGAGAGATATCGTGAATTTTGATAGCTTCTTTCGCAGTGTGGGTAAGGGCTGAAGGCTGAAAACAATGAACATTTCGGGCAGGAGTTGCTGACGGTGCTTTCTCGTCTGCATCTCCATACTCGGGGGGCGTTCTTCCCATGAAAAAGGCCTGCGCGAGGCAGGCCTTGGAGCTATCCGCGAAGCAACACGCCTCCCGGGTCTGGGTCACATCATTCGGTCATGGTGCCCATGAGTGTGCTGGTACCCATGGCGTCCAGCGGCTTGCCGTTGACCTGGAATTCGCCCTTGGCATAGACGATCTCGGTGCGCATCTTGCCGTCCTTGTCTTCAAAGATGCCTTGCTCCTTGAGCATGTCCAGGCTGGCTTGAGTCTGGGCTTTGGCGGCTTCCTCGATATCTTCGGGTTTGTACTCGCTCTCGTCTTCAAACACGGCCAGCAGGCTGGAACGTCTGCGCGAGAGCATCATGTTTTCCATGAAGGGCTTGGGCATTTCGGCCTTGAGGCTGACCTTCAGATCCTGCAGCAGAGTGCCCATCTTCTCGCCATCGCCCAGATACTGAATGGCTGCCGCGAACTCGCTCACGCCGTCGGGGGTGCGCATGGACAGGCGTTTGAGCTCGATCACGGGCTGGCGCGCCAGGGCCTGTGTCAGCGACTTGAGCATTTTCTCGCGCAGATCGCCGCTGCCCTGCTCCTCGGCATCTTCGTCGTCAGTGGCCTCGCCGAGCAGCGGGTTCTTGCGCTTGCTCATTTCCACGACCTGGTTGATCCAGTTGGCATCGACATTGTTGAAGGCCATGTCCAGCATCAGGTCGTCAGCCTGTTTGTCTTCGAGTTTGGCGGTCTTGATGCCGGTCTTGAGCGTCATTTCCACGACCTCGCCTTTGAGGATGGTGTCCGAATCCATGGTGATGCCTTCGAAGTGGCTGGCAGAGCTTTTGCCTTCCTCTTCCTGCTTGGTGGCGGCAATCTTGGCAATCGTCATGGCAAAAGGGCCGGTCCAGAACTGCTGGCCCGGGGGCTGTTTCATGTCGAAGCGCATATCGGCCTTGTCCAGCGTCACGCTGCCTTCCTCGTCCTTGAACTGCAGGCCGGCGAAGCTGCCCGTGCCCTTGGCGGCCTTCATGTCGGCGGGCATGTCCCAGACGATCTTCATGCCGCCCCAGTTCATTTCGCTGTCCTTGATCTTGCTGCTCACGGCCGGCGACGTCATGACGTTGGAGCTGCTGCGGCCCCAGCCGACCTTGGTGTCGACTTCCAGCGGAGAGCGGCCGTTGAGCGCGGTTTTCAGCGCCGGGTCCGCGTCTTCGGGCAGATCGAAGCTGGTGTGAATCTCGGCGGCATGGCCAAGGGGCAGCGGACCGTGGCTGATCTTGTGCTCGGCGGTGAACTGGACGGGCTCGTCGCCGCTGTCCAGGGTCCATACCGTTTTGGCGGTGGAGGAAAAAGCGCCGCGGTCATAGCTGGTGACCTGAATCTTCACGCCATGCTCGCTCCACTTGTCCAGGCCTTCGGTAAAGCTTTGCTGCAGTTTGCCGCCCATGTAATAGCTGGTGCCCAGTGTTCCTGCCACGATCACGGCGATGGCCGCTGCAATGCCTGCTCCTGCTTTTCTGTTCATTCTTGACCTTTGATGAAAATAAAAAATCCGCGAATGAATTGCGGATTGGTAATGTTGCGGTGAGCAGGATTCTAGAAAGAAAATAATCAAATGCTCTGAATTTCAGAACATTTTATGCAAATGTTTATCGAGTATTGAAAATCAATACCGGCGGTATTCATTTCAATATGTAACCAGAATTCATTGGGCGCTATCCATTTTCCGATCGGAGAACCGAATAGCTTTCTTGGGATAAATGCTGCGGCAGTTTGCGCAATAAAAAAGGCCGCCAGTGAATCCTGGCAGCCTTGTTGAAACCGGCTGGAGTGTTTACTTGCCCCAGCTGTCCTTGAGTCCCGTGATCTTGTTGAACACGGGCTTGTCGCTGCGGTGATCCTTGCGGTCGGCCACAAAGTAGCCAAAACGCTCGAACTGGAACTTGTCGTCAGCCTGAGCCGCCTTGAGCGAAGGCTCCACATAGGCGGTGACGACCTTCAGGCTGTCGGGGTTCAGCAGGGTCAGGAAGTCCTTGCCGCCTGCATCGGGCTGCGGGTCGGTGAACAGACGGTCGTACATGCGCACTTCGGCCTGCAGGCCATCGGCCGCGCCCACCCAGGTGATGGCGGCTTTGACCTTGACGCTGTCGGCGCCCGGTGTGCCGCTCTTGGTGTCGGGCACCACGGTGGCCAGCACCTTGGTCACATTGCCATCGGCGTCCTTTTCGGCGCCGGTGCATTCGATCACATAGCCGCCCTTGAGGCGGACCTTGTTGCCGGGGAACAGGCGCTTGTAGCCCTTGGGCGGCACTTCGGCAAAGTCTTCGCGCTCGATCCAGACTTCGCGGCCAAGGGTGAAACGGCGCTCTGGCACGGTTTCACCTTCCGCCGCGTGGGGCAGGGCGGGCAGGTGGCAGTCCTCCAGATGTTCGGCGCTGCCAAACACTTCGGCCCAGTTGCTGAGTTCGAGCTTGACCGGGTCCAGCACGACCATGGCGCGGTGTGCCTTGTTTTCCAGATCTTCACGCAGGCAGCCGTCCAGCGTGCCGTAGTCGATCCAGGCGTAGTCCTTGGTCACGCCGATGCGTTCGCAGAAGTTGCGGATGGACTCCGGCGTGTAGCCGCGGCGGCGCAGGCCGACCACGGTGGGCATGCGCGGGTCGTCCCAGCCGGTGACGAACTGGTTGTCCACCAGATGCTTGAGCTTGCGCTTGCTGGTGATCACATAGGTCAGGTTCAGGCGCGAGAACTCGTACTGGCGGGGCTGGGGGGCGTCGATCAGACCGCCTTCGCGCAGGTGGTTCAGCAGCCAGTCGTAGAAGGGGCGCTGATCCTCGAACTCCAGTGTGCAGATGGAGTGGGTGATGTGCTCGTAGGCATCCTCGATAGGGTGCGCAAAGGTATACATCGGGTAGATGCACCACTGATTGCCAGTGTTGTGATGCTCGGCGTGGCGCACGCGGTAGATGGCAGGGTCGCGCAGATTGATATTGGGCGCGGCCATGTCGATCTTGGCGCGCAGCACGGCGGCGCCATCGGCCAGCTTGCCGTCCTTCATGTCGGCAAAGCGCTGCAGGTTTTCGGCCACGGAGCGGTCGCGGAAGGGGCTGTTCACGCCGGGACGGGTGAAGTCGCCGCGGTTGGCCTTCATCTCGTCGGCCGACTGCTCGTCCACGTAGGCCAGGCCTTGCTCGATCAGGTAGACCGCACAGCGGTACATGAAGTCGAAGTAATTGCTGGCGAAGTAGAGGTTCTCGTGTCCGTCGGCATCCTTCCAGTCGAAGCCCAGCCAGCGCACGGCATCGATGATGCCGTCCACATATTCCTGGTCTTCCTTTTCTGGATTGGTGTCGTCGAAGCGCAGATGGCAGACGCCGCCGAAGTCGCGTGCCAGGCCGAAGTTCAGGCAGATGGACTTGGCATGACCCACGTGCAGATAGCCGTTGGGCTCTGGCGGAAAGCGGGTGCGGATCTTGGCTTCGTCTATCTGGCCGCTCTGGTGATGCTGGGCATCGCCGGGCGCGCCGCCCCAGTGACGGGCGGCATAAGTGCCCTTGTCCAGATCCGATTCGATGATCTGGCGCAGGAAGTTTGTGGGCTTGACCGCTTCGGGGGCGGTGTTGTTGGATTTGGAGGCGTCAGCAGAGCTCATTGCACCATTTTAGGCCGGCTGCCATGACCTCATGTCGATCTGCGGACACTGCAGCTTTGCCGCGTGTGCATTTGGACACAATGTTTTGGAGGAACCGTGCCATCCTGACGGGACTCTGAAACGTTATATCCCCAAGGGCCGAAGGCGCAGCACAGATTTGCAAGCTTGCCCCGGTGACACATAAACAGAGGAGAGATTGTGATGTCCAGAACAACTTCCCCCCGCATGGCCAGGCTGCTTGCCGCTGGCTCTATCGCTATTGCTGGCCTGATGGCTGCCGCAGGCGCCCAGGCGCATGGCGGCGTCAGCCTGTCGGTCGGCATCGGCGTGCCCGGCGTGGCCGTGGGCGTCGGCGCTCCCGTTTACGCCACGCCCTATGTGGCGCCCGCCCCGGTCTATATGCCGCCGCGCCCTGTCTACTATGCGCCTCCGGCACCGGTCTACTATGCGCCGCCGCCTCCCGTGTATCGTCCCGCACCCGTGATGGTTGTGCCCGGCCCGGTCTATTACGGTGGCGGCCCGCGCTGGCGTGGTCATCGCCATCATCATCATCACTATCGCTGATGACATCGATGACGGAGCCCTGAAAGACTCTGCACCACAGACGGCTGCCCAGGCAGCCGTTTTTTATGCCTGCGGGGCGGTTGCAGCGCTCGCATAATCCGGGCAGTCCTCAAAAATCAGGAGAGTGCTTCCGTGAAAACCGTCTATGTCCTCAATGGCCCGAATCTCAATCTGCTGGGCATGCGCGAACCCGCCATCTATGGATCGGCCACGCTGGCCGATGTGCGCCAGCTTTGCGAAGAGGCCTGTGCACGCCATGGCCTGAAGCTGGAGTTCCGCCAGAGCAACCATGAGGGCGAGCTGGTGGACTGGATTCACGAGGCAGGCCGGTTGCACTCCAAGGGGGAGTTGCAGGCGCTGATCATGAATGCAGCGGCCTACACCCATACCAGTGTGGCAATTCTCGATGCCGTCAAGGGCACGGCCGTGCCGCTGGTGGAGTTGCACATCAGCAATGTCCATGCGCGTGAGAGCTTTCGCCACCATTCCTATCTGTCGGCCACGGCGCGCGCCGTGATGTGCGGCTTCGGCGTGGCAGGCTACGGTCTGGCCATCGATGCGGTGGCGCAGTGGTGACATCGGCGGTTGAAGCAGCCTGTTCGCTGGAGCAGGTCTCGCAGGAGCTGGGGGTCGAGCTGCCGGCAGCCATTGCCCGGCTGCAGGCCACGGCGCAGCGCGTGCAGACCCGGCTTGGAGAAGCCGCCGACAGCGGCTTGATGGTCTGGCATGGCTGGCAGCCCCCGGCCGGGGTGGTGCAGCGCGGTCTGCCCCTGGTGCTGCTGCATGGCGGCAGTGGCAGCTGGACGCATTGGTTGCGTGTGATTCAGCCGTTGACCGAGGCGGGCTACAGCCTGTGGCTGGCCGATCTGCCGGGTTTTGGTGAATCCGATGGAGTGCCCGGCGGCATGGATGTGGACACCATGCTGGAGCCTCTGGCCTATGGCATCCGGCAGTTGCTGGGCAATGCCGATACGGGTCCGGTCTGCGACCTGGTCGGCTTTTCCTTTGGCGGCATGACCGCCGGTCTGCTGGCTGCCGAGCATCCGGAGCTGGCCCGGAGGCTGGTGTTGGTCGGCGCTCCCGGCATGGGAATGACCGAGGGACGCAGCGTGCGCCTGCTGGGCTGGCGCCACCTGCCGGGACTGGAGGCACAGATGCAGGCCCATCGCCACAATATCGCGGCCCTCATGCTGCATGACGAGGTGCTGATCGATGAAGAGACGCTGGCACTGCATGCGCTCAATGTGGCTCGCGACCGACTGCCGCGCAGACGGCTGTCGCGCACCGATGTGCTGGCCCGGGCCCTGACCCGTATCAAGGTGCCGGTGGCGGCGATCTATGGCGAGCATGACCCTCTGTATGCGGGCTGCCTGGCCGAGCTGCAACTGCTAATGCAGCGTCAGTGCCTGGGGGCGCTGGACTGGCAGGTGATGCGGAACGTCGGCCATTGGGTACAGCACGAGGATCCGGCCACCTTCTGCGCCGCGCTGCAGGAGGCTCTGTCGTGAGCAATGCGGCCGCCTTCGAGCTGACCGAAGCCGATGTGCAATGGAGCGCCGTGCGCGCTCAAGGCCCGGGCGGCCAGAATGTGAACAAGGTGGCCAGCGCTGTGCATCTGCGCTTTGACGTTCGAGCCTCGCGTCTGCCGGTCGATGTGCAGCAGCGCTTGCTGGCTTTGGGCGATTCGCGCATCACCACCGATGGAGTGGTGGTCATCAAGGCGCAAAAATACCGCACTCAGGAACACAATCTGTGGGATGGGCTGCAGCGCCTCAATGCGTTGGTAGCCACGGTTGCAAGGCCGCCGCGCCCACGCAAGCCCACCAAGCCGACCTGGGGCTCGCAGCAAAGACGCCTGCAGGGCAAAAGCCTGCGCTCCGGCATCAAGGCATTGCGCGGGCGGGTGCATGACTGAGCTTGTGTAGCGGCAAAGCCACGCTCAGGTCGGTCAACTGTATCAAAAGGCATGCGCGCACCCTGTCGGGCCGAGTGCGGATCGGTCAGCCAGCTGCGGGTCTGCGCTATATTGTTTTGATAGCTGCAGTCGCAGAATGCAAAAGCGCTGCAGCCTTTTCCCATCAAATTCCGTGCTGCCTTCGGGAGTTGTCCATGAGCACATTGCCTTTGACTTATCTGGAGCGGCCCGCGCAGCTGGACGCCGGCCGGCCTGCCTGGCTGCTGGTGCTCATGCATGGCGTGGGCAGCAATGAGCAGGACCTGTTCGGCCTGGCGCCCTATGTGCCGCCGCAATTTCATGTGCTCAGTCTGCGTGCGCCCTTTGCCATGGGCATGGGTGCTTATGCCTGGTTTCAGTTCACTGTGGATGCCGATGGTACGCGCCATATCAATGTGCCGCAGGAGCAGCAGGCGCGTATCTTGCTGCAGCAGACGGTGGAGCAGGCCGCGCAGCAACTGGACATTCCGCCCGAGCGGGTGGTGCTGGGGGGCTTCAGCCAGGGCGGCATCATGAGTCTGAGTCAGTTGCTGACCCAGCCCCAGACCTTGCGTGCCGCACTGGTCTGGCACAGCCGTCTATTGCCCGAGATCGCGTCGCTGCACGCGCCCGCTGCCGCATTCGAGGGCAAGTCGGCCTGGGTCAGCCACGGCACTTATGACAATGTGATTCCGCTGACCAGCGCCCATGCCGTGCGTGACCGCCTGGCCTCCTTGCCCTTGCAACTGAGCTATCACGAGTACCCGGGCGCCCATGAGATCCGGCCCGAGGAGCTGCGCGCCAGCATGCAGTGGTTGCAGGATCTGACGCAGTCAGTGGAGGACTTCGGGGGCGAGGGCGATCAGTGACCGGCGGTCTTTGAAAACAGGTTGATCACCAGCACGCCCCCCACAATCATGGCCATGCCGGCCAGAGCGGGGGCATCGAGCTTCTGGCCCTGCCAGAAGTAGGCAACGGCCGAGACCAGCACGATGCCCACGCCGGACCAGATTGCATAGGCCACGCCCGTGGGCACGGTACGCAGCGTCAGCGACAGCAGATAGAAAGAAATCGCATAGCCCACCAGGGAAACCGCGGTAGGGCCGAGCCTGGAGAAGCCTTCCGACCTGGCGAGGAAGGAGGTGGCAATCACCTCGCAGATGATGGCCAGACCCAGATACAGGTAATTTGTCATGCCGGGCACTGTAGTGCGGCTGGGGCCGGGCTGTTTCCAGGCTGGTTTCAAGACCCCGGACCGCTTCTGGCCGTTATTGCCAAAATCCAGCGGCTGTGCGCACATAGCCGAGGGCAATATGCACGGTTCGCCGCGCTTGATCAGATGGCAGGGTAGTCGCCTGTACCCTCGGGCCAGGGGGTCAGCACCTCAAATCCGGTCTCCGTCACCAGCACCATATGCTCCCACTGGGCGGAGAGCGACTTGTCATTGGTGATCACGGTCCAACCGTCCGCCAGTTCGCGCGTGGCGGCCTTGCCGGCGTTGAGCATGGGCTCGATGGTGAAGATCATGCCGGGCTGCAGCGTCAGGCCCTGACCGGGCGTGCCGTAGTGCAGCACCTGGGGCTCGTCGTGATAGACCTTGCCGATGCCATGGCCGCAGTACTCGCGCACGATGGAAAAGCGCTCGCGTTGGGCCACGGTCTGGATGGCATGCCCCACATCGCCTAGCGTGGCCCCGGGCTTGACGGAGCGGATGCCGGCCACCAGCGCTTCATAGGTGGTGTTGACCAGGCGCTTGGCCAGATTGCTGGGCTGGCCCACGTAGTACATGCGGCTGGTGTCGCCGATCCAGCCTTCGGGCGTGGTTACTGCGACGTCGACATTGATGATGTCGCCGTCCTTGAGGACCTGCTTGGTATCTGGGATGCCGTGGCAGACCACATGGTTGACCGAGGTGCACACGGTTTTGGGAAAACCATAGTAGCCCACATTGGTGGGCGTGCATTTCAGCTCGTTGACGATGTAGTCGTGGCAGATCTTGTCCAGTTCCTCTGTGCTTACGCCGGGCTGCACATGAGGGGTGAGCATGGACAGCACCTTGGCGGCCAGGCCGCCGGCCTTGCGCGAGAGGTAGATGTCGGTGGCGTCATGAATGGGTACGACTTTCTGTTTGCCGCGCTTCATTGCATGCCTCCTACCAGGCGCACCGGACGGGGGCGGCGCACGACTGTGTCGGCTTCATGAGCGCTGGCAGGCTGCAGCTCACGCTCGGCTTGCTGCAGCAGCAGGGCGCAGATGCCTTCGTAATTGAGCTGGGGGTGATGCTCGGCCAGCTGGCCTACACGCAGCCAGTGCTCGGCCTGGGCATTGATGGAGCGGCCGAGGGCCGCGCTGGAGACACGAATCTGGTCGTGCAACTGGTCTGAAATTTTGACGATTCCCATGGCCGAGCATCATAAGGTCTGTATACGTTTCGTATATTGACAAACGCAAATTGCATGGTTGAAGCAGCGGTTTTGCCGCTGCTTGACAAGCGCTGTTCGTCGAATGGGGTTTTAAGGCCACGTCGTACGACATGGCGCTCAAGAAGTTGATAGCGCGCCACGCTTGATTGCCATTGCTTGCAGCCAGGGTTATTCAGAAAATTGAAAGCTTTCAAGGCAGACCTTGCATTCGTGCAGCTCAAGTCTTATAAAAGATATATATCATCATTATTTGCCTTGTCCATATTGAGTTTCCTGCTATAAAAATTGAAGAACAATCAATGCGTGCCAGATATCTTGAGATGTTCTGGCGTCCGGTCACAACAGACGCAGAGTCAGGGTCGTTCATGGAAAACGCAGTCAATCAAGCAGAGCAGGGCGAGCAGCCCATCACCGAATCCCAGGAGCCGCAAGCTCGAAAGCCACAGCATCCACGCAATGGGCATGCGGCCCGCATCGTGGTCGTGGGCGGTGGTGTGGCGGGGTTGGAGGTGGCCACGGCCCTCGGCAAGCTCAAGAGTGAAAGCATTGACACGGTGACGCTGGTGGACAGCGACTCCGCCCATGTCTGGAAGCCCATGCTGCACACGATTGCAGCCGGCACTCGCGATCTGGCCCAGCAGCAGACCACTTATCTTGCTCAGGCCACCGATGCCGACTTTGCCTACCAGCCCGGCGAGATGTGCGGTCTGGACCGTGAGGCACGCGAGATTCTGCTGGCCCCCATTTATGCACCCGATGGCCGCGAGCTGGTGGCGGGTCGGCGTCTTGCCTATGACAAGCTGGTGATTGCGGTGGGCAGCGGTGCCAACGACTTCGGCACGCCCGGTGTGCATGAGCATTGCTTCATGATCGATTCGCGCCGCAAGGCCGATGCCTTCAACCAGGAAATTCGTTTGCGCATGGTGCGCTGCATGACCAGCGGCGAGCAACTGCAGGTGGCCATCGTGGGCGGCGGTGCCACCGGGGTGGAGCTGGCGGCGGAGCTGGTTCAGCTTGCAGAGAGTGCCACGGCCTACGGCGCCTTGGGCGAGGCCGCCAAGTTCCGCATCGTGCTGATCGAGGCCGGCTCGCGCCTGCTGCCCAGCTTTCCCGAGGAGATCTCCGAAGCCACGCGTGTGCGACTGCAGGCCCTGGGCGTTTCCGTGATCGTCGGCGGCCGCGTCAGCCGTGCGACCGAGCAAGGTTTCGAGCTGGCCAATGGCGAGCTGATTCCTGCCAGCCTGCGTGTCTGGGCGGCGGGGGTAAAGGCCCCGGAATTCTTAATGCAGCTGGGTTTGCAGACCACGCGCAGCAATCAGCTGCTGGTCAATGACGAGATGCAGACCAGCGACCCCGATATCTATGCCCTGGGCGACTGCGCCAGCTATACCCTGCCGGGCAAGCAGGAGGCTTTGCCTCCTACGGCCCAGGTGGCCCACCAGCAAGCCCGCTATCTGATCGAGACTCTGCCTCATGTGCTGGAGCGTCCCGGTGCCAAACCCGTAGGCTTTGCCTATCGTGACTTTGGAGCCCTGGTGTCGCTTGCGCATTACGACGCCTATGGCTCGCTGGGCAAGTTCGGCCTGTTCAACGGCGGCGTGATCCGCGGCCGCATGGCCATGCTCAGCCACATCATGCTGTACCGCTCGCACCAGGCGCGGCTTTACGGCTTCTGGCGCGGCGGCCTGCTGTGGCTGATCGACCTGATGAACGCGCGGCTGCGGCCCTCCATCCGCCTGGACTGAGTTACAAAAATCCTTCGATGGGCAGCCAGCTCAGCACCCGCACCATGAAGCGCTGCCACCAGTTGGTGCCGGGGTCGGCACTGAAGGTCTGGGCTTCATGGGGCGGCTGCGGACTCTGGCCCGTCCAGCTCAGCCTGCCCTGCGCGTCCAGTTGCACCTTGTAGGCCATGTACGGCAGATGCTGATCCAGCGAGGTGCTGACCTGCTGGCTCAAGGCCGGGTCTTTGATGACCAAGCCCATTTCGGTATTGAGCATGGCCGAGCGCGGATCGAAGTTGAAGGAGCCGACAAAGAGCTGCTTGCCGTCGACCGCGAAGGTCTTGGCATGTAGGCTGGCGCCCGAGCTGCCCGTTGTGGCGGAGCTGCCGCTCAGCGCTGCAGGTGACGGAGCTTCGCGCTTGGGAGTCTTTTCGGCAGGCTCGCTCCTTGGTGTCTTGTCCGGCTCGTTGGCTGCGGGCTGGTTGCGCAGATCGATCTGACGGCGCATCTCGTAGAGTTCCACGCCCATTTTCAGCAGCGGCTTGCGGTATTTCTCGTAGCCGGCATGCACCACGGCCACATCGGTCGCCTCCAGGCTATTGGTCAGAATGCGCACCCGCACACCTTGCCGGCGCAGATGGCCAAAGGCGTCGACTCCGGCCTGGGTGGGCACGAAATAGGGCGACACCACTTCCAGCAACTGCTGTGGCTGGCCAATCACAGGCTGGAGCTGGGACAGCAGCAAGTCCTCGGGTGCGGCTTCGCGCAGGACCTTGGCCGGGTCGTCGCTGACCAGGGTGGTCTCGGCCCATTGCAGCGGCAGTTGACCTGCCAGCAAATCGGTGCTGAAGCGGCTGCGGCTGACGGCCTTCACATAGGCCTGTGCTTCGGGGCGATTCACATCGGCGTGCAGGCTTGCATAGACCTTGTCCACGGCCTGCTGTGGCATGGCGGGCAGCAGGCTGGCTGCCGGGTAGGCGGAGGTGCTGTTCCAGTAACGGTCGAACTCCGCTGCCACCTCGCCCACCACCGAGCCTGTTGCCACCACATCGAGGTCGGCGAACAGCACGCCGTCGGATGCGGCAAAGTACTCGTCGCCGATATTGCGTCCGCCCACGATGGTGGCGGAGGAGTCGGCCGTGTAGCTCTTGTTGTGCATGCGCCGCTGGGTGCGTGCGAAGTCCGTCACATAGCCAATCGCCTTGGGCGTGCGCAGGGCGAAGGGGTTGAATAGCCGCACCTCGATTAGAGGGTGCTGGTCCAGGGCGGCCAGGGTGGCGTCCATGCCGCCGGTGCCGCCATCGTCCAAGAGCAGGCGCACGCGTACGCCGCGGTCTGCCGCAAGCAGCAACTCATCGAGCAGCAAATGGCCGGTGGTGTCGTTGCGCCAGATGTAGTACTGCACATCGAGAGTGCGCTGCGCGGCTCGGGCCAGCAGGGCGCGGGCGGCATAGGCGTCATGGGCGTCGGCCAGCATATGGATGCCGCTCTGCCCAGGATGTGCCTGCTGCAGCGGCGCCAGCGCCTGGCCGAGCCGGGTTTGCAGGGCCTGCTCGGCGCTCAGGGCCTCGCTGGCCATGCGATCCGGCAGGGGAGGCAGGCCGCAGCCTGTGAGCAGCCCCGCGATCAGAAGGGCGGCCGCCGTACCGCGCCACAGGGGAAGTTCGGGTCTCGAGGCCTGTGTGTTTTGCATGACCCGAGTATGCCGTAGCGCATCAGGCGATCTTTACAGGACCGGGGCGGCGATCTTCCACCACAAAGCGTGCCAGCGTATAGAGACTGCTGTCGGCCTGGAGCGGGTTGCTCACGGCGCGCAGCTCCGTAGTCATGGACTGTGGTGTGATCTCCACAAGGCTGTAGCCACGCTCCTCACAGCGTGCGAAAAGCACTTGAGGGTTGTGGGCCACGATGGCATCGACCCTGGCTTGTGTGGTGCCGCTGTGCGAGCTGATGGAGGTGCCGCAAAATTCGCTGGCAATCACCGGGTTGGCCCTGTCCGGGGTCTGATCGGCCTGGGCCGCAATGGCGCAGACATAGTTCTGGTGAATGTCCCCGCCGAGCAGCACGCTGTTGCGCGGTTGGCTTTCTGCAATCTGGCGCACCAGGCGCTGGCGTGCCTGAGGGTAGCCGTCCCAGCTGTCGGTCGACTGCCTGCCATTGGGATGCTTGCGGGCCGAGAACAAGGTGGTCTGCACCACGGCGCTCCAGCGGGCGGCGTCGACCCTCTCGCGTGCATCGCCCTGCAACTGCCGGGCCAGCCAGCGCTCCTGATCCCAACCCAGAAAGCTGCGCGCCGGATCTTGCAGGGCAGGGCATTCGGCAGGGTCCACGGTGCCGGTGCTGGCCTTTCCCTCGGGGCGGCAGGCCTGCAGATCGCGGTACTGGCGGCCGTCCAGCAGATGCAGCCTGGCGAGCTTGCCCCACTGCAGGCTGCGGTACAGCGCCAGTCCCTGAGAGTTGCGCTGCAATGCGCTGTTACGCAGCGGCATGTTTTCGTAGAAAGCCTGCCAGGCCGCCATGCGCCTAGCTAAAAAGTGAGCGCTGTCCCCGCGCCCGTACTGGGCTACATAGTCGTTTTCAACCTCGTGATCGTCCCAGATGACGGACCAGTTGCACACGGCATGGGCGGCCTGCAGATGGGCATCGCTTTTGTGCAGCGCATAGCGGTCGCGGTAGTCCTGCAAGGTCTGGGCGGTACGCAGTGGCTGCGGACGCGCCAGTCCATCAGGCTTCGCCGGTTGCGCATATTCATAGATGTAGTCGCCGAGAAACAGCACCAGATCGGGCGAGGCCTGCGCGGCATCGGCCCAGGCACTGTAGAAGCCATGTTCCCAGCGCTGGCAGGAGGCCACGGCCAGACGCAGCTTGCGTACATCTGCTCCGGGCGCCGGGGCGGTACGGCAGCGTGCGGTGGTGCTGAAGGCGTCGCCACAGCGGAAGCGGTAGAAATACCAGCGGTCCGGACTCAGGCCGTTGACCTGCACATGGACGGCATGGCCCCATTCGGCCCTGGCCTGAGTCTGCCCATGAGCCACGGGCTGGCGGAACTGGGCATCATGCGCCACTTCCCAATGCACGGTCTGTGCTGCCAGGTCTGGCGCGACCGCCGTACCAAGATAGGCCAGAGGCGCTGTGAGCCGTGTCCAGATCAGGATGTTGTCGGGTTCCGGGTCGCCGCTGGCCACTCCCAGGGTGAACGGGTTGTGGGCCAGTGATTCCGTGGCACGGGCCCAGGCGGGCAGGGCGCCCACGGCCGTGGCAAGGCTGGAGGCAATCAGAAAGCGCCGGCGATCCGGCGCGGGCGTGTGGGCAGGAGAAAACATGGCGATGCTGCGGTGTCGGGGTTTTGTAGCCAGTGGCTGGAAGTATCTCCCTGAGCCCACAGGCATCGCCGCGGTTTACCGCAGCTTTACGCGTTGACCAGCACCAGCTTGCCCTGTACCTGGCGCGAGCCCATGCGCTCATAGGCCGCGAACAGCTCGCTCATGGGCATGGTGCGGTCGATTACGGGCTTGATCCTGCCTTGCGCCCACCACTGTGCCAGCTCCTGCATCATGGCGGCATTGTTCTGCGACTCGCGCTTGGCGAAATCGCCCCAGAACACGCCGACCAGGGAAGCGCCCTTGAGCAGAGGCAGGTTCAGCGGCAGCGAGGGGATGGGGCCGGAGGCAAATCCTATGATTAGATAGCGGCCGCGCCAGGCAATGGAGCGGAAGGCAGGTTCGGCAAAATCGCCGCCTACGGGATCGTAGATCACGTCGGGCCCCTTGCCGTCTGTCGCTGCCTTGATGGCTTCACGCAGATCGCCCTGGCTGTAGTTGATGGTGAGGTCAGCGCCCTGGGCCTTGCACAGCGCACATTTCTCGTCGGTGGAGGCAGCGGCAATCACCCGGGCACCGGCCGCCTTGGCGATCTGTATGGCTGCCGTGCCAACGCCCCCAGCTGCGCCCAGCACGAGTACGGTCTCGCCGGCCTTGAGCTGACCGCGATCGATCAGCGCATGGTGGGAGGTGGCATAGGTCATGATGAAGGCGGCGGCATCGACAAAGGGGAAGTCGGCCGGCAGCGGCATGCACATGGCAGCGGGTGCCAGCGTATGCGTGGCGAACCCGCCCGTGCCCGAAAGACAGGCCACATGCTGGCCTGGCTTGAGATGTTTGACCCCTTCGCCCACGGCCTGCACCACGCCGGCATATTCCGAGCCCGGCACAAAGGGCAGGGGCGGCTTGATCTGGTATTTGTTCTGCACGATCAGCAGATCGGGAAAGTTCAGGCTGGCGGCCTTGACTTCCAGCAGCACCTGGCCGGGGCCGGGCTGTGGCGTGGGCTGCTCGGTCCATTTCAGGGTCTCGACGCCGGTGGGGGTGGTGCAAAGCCATGCGTGCATATCTTGTCTCCTGATCTTCTTGAGGTGAGATTGGGGGGAATCGGCTCGCAGATGATAGAAGTGTGGTGCGAATGCCGCGTGTCTCTGTCGTGACCTTGGAGCCGCCTACAATCCGCCTCATCCATGAAGATTCTTATTTGCAATGACGACGGCTTCCAGGCCCCAGGCATCGTGGCCCTGCACGATGCGCTGCGCACCGTGGCAGACGTCGAAGTGGTGGCGCCCGAGCACAACAACAGCGCCAAGTCCAATGCCTTGACGCTGAATGCACCGCTGTATGTGCATCAGGCCTATAACGGCTTTCGCTATGTGAACGGCACGCCAGCAGACTGCGTGCATATCGCGTTGACCGGCCTGCTTGGCTACCGGCCCGATCTGGTGGTCTCGGGCATCAACAACGGCGCCAATATGGGCGACGACACGATTTACTCGGGCACCGTGGGCGCGGCCATGGAAGGCTATCTGTTCGGCATTCCCTCGATTGCCTTCTCGCAGGTGGACAAGGGCTGGGCCGAGCTGGAAGCGGCAGCTGCCACCGCCCGTCAGATGGTTCAACAGATGCAGGCCCAGCAACTGATCGGTACTGCTCCCTGGCTGCTGAACGTGAATATTCCCAATATGCCGCTGCATGCACTCAAAAGCGTCAAGCTGTGTCGCCTGGGGCGCCGTCATGCGGCCGAGCAGGCCATTCAGCAGCAAAGCCCGCGTGGCGAGACCATGTACTGGATCGGCAGTGCCGGCGCAGCAAAGGACGACTCCGAAGGTACGGACTTCCATGCCACGGCCCACGGCCATGTCTCCATGACTCCGCTCAAGGTCGATTTGACCGATCATGAAAACCTCGGCTATTGGGCGCAGACGGCCAGCAAGCTGGCAGGTCCATCCAACACATCGGCGGCCGCATCGTGAGCGAGCGTCGTCCGCCTCAGGTCCCGGGCTGGATTGCACGCTCGGTGCAGACGGGCACCGGCGCGGCACGGCCGCCCGTTGCTCCCAAGCCCATCAATCCCTTGCGTGTGGCCGCCTCGCCGGTGGGCGTGGGGCTGGACTCATCCACGGTGCGTGCCCGCATGGCCCAGCGCATCGGTGCGGCCGGTGTCAGCAACCCTGCCGTGCTGCAGGCCATGGCCACGGTGGAACGTCACCGCTTTGTCGACAGCGCTCTGGTCAACCAGGCCTACGAAGACACCAGTCTGCCTATCGGCCTGGGCCAGACCATCTCCAAGCCCAGCATCGTGGCCCGCATGATCGAGCTGCTGCTCGACTCCGATGCGGCCCGAAACGGGCAAGGGCGCGTGCTGGAGATCGGTACGGGCTGCGGCTATCAGGCTGCAGTGCTGTCCATGCTCACCAAAGAGGTCTATTCGATAGAGCGGCTGCGCGGCCTGCATGAGAAAGCACGCAGCCATCTGCGCCCCATGCGCCTGTCGAATGTGCATCTGATTCTCGGAGACGGCATGGTAGGTTTTGCCAGTGGCGCGCCCTATGCGGGCATCATCTCCGCTGCCGGCGGTGACGTGGTGCCGCAAGAGTGGTGCGATCAGTTGGCGGTGGGCGGGCGTCTGGTGGCTCCGGTCGTGGTGGGTGCGGGTAAGCAGGCACTGCTGGTGATTGACAAGAGTTCACACGGTTTTACGCAGACAGTTTTGGAAGCAGTCAACTTTGTCCCTCTAAAATCGGGGATCGCCTAGAAGGGAATAGCTTATGTTGGTATCGCGAAGTCTTGGTGCATGGGGAACGGCCGTGCTGGCAGGTGTCATCCTGGCCGGTTGTGCTGCCCAGGCAAACAGGGCTCCTGTGGAGGATCGCGGACAGTCGGCCTCCTCGTCTTCAACTGTGGACGTCAAGTCGCTGCCCGGCGCTGAAAATGCCGGCAAGCCGGGTTACTACACGATCAAGCCTGGCGACACTCTGATCAGGATTGGTCTGGAGCACGGCCAGAGCTGGAAGGACATTGCTCGCTGGAGCAATCTGGACAATCCCAACGTGATTGAAGTCGGTCAGGTGGTGCGTGTGGTACCACCCGGACGCGAGGCGCCTGTCGCTTCGTCCGGTTCGGGCCGCGGTGTCGCGCCCGTGGTTGTGGGTGGTGGCAGCGCCGCAACGACGACCACACCCGTGACTCCCCCGGCTGCAACCGCAACGCCAGTGCCATCCACGCCTGCAACAAGCCCGGCGCCTGTTGCCAAGGGTGCCGATGATGTGAACTTCATCTGGCCTGCCAGCGGCTCGTTGATTGCCGGCTTCGACGAGCAGCGCAACAAGGGCTACGACATCAGCGGCAAGGCCGGCGATCCCGTGCTGGCTGCTGCCGATGGCCGTGTGGTGTATGCCGGTGCCGGCCTGCGTGGCTATGGCAATCTCATCATCCTCAAGCACAACAACACCTATCTGACCGCCTACGCCCACAACCAGTCTCTGCTGGTCAAGGAAGATCAGGCCGTGAAGAAGGGACAGAAGATTGCCGAGATGGGCAGCACCGATGCCGATCGCGTCAAGCTGCACTTCGAGGTGCGTCGCCAGGGCAAACCTGTCGATCCTTCGCGTTATCTGCCCTCGCGTTGAGCATGGCCTCACAACGCAAGCAAGCCGCACAAGCCCCTGCCCCGCAGGGGCTTGTGCCTTCTGACGCGGTCGAGCAGAGCTGGGACGAAGCAGCCGAAGACGCCATTGCCTCGGCCGAGGTCGAGAACCGCGAATTCACAGTCGCCGCCGAGCATCATGGTCAGCGTGTGGACAAGGTGCTGGCGCTGGGGGTGTCCGAGTTCTCGCGCAGCTATCTGCAGCAGTTGCTGGCCGACGGTGCGGTCACTCTCAACGGCAAGGTTCTGCTCAAGCCCTCGGTCAAGGTGGCCGTGGGCGACCGCCTGAGCGTGGAAATGCGGCCCACCCAGCAGAGCATGGCTTTCCAGCCCGAGACCATGGATCTGCAGGTAGTCTATGAGGACGAGGATCTGCTGGTCATCAACAAGCCTGCGGGTCTGGTGGTGCATCCAGCGCCCGGCAACTGGACGGGCACATTGCTCAACGGCCTGCTGGCGCGTGACGAAAAAGCGCGTCAGGTGCCGCGTGCCGGCATTGTTCACCGGCTGGACAAGGACACCAGCGGTTTGATGGTGGTGGCGCGCAATCGCAGCACCATGGATGCGCTCATCAAGATGATTGCCGCGCGCGATGTGAGTCGCCAGTATCTGGCGCTTGCCCACAAGCAATGGGGCAGCCGCAAGCGCCGCGAAGTCGATGCGCCGATCGGCCGCGATCCGCGCAACCGTCTGCGCATGGCGGTGGTGGATCTGAATCTGCATCCCGGCAAGCAGGCGCGTACCGACTTCGATCTGCTCGATGGCGATGCCGCGCACAGCCTGGTGCGCTGCACGCTGCACACCGGACGCACGCACCAGATCCGGGTGCACATGGCTTCGCTTGGTCATCCGCTGATAGCCGATACGCTGTATGGCGGCCAGCCCGAGGGCGGGCTGGAGCGCCAGGCACTGCATGCCTTCAGGCTGGCCTTTGAGCACCCTGTGACGAAAAAGCCGCTGGTCCACTATGCGCCGCTGCCACAAGACATGGCCGGTGCACTGGATTTATGGGGTCTGCGTTACAATCTGCCGGAAAGCCTCTGACCATCACTCGCATGGCATCTTTGGGGCGCTTTCCTCTCTTCTTAGAATCAGGCGTCCCACCGCAGTCGGTGCGACAGCCGCTCCCGAAACGCTGCGCCCATGAATACGGTAGATGCCAAGCGGGTTCTTGAAACAGCATTGATTTGTGCCCCGCAGCCTGTGACGCTGCGGGAATTGCGCTCACTTTTTGATGATGTGCTGGGCTCGGACACGGTTAAGGATTTGCTGCTGGACCTGCAAAAGGACTGGGCCCTCAAGGGCGTGGAACTGGTGCAGGTGGCTTCGGGCTGGCGTTTCCAGAGCCGGCCAGAGATGCGCGTCTATCTGGACAAGCTTCACCCCGAGAAGCCGCCCAAGTACACGCGGGCGACGCTGGAGACGCTGGCCATCATTGCCTACCGTCAGCCGGTCACGCGGGGTGATATCGAGGATATTCGCGGTGTGACCGTGAACAGCCTGATCATCAAGCAGCTGGAAGACCGAGGCTGGATCGAGGTCATCGGCCATCGTGAGACCGTGGGACGGCCCGCGCTGTTTGCCACCACGCGCCAGTTTCTCGATGATCTGGGTCTGCAGTCGCTGGATCAGCTGCCCATGCTGGAGGAAACCCAGGCCCAGCAAAGTCTGTTCAAGGCGCTGGATGGGGAGGAGGGCGACCAGACAGCAGCGCCGCAGGTCAGTGCAGAGGATGCCCAGCCCCAGGAGGGTGTGGAAGCCTCAGAGCCGGCCGAGGTCGCTGAGGATACGGATGTCGCTGCAGAGTCCGATGCTGCTGAGAGTGAAATCCTGGGTGCCCCGGACGAGGAAGGTGGCGCCGAGGAGCTGCTGGATACCGATGCCGACCCAGTGGCGCGAGCGCCTGCAGAGCTTGTGTCGGAGCTTCAGCCCGAGGCCGATGCGCCAGAGTTGGAGTCATATCCGGACCAGGCGCAGAGTGATATTGAGCAAGATGCTACTGAAGAGATAGCGATTGAGCTGCCGGATTCGGAGCCAGGGCCGACTGAGGGGCCGCCATCCGTGAGCAAGCCCAAAGCGGCCAGGACAGCCAAGGCAGCAGAGCCGGAGCCCAAACCGGCGGCCAAGAAAACAGGTCGAACCGAGTGGGTGGGCCTGAAGGCGTTTCTCGAGGATGACTACGGCAGCGATGACGACGAGGCCGAGGACGCAAAGACGAAAGCGCGGGCCGACGATGCCGTCGGGTCAACAGAACAAGGAATTGTGGAGGGTGACGATGGCGTCATCCCCGAAGGAAAACTGGAATGAACAACGAGACATCGAACCCGATGCCCGAGTCCGCAGCCGCTTCGCCCGAAGCCGAGCCGGTCAAGAAGACTCGCAAGCCCCGCGCAGCCAAGGCCGATGGGACCAAGGATGCCGCCGAGGCCAAGAAGCCTGCCGCACCGCGCAAGCGCGCCGGCGTCAAAAAGGACGCTGCTGGCGAGGCCAAGCCTGCGCGCAAGCGAGTGACCAAGCCGCGTGCCGAAGAAGCCGTGGTCGTCGAGGAGCCGGTTCAGCCCGTGGTCGAGCAGGAGCTGCAGTCCCAGGACCAAGACCAGGGTCATGACGCAGCAGATACCGTCGTTGCCGAAGTGGCTGTGCAGAGCGTTGCCGCTCCTCATGGGTCCAAGGGGCGCAAGGGTCAGAACATCGACTTTGCCGATGTGATCTCGGGCGACTTCGACGACGAGGAAGAGAACGGCAGCGCCATGCCCGCCAAGCGCGTGCTTGCGCCCCAGGTCGATTCTCCCAAGCTGCACAAGGTGCTGGCCCAGGCCGGCATGGGGTCGCGCCTGGAGATGGAGCAACTGATACTGGAAGGGCGCATCTCGGTCAACAACGAGCCTGCCCACGTCGGCCAGCGCATTCAGTTCGGCGATATCGTCAAGGTCAACGGCCAGCCCATCCGCTTCCGTATCGACCCGCCGCCCGCGCGCGTGATTGCCTATCACAAGCCCGTGGGCGAAGTGGTGACGCATGACGATCCGCAAAACCGCCCCACGGTGTTCCGCAAGCTGCCCAAGCTGCAGCATGGCAAGTGGCAGTCGGTGGGTCGCCTGGACCTGAATACCGAAGGTCTGCTGCTGTTCACCAGCTCGGGCGAGCTGGCGAACTCGCTGATGCACCCCCGCTTCGGCCTGGAGCGTGAATACGCGGCCCGCGTGCTGGGCGCGCTGAGCAAGGAAGAAAAGCAGCGCTTGCTGGACGGCGTGCAGCTTGAAGACGGCGAAGCCAGCTTTGGTGCCGTGGAAGATGGCGGCGGCGAAGGCGCCAACTGCTGGTACCGCGTGACCATCTCCGAAGGCCGCAACCGCGAAGTGCGACGCATGTTCGAGGCCGTGGGTCATGCCGTCAGCCGTCTGATCCGCATTCGCTACGGCGCCATGATGCTGCCGCGCGGCCTCAAGCGCGGCGCCTGGGTGGAGCTCGATCAGGCCGATATCCAGGCGCTGATGTCGGCAGCCGGCGTCAAGGAGCGCGCTCCCGTCGAGCGCAACAACGGCGGTGCCCGTGGCGCCAACAACCGTGGCGGTCGTAACAACCGCAGTGGCGGCCGCGGCAATGGCATGAACGCCGATCGCGCCCCTCAGGGCCGTCGTGAAGGCGGCGGTCAGCGCCGAGGCGAGTGGGACGGCAATCGTCCGGCACCCAGCGGCATGCTGGGCGACAACCCGCGCAACAAGTCCGGCGGTCGCTCCGGTGGCTCGGGGCGCTCGCAGGGAGGCGGTCAGCCCGATCCCATGCGCACTTCGGTGGGTTATATCGGCAGCGACAGCCTGTCGCGGGCCCGTCAGAACGCCAAGCGTCGCCCTGGTGGCGGCGGTGGTGGTGGCCGCCGCGGCGGCCGCTAAAAAGGCGTCCGTAAGGATTTGAGTGCTGCCCGGACTTCAAGGTCTATGGCGGCACCGTTAAAATCAACTGTTTTGCTTTTTCGGCAAAAACCCATAGTAACCCTGATTAGGAAATAATCATCATGGCTATCGAACGTACCCTCTCCATCATCAAGCCCGACGCAGTTGCCAAGAACGTGATCGGCCAAATCTACGCCCGCTTCGAAGCTGCCGGCCTGAAGATCGTGGCTGCCAAGCTGGTGCACCTGTCGCGCGGCGAAGCCGAGCAGTTCTACGCTGTGCACGCTGCCCGTCCTTTCTTCAAGGATCTGGTGGACTTCATGGTCTCCGGCCCCGTGATGATTCAAGCTCTGGAAGGCGAGAACGCCATCCTGAAGAACCGTGAACTGATGGGCGCCACCGACCCCAAGAAGGCCGAAAAGGGCACCATCCGCGCCGACTTCGCTGACAGCATCGATGCCAACGCCGTGCACGGCTCCGACGCTGCTGAAACTGCTGCTGTGGAAGTTGCCTTCTTCTTCCCCGGCATGAACGTGTACTCGCGTTAATCCACGCTAGCTTTACAGCATGCTCTCGCTGACGCCAGCGCTTTGCATTCGTGCAAAGCGGGTGTCAGCACTTGAAGATGCTGGCCACGGCGTGGCAAACACCGTTCGCAAGACGCCTCGCCACATGCCGATATGACTACTAATTTGCTTGATTTTGACCTCGAAGGACTGACCGCTTATTGCGAGCAGCTCGGGGAGAAGCGTTTCCGTGCGACGCAGCTGTTCCGCTGGATTCACCAGCGTGGCGCATCCGATTTCGACCAGATGACAGATCTGGCCAAGTCTTTGCGCGAAAAGCTCAAAAGCCGGGCCCACATTACCGCTTTGCCTGTGGTGACGGAGCATGTCTCTGCCGATGGCACCGTGAAGTGGCTGTTCGATGTGGGTGACGGCAATGCCGTTGAATCCGTTTTCATTCCTGAGGACGACCGCGGCACGCTGTGTGTCTCGTCCCAGGCCGGTTGCGCCGTGGGCTGCCGCTTTTGCTCGACGGGGCATCAGGGCTTCAGTCGCAACCTCAATACCGGCGAAATCCTTGCCCAGCTCTGGTATGCCGAGCATTCGCTGCGCAAGCGTTTCGGCACCGAAGATCGCATCATCTCCAACGTGGTGATGATGGGCATGGGCGAGCCTTTGCAGAACTACAGTGCGCTGGTGCCTGCCTTGCGCGTGATGCTGGACGACCATGGCTACGGCCTGTCGCGTCGTCGCGTGACGGTGTCCACCTCGGGCGTGGTGCCCATGATGGATCGTCTGTCGCAGGACTGCGCGGTGGCGCTTGCTGTGTCGCTGCACGCGCCCAATGATCCGCTGCGTGACAACCTGGTGCCGCTGAACAGGAAGTACCCGATTGCCGAGCTGCTGGACGCCTGCGAGCGCTATCTGGAGTTCGCGCCGCGTGACTTCATCACCTTTGAATATTGCATGCTCGACGGCGTTAACGATCAGCCTGAGCATGCGCGCCAGCTGATAGAGTTGGTGCGCGCGCGCGGCGATGGCAAGAGCTGGTGCAAGTTCAATCTGATCCCGTTCAATCCCTTCCCCGCTTCGGGTCTGCTGCGCTCGCCTTCGGCCCGTGTGACCGAGTTCGCTACGTTGCTGAGCAATGCCGGCATCGTGACCACGGTGCGCAAGACCCGCGGTGACGATATCGATGCGGCCTGTGGCCAGCTCGCGGGCGATGTGAAGGACAGAACTCGCGCTGCCGAGCGCATGGCCAAGCAGCGTACTATCCCGCTCAAGCAGGTGTCTTGACGGAGTTTTGAATAAAGGACAATCAATGAGGGCAGTGGTACAGCGACCGGTTTGGCAACATTGGGGCTTGTTGGCCCGGTGGGGGGTACCGGTTGCGGTCGCGGCACTTGTGGGTTGTACTTCGACAACGACCACCACCACTTCCTCTACGTCCGTGCCCCAGACTTCCGTGGTTGGCACGGCCGGGACCCAGGTCGCCGATGCCAATCGCCGTGCCCAGATTCGCCTGGAATTGGCTGCCAATTACTTTCAGGCCGGGCGCCTGGATGTGGCCATGGACGAGGTAGGGCAGGCCTTGGCTGCCAAGCCCGATTACGCCGATGCATACGGCCTGCTGGGCCTGATCCTCATGCAGAACCAGGACTGGACACAGGCGGAGATCGCCATGCGCAAGGCCGTGGATCTCAATCCGCGCGACGGCAACCAGATTCACAATTACGGCTGGATGCAATGCCAGCAAAAGCATTTCGACGTAGCCCAGCAGTGGTTTGATAGAGCCTTGCAGGCTCCGGGCTACCGTGAACAGCCCAGGACCCTGCTGGCCAAGGGCATGTGCTACCAGCAGGCGGGACAGTTGGAGCAGGCCTACCAGAACATGTTTCGTGCCTACGAGATGGATGTGGGCAACCCCGCCGCAGGCTACAACCTGGCAAATGTGCTTTGGCTCAAAGGTGATCTGAAGAAGGCGCAGTTCTACATCCGGCGCTTGAATAACAATAGCAATCAGGCCAGTGCGGAAAGCCTCTGGCTGGGGATCAAAATAGACAGGGCATTGCACGACGACATTGGAGTGCGTCAACAGGCCGATCAGTTGCGCGAGCGTTTTCCTCAATCGCGTCAGTGGCTGGCCTATGAACGTGGAGCTTTCAATGAATGAGGCTGCGGTGGAAGAGGAAACTATGCAAAGCGAAGAGCAGGTGCCAACTCAGGGTCAGGCCACGGCCGGAGTCTTGTTGCGTCAGGCACGGGAAGCAGCCCGGATGCAGTTGCCCGTGATGGCTGCGACATTGAAGGTGCCACAGCACAAGCTGGAGGCGCTGGAGGCCGATGACTATGCGGCCTTTCCCGATCATGTGTTCATGCGTGCCCTGGCCATGGGAATGTGCCGGACCTTGCATATCGATGCCGAATCGGTGCTGGCCAAGCTGCCACGCAGCGAGATCAAAAGCCTTGCCAATGCGGGTCCAGGCATCAACGAGACCGTCAAGGTGCGCAGCAGCTTCAAGGTCACGGGTACACCGCTGGACTCCGGCAACAGCAGCTCTCGCAAGATTGCGGCAGGCGTGCTGATTCTGCTGGCTGCTGCCGCTGCCGTGTACTTTGTGCCATTCCAGCAGATGGTGGACGGCCCCGATGGGGCAGGCGTGCCAGTGCCGGCTCAGGCCCAGTCCGGCCAGACGCCAGTGGTGAGCGCGCCGGCGGCAGAACCGCTTGCCCAGGCCGAGGGCGGCGCACAGGGCAGTTCTGCCACACCCGCGGCGGCAGTGACAGAACCTGTGTCGGTTGCTGCTGCCAGCATGCCAGGCGACGGAACTGCAGCAAGCGCTCCCGCATCTGCGACAGCTGCCCAAACCGCAGCCCCGGCAGCCGATGCGGCTGTGCCTATGACCGGCGCTGCCGGCCTGCTGGTGCTGAAGGTGAATACCGGCCAGTCCTGGGTCAAGGTCAGGGACGGAGCCGGCAAGGTGGTGCTGGAAAAGACCCTGTCCAAGGATGAATCTGCGACTGCCGAAGGCCAGTTGCCCCTGTCGGTGATTGTGGGCAATGCCAAGGGCACGCAGGTGACGGTACGTGGCGAACCCTTCGATATCTCGAGCACACGCGACAATGTGGCTCGCTTCGAGGTGAAGTAACCGTTCGAGGTAAACAAGAGTGCAAGATTCTCAAAGCTCGCAGCAGCTCAGCCAGGCGATAGCCATCGCCAGCCCGCTGCCGCGCAAATCACGCCAGGCCCGTGTGGTGTGGCGCAACAACGTGGTCACTGTCGGGGGCGATGCACCCGTGCGCGTGCAGTCCATGACCAATACCGACACCGTGGATGCGGTGGAAACCGCCATCCAGGTGCGCCAGCTGGCCCAGGCCGGCTCGGAGATGGTGCGCATCACGGTGAACACGCCCGAGGCGGCGGCGGCCGTGCCCTATATCCGCGAGCAGCTCGACCGGATGGGCGAATATGTGCCGCTGGTGGGGGACTTTCACTACAACGGCCACCGTCTGCTGACCGACTACCCCGACTGCGCCCAGGCGCTGTCCAAGTACCGCATCAACCCCGGCAACGTGGGCAAGGGCGACAAAAAGGACAAGCAGTTCGGCCAGATGATCGAGATTGCAGCCAAGTACGACAAGGCCGTGCGCATCGGCGTGAACTGGGGCTCGCTGGACCAGGAAATCATGGCCGATCTGATGGATCAGAACAGCCGTCGCGAGAGGCCCTGGGAGACACGCCAGGTCATGTACGAGGCGCTGATCACCTCGGCCATCAGCTCGGCCGAGCTGGCCAGGAACATCGGCCTGAACCCCGATAACATCATCCTGTCCTGCAAGGTCAGCGGCGTGCAGGATCTGATCTCGGTCTATCGCGAGCTGGCGCGCCGCTGCGACTATGCGCTGCATCTGGGTCTGACCGAGGCCGGCATGGGCACCAAGGGCACGGTGGCATCGACGGCTGCACTGTCGGTGCTGCTGCAGGAGGGCATTGGTGACACGATTCGCGTCTCGCTCACGCCCCAGCCGGGTGAAGCGCGCACGCAGGAGGTCGTGGTGGCCTCCGAGATTCTGCAGGCTCTGGGCCTGCGCGTGTTCGTACCCAGCGTCACCGCCTGCCCGGGCTGCGGCCGCACCACCAGCACCACCTTCCAGGAACTGGCCAAGAAGATCGACGATTTCCTGCGTGGCGAAATGCCGGTCTGGCGCACCCAGTTCCCTGGCGTGGAAGCCATGAAGGTGGCCGTGATGGGTTGCATCGTCAACGGCCCCGGCGAGAGCAAGCATGCCGATATCGGCATCAGCCTGCCCGGCAACGGCGAAGCGCCAGCGGCGCCCGTTTTCATTGACGGCGAGAAGGCCTTGACGCTGCGCGGCGAGCATATCGCCGAGGAGTTCCAGACCCTGGTGCTGGAATATGTGCAGCGCCGCTACGGCCTGAAGGCCTGAGCGACTCGAACGCTTGCAGCGGCCCGGCATGCGGGTGGTGATTACGCTTGCTGGCACAATGCCAGCGAGCCAAGACTTTGGAATTGATAGCTGCTTGCGCACTATCTGTATGGATTTGAATTAGGTTTCTAGCTGAAGGGCATGATTGCCATGCGCAATATGCTCTTGTTTTGCTAGTAACCCAAGTGTGAGACTTCACGTGGCCAAGAACGAAAAACTGACCGCCGTCAAAGGCATGAACGACATTCTCCCACCCGATTCGGCGCGTTGGGAGTGGTTTGAAGCCAAGGTGCGCGATCTGATGGGCCGCTTTGCCTATCGCAATATGCGTACCCCCATCGTCGAGCCCACGGCCCTGTTCGTGCGCGGCCTGGGCGAGGTGACCGATATCGTCGAAAAGGAGATGTACTCCTTTGAGGACCGGGCAGATAAGCATGGCCAGGCCGAGCATCTGACCCTGCGTCCTGAAGGTACGGCCGGCGTGGTGCGTTCGGTAGTGGAAAACAATCTGCTGTATGAAGGCGGCAAGCGTCTGTTCTACATCGGTCAGATGTTTCGGCGCGAAAAACCCCAGCGCGGTCGCTATCGCCAGTTCCACCAGGTCGGTGTGGAAGCCCTGGGTTTTGCCGGTCCCGAGCTGGATGCCGAAGTGATTCTGCTGGCCGCTCAACTTTGGAAAGAGCTGGGCATTGAAGGCGTGCGTCTGGAACTCAACAGCCTGGGTCAGCCCGAGGAGCGCAAGACCCACCGCGAGGCGTTGATTGCCTACTTCGAGCAGCACACAGAGGTGATGGACGAGGAAGCCAAGCGCCGCATGTACAGCAACCCGCTGCGCGTGCTGGACACCAAGAATCCTGCCATGCAGGAAATGGTCAACGCAGCTCCCAGGCTGATGGACTATCTGGGCGATGCATCCAAGGCGCATCTGAAGGCCGTGCAGGACATTCTGGATGCCAACGACGTGGCCTGGAGCCTGAACCCGCGTCTGGTGCGCGGCATGGACTACTACAACCTCACGGTGTTCGAGTTCATTACCGACAAGCTGGGTTCGCAGAGCACGATCTGCGGCGGCGGTCGTTACGACTATCTGATCGAGGAAATCGGCGGCAAACCCGCTCCGGCCGTGGGCTGGGGCATGGGTGTGGAGCGCGTGCTCGAAGTGCTCAAGGAGGTGGGGGTAGAGATTCCCCAGCCCGCAGCCGATGTCTACGCCATCATTCCCGACGCCTCGGTGCTGCCTCAGGTCTTCAAGACCGTGCAGCAGCTGCGTGCAGCTGGTGTGGCGGTTCAGATGCATGCAGCGGCCGGCGGCTCGGCCGAGGGCATGGGCTCGATGAAGTCCCAGTTCAAGAAGGCCGATGGCTCGGGTGCACGCTTTGCCCTGATCTTCGGCACCGACGAGCTGGCCCAGGGCAAGGTGACCGTGAAGTCGCTGCGCGACGGCGAAGGCCAGCAGGTGCAGCAAGCTCTGGCGGATGTGGCCCTGTGGGCCGGCAGCCTAAAATCGGTGGTTTGATTTTCCGCACCTCGTTTTCCGACCAGCGTTCCACTCAATCTAAGTAGCCATGGCAAACCATCTCGATCTTGAAGAACAAGAGCAAATTGAGCAGCTCAAGCATTTCTGGAATTCCTGGGGAACTCTGATCACCAGCGTGCTGGTCGTGGTCTTTCTCGGACTGGCCGGCTGGAATGGCTGGCAGTACTGGCAAAAGCGTCAGGCCACCCAGGCCTCGGCCCTGGAGTTCGCTGTGGACGAAGCGCTGACGGCCAAGGATGCGGCGCGCGCAGACCAGGCTTTCAGCGAGTTGCGGGACAAGTACGCGGGCACGGCACAGTCTGCCCAGACGGCTTTGCTGATGGCCAAGGCCTCGGTGGATGCCGGCAAGCTCGATGACGCCAAGGCTCAGCTGAGCTGGGTGGCCGACAAGGGCGATGAAAGCTTCAAGGCCCTGGCTCGCATTCGTCTGTCTTCCGTGCTGGAGCAGCAAAAAAGCTATGACGAAGGCCTGAAGGTGCTTGAGGCGGCCATGCCCGAGTCCTATGCCGGTCTGCAGGCTGATCGCCGTGGCGATCTGTATGTGGCGCTGGGCAAGCAGGCTGAGGCGGTTGCCCAGTACCAGGCTGCCTACAAGGCACTGGACAAGGATCTGGACTACCGCCATCTGGTGGAATTCAAGCTGAATGCGCTGGGCGTGGCTCCTGAAGCCGCAACCCTGGTCAAGACAACGCCGTCGGAGAAATAATCTTGAAGACTTTTGCCCATCAAGTGAAGTTCGCTGCCCCCGCAGCGCAATCCGCAGCCCGTGTGCTGGTGCTGACTGCTGTGGCCGCGTCGCTGGCTGCCTGCTCCATGTTCGGCGGCAAGGACAAGCCCAAGCCTCTGGACCTGGGGGCCAATCCAGGCAAGATCGCGGTGCATCAGGCTTGGTCGGCCAAGCTCGGCAACGAAGTGCCTCTGGCCATGCCTGCGCTGGTGCAGGGCAATACCGTCACCGTGGTCACCAAGGATGGCAGCGTTACGACGCTTGATGGCAATACCGGCAGCCAGCTGGGCAAGTTCAGTGCGGGCGAGCCGCTGACCACCGGCGTGGGCAGCGACGGACAGCGCACGGCGGTGGTTACACGCAGCAACCAGCTCATGGTGTTTGCCGAAGGCAAGCAGCTGTGGAAGAACAATCTGACTGCCGCAGTCTATACGCCGCCTCTGGTGGCTGGCGGCCGCGTGTTCGTGATGGCGGCGGACCGTTCTCTGGCGGCCTTCGATGCCAATACGGGTCGTGAGCTGTGGTCGGTTGAAGGCCCCAGCAATGAACCGCTTATTCTGCGCCAGCCAGGCGTTTTGCAGGCCGTTGGTAATAATCTGGTGGTAGGCGTGTCCGGACGTCTGGCAGGTGTTGATCCTGACAATGGCTCGGTGCGCTGGATGGCTCCTCTGGCCGCACCGCGCGGGACCAACGATGTGGAGCGACTGGTGGATCTGGTCGGCCCCGTCAGCCGTGTGGGCAGCAGTGTCTGCGCACGTGCGTTCCAGGCCTCGGTGGGGTGCGTGGATGTGAGCACGGCCAATGTGCGCTGGACGCAGACCTCCAAGGGTAGCGATGGCGTGGCGGGCGACGAGCAGGCCGTGTTTGGCGCCGAAAGCAACGGCACGGTACAGGCTTGGAATCGTGCAGACGGTCAGCGTCTGTGGTCCATCGACAAGCTGCAGTACCGCAAGCTGACGGCACCTCTGGTGCTGGGCCGCTCCGTGGTGCTGGCCGATGATTTGGGGACAGTGCATATGCTCTCGCGTGAAGATGGCTCTGCACTGGCCCGTTTGGAAACTGACAAGGCAGGAGTTGCCACTTCCCCGGTTGTCGCCGCCAATACTCTGGTGATCGTCAGCCGAAGCGGAACTGTGTATGGCTTCAAGCCGGATTGATAGGTTGTTTTTGGAATGAAGCCAGTTATTGCCCTGGTAGGGCGCCCCAATGTGGGCAAGTCGACGCTGTTCAATCGACTCACGAAGTCGAGGGATGCCATCGTCGCCGACTTTGCAGGGCTGACGCGTGACCGCCATTACGGCCAGGGCCGTCAGGGCAAGCATGAGTACATCGTCATCGATACGGGCGGCTTCGAGCCGGACGCATCGCGCGGCATCTTCAAGGAGATGGCCAAGCAGACGCAGCAAGCCGTGGCGGAAGCCGATGTCGTGATCTTCGTGCTGGATGCGCGTGCCGGTCTGTCCGGTCAGGATCACGAGATCGGCAACTACCTGCGCCGTCTGGGCAAGCCCACCATTCTGGTGGCCAACAAGGCCGAAGGCATGAAGGATGGCGTGCAGCTGTCCGAGTTCTATGAACTGGGCCTCGGTGAGGTCGTGCCCGTGTCTGCCGCCCACGGTCAGGGTGTGCGCAGCCTGGTCGATGCGGCCCTGGGTCTGCTGAATCTGCCTGAGCCTGAAGACGAGGTCTTTGGCGAGGAAGATCAGAAGCCCGTGCGTCTGGCGGTGGCAGGTCGTCCCAATGCTGGCAAGTCCACGCTGATCAATACCTGGCTGGGTGAAGAGCGCCTGGTGGCTTTTGACATGCCAGGCACCACGCGCGATGCGATCACGGTGCCTTTCGAGCGCAATGGCCAGAAGTTCGAGCTGATCGACACCGCAGGTCTGCGCCGCAAGGGCAAGGTGTTCGAAGCCATCGAGAAATTCTCGGTGGTCAAGACGCTGCAGGCCATCGAAGGCGCCAACGTCGTGCTGCTGCTGATCGATGCCACGCAAGGCGTGACCGACCAGGACGCCCATATTGCGGGCTATATCCTGGAAAGCGGCCGCTCGGTCGTGCTGGGCATCAACAAATGGGATGCCGTGGATGACTACCAGCGTCAGATGCTGGAGCGCTCCATCGAGACGCGCCTGTCCTTCCTGAAGTTTGCGCCGCTGCACTTCATCTCGGCACAAAAGCGCCAGGGTCTCGAGCCGCTGTGGAAATCCATCATCCAGGCTCATCGTGCAGCCACCTGCAAGATGCCTACTCCTGTGCTGACGCGCATTCTTATGGAGTCGATCCAGTTCCAGACGCCCAAGAAGGTGGGGGCCTATCGTCCCAAGATGCGCTATGCCCACCAGGGTGGCATGAACCCGCCCATCATCGTGATCCATGGCAACTCGCTGGAACTGGTCACCGATGCGTACAAGCGCTTTCTGGAAGGCCGTTTCCGCAAGGAGTTCAATCTTGTCGGCACCCCGTTGCGCATCGACTTGAAAACCTCCCATAATCCTTACGCCGACAAGGATTAATAGCTGTCTGCTGGTGCCTACGGGAAAACCCTTTTCGCTGTTTTTCCCGGGCCCTGTGGTAATGTGTCGGTTTACAACAACACTCTTCGAACACGGAGAATATCGTGAGCAATAAAGGTCAACTCCTCCAAGATCCGTTCCTGAACGCACTGCGTCGTGAACATGTGCCGGTCTCCATCTATCTGGTCAACGGCATCAAGCTGCAGGGCCAAATCGAGTCGTTCGACCAATATGTGGTGCTTTTGCGCAACACTGTGACCCAGATGGTATACAAGCACGCCATCTCCACCATCGTTCCCGGTCGCGCCGTGAACTTCTCGGCCGCTACTCCGGCTGACAACGACGCCGCTGCTGCCTAAGCTTTCTTGCGTCAACGCCCGCCGGCTAGTCCGGCGCGGCTCTTACCCTACGGGACAGGTATTTGAGTTCTGAATCCTTTGAACGTTCCGCGTCTGCGCCAGTGCTGCTGGTGGGCGTGGATTTTGGTGTTCCCCATTTCGATGACGAGCTGGAAGAGCTGGGCCTGCTGGCACAGACTGCTGGCTTGCAACCCGTGGCGCGCTTGACCTGCAAGCGCAAAGCTCCCGATCCCGCGTTGTTCGTGGGCAGTGGCAAGGCGGATGAGATCCGCATGCTGGCCCAGATGCACGGCGCCAAGGAAGTCTGGTTCGACCAGGCTCTGAGCCCGGCGCAGCAGCGCAATCTGGAGCGCCATATCCAGATGCCGGTCAACGACCGGACCATGCTGATCCTGGAAATCTTCGCCCAGCGTGCACGCAGCCATGAAGGCAAACTGCAGGTGGAGCTGGCTCGCCTGCAATACATCAGCACGCGCCTAGTGCGCCGCTGGAGTCACCTGGAGCGTCAGGCTGGCGGTATCGGTGGCCGTGGCGGCCCCGGTGAAAAGCAGATCGAGCTTGACCGCCGCATGATTGACGATGCCATCAAGCGCACCAAGGAGCGCCTTAAAAAGGTCAAGAAGCAGCGTTCTACGCAGAGGCGTCAGCGCTCGCGTCGCGAAGTTTTCAATATTTCCCTGGTTGGCTATACCAATGCCGGCAAATCCACGCTGTTCAATGCCATGGTGAAGGCTCGCGCCTATGCCGCAGATCAGTTGTTTGCCACGCTGGATACCACCACCCGGCAGATGTATCTGGCGGAGGCCGAGGAGTCGGTTTCCCTGTCGGATACCGTCGGTTTTATTCGTGACTTGCCGCACGGTCTGGTGGATGCTTTCCAGGCCACCTTGCAGGAGGCGATTGACGCCGATCTGCTGCTGCATGTCGTGGATGCATCGAACCCCGGATTCCCCGAACAAATACAACAAGTCCAAAAAGTTCTGGGTGAAATCGGGGCCGATGATGTGCCCCAGATTCTGGTTTTCAACAAGCTGGATGCCATTGAGCCCGAGCGTCAGCCTGCCATGCTGCAGGATATGTATGAGCTCGATGGCACGCCGGTGCCGCGTGTGTTTGTCAGTGCTCGCTCGGGGCAGGGGCTGGCGCAGCTGCGGCAGATGTTGGCTGACCGGGTTTTGCAGGTACGTGAAGAGGCGGCACGCGAAGAAGTCGAGGGGCAGGACGATACGTACTGGATGTCCCCTGATGACGACGCGCAATACTAGGGGCTTGCGTTCCTATTGGGCACAATGCTTGCCATGGTCCATGTCTTTTTGAAAACACAGAGACGTCTCGCATGAATTTTTCACAACGCGTCCATCGCCTGGCGGTGCTGCCGCAACGCATTCGCGGGATGTTCAATTTGAACGATCCGCGCTGGGGTCGTGGCGACAACAACAACGAAGATGGCTCCAAGCCGGACGGCTCGGCACCCGAAGGGGAGCGTCCTCCGATGCCGCCCGCACCCGAGCAGCGACCCCGTCCTTCCTCTCCTCAGCAAGGCCAGCCGCCTGATCTGGAAGAGGTGTGGCGTGATCTCAATCGCAAGCTTTCCGGCCTGTTTGGTGGTGGCTCCGGCAACGGCCGTGGTGTGCCACCCAGCCGCAGCGGCGGTCAGCCTGGCGAGCCTTTCAACCCCGGCAAAGGAATTTTCCTGATTGCCGGCGTGGCCGTGCTGATCTGGCTGGGTACAGGCTTTTTCATCGTGCAGGAAGGCCAGCAGGCCGTCATCACGCAGTTCGGCAAATACAAGAGCACCGTGGGAGCGGGCTTCAACTGGCGCCTGCCTTATCCCGTTCAAAAGCATGAGCTGGTCTATGTTTCGCAGATCCGCTCTGCGGAGGTGGGGAGCGACAACATCGTGCGCAGCACGGGGCTGCGTGAATCGGCAATGCTGACCGAGGACGAGAACATCGTCGAGATCAAGTTTGCCGTGCAGTACCGCCTGAGTGATGCGCGAGCCTGGCTGTTCGAAAGCCGCAGTCCTTCCGAGGCCGTGATCCAGGTGGCAGAGTCCGCCGTGCGTGAAGTCGTCGGCAAGATGAAGATGGACGCGGCTCTGGCTGAGGAGCGTGATCAGATCGCGCCGCGAGTGCGCGATCTGATGCAGTCCATTCTGGATCGCTACAAGGTGGGCGTTGAGGTGGTGGGCATCAATATGCAGCAAGGCGGCGTGCGGCCGCCCGAGCAGGTGCAGGCCTCGTTTGACGATGTGCTCAAGGCTGGTCAGGAGCGTGAGCGTGCCAAGAATGAGGCCCAGGCTTATGCCAACGATGTGGTGCCCCGTGCTGCGGGTGCAGCGGCGCGTCTGGGTGAGGAGGCTGCTGCCTACAAGTCCAAGATCGTGGCCCAGGCTCAGGGTGATGCCGGACGCTTCAGTTCGCTGTATTCCGAGTACCAGAAGGCTCCTCAGGTCACACGTGACCGTCTTTACATCGATGCGATGCAGCAGGTCTACACCAACGTGACCAAGGTTCTGGTGGAGTCGCGCCAGGGCTCCAATCTGCTGTATCTGCCTCTGGACAAGATCATGCAGAACGTGGGTGGCAGCGCCGCTGCTCCCGCTGCGTCGGGTGATGCAGCTGCCGGCGGCGCAGCTTCGGCTCCAGCCAACGTACGTGTAGTACCCAATCCCGCCGGTGATGCCCGCAGCCGCGATGCGCGCAGCCGTGACCGTGACGCACGCTAGGAGAGAATGCAGTGAATCGAATCGGATTTTTTGTCACCAGCATTCTCGTGGTGCTGGCCTTGCTGAGCTCGACCCTGTTTGTCGTGGATCAGCGTCAGTTCGGTGTGGTCTATGCGCTGGGTCAGATCAAGGAAGTGATCACCGAGCCCGGGCTTAACTTCAAGCTGCCGCCACCGCTGCAGAACGTGCGTTACATCGACAAGCGTCTGCTGACGCTCGACAGCACCGATACCGAGCCCATGCTCACGGCTGAAAAGCAGCGCGTGGTCATCGACTGGTATGTGCGCTGGCGCATCTCCGAGCCTTCGGAATACATCCGTAACGTGGGTCTGGATGAATCTGCCGGTGCCATGCAGCTCAATCGTGTGGTGCGCAATGCCTTTCAGGAAGAGATCAACCGCCGTACCGTGCGTGAGCTGCTGTCTTCCAAGCGTGAAACGCTGATGGCCGACGTCAAGCGTGAAGTGCTGGAAACCGTGCGCGGCTCCAAGCCCTGGGGTGTCGACATCGTCGATGTGCGCATCACTCGCGTGGACTATGCCGAGACCATCACCGAGTCCGTCTATCGCCGTATGGAGGCCGAACGCAAGCGCGTGGCCAACGAGCTGCGCTCCACAGGCGCGGCTGAGGGTGAAAAGATTCGCGCCGAGGCCGACCGTCAACGTGACATCACCATTGCCAATGCCTACCGCGATGCACAGAAGATCAAGGGTGAGGGTGATGCTGAAGCGGCACGGGTCTACGCAGAAGCCTTTGGCAAGGATCCGCAGTTTGCGCAGTTCTATCGCAGTCTGGATGCTTACAAGGAGAGCTTCTCCAAGAAGAGCGATGTGCTGGTGTTAGATCCTTCGCAAAGCGACTTCTTCAAGGCTTATCGCAGTGGCGGCTCCGCTGGCAAATAGGCCTTGGCTTGCGCAAATTCGGATCAGGCATGGTGTTTTGCCGATAGAAATGCCTGTTGTGCATCCTTGTTTGCGCAAGTTCGGAAAGCTCTGACAACGATACAAGCAATGGCCCCTTGAGGGCCATTGTCTATTGGGAGATGGCAATGGACTGGTGGGAGATCCTGGGACTGGCGATCGCCATGTTGCTGGTGCTGGAGGGGCTGCTGCCCCTGTTCGCGCCCGGGCTGTGGCGCCAGCTGTTTTCCCAGTTGCTGCAACTCAGGGATGGGCAGCTGCGCTTTTGCGGATTGCTCTGTATCGCAGCAGGCGCCATCATGCTGGTGCTGCTTTAAATACTGCCGATACTGGCTAGGCCTTAGCGGTCAAATTGGGCAGGGCTGGCAAAGCCGGTAGAATCGCATTTTTAACAGCCTCCCCATTTCTCCATGTCTGCTTGGGTCCTGCCGGATCACATTGCCGATGTTTTGCCCTCCGAGGCACGGCACATCGAAGAATTGCGTCGAGGATTGCTCGATACTGCGCGCAGCTATGGCTATGAGCTTGTCATGCCACCCATGCTGGAGTATCTGGAGTCCTTGCTGACGGGTACAGGCGAAGCTCTTGCCCTTCAAACCTCCAAACTGATTGACCAGCTCTCCGGTCGCACCATGGGCCTGCGTGCAGACATGACGCAGCAGGTGGCACGCATTGATGCACATTTGCTCAATCGCAAGGGCGTAACCCGTCTGTGCTACTGCGGTCCTGTCGTTCATGCGCGCCCCGATCGTCCGCGTGCCACGCGTGAGCCGTTCCAGTTCGGTGCTGAAATCTACGGCCATGAAGGCCTGGAAGCCGACCTCGAAGCCCTGCATCTGGCTCTCGACTGCCTCAAGGGAGCGGGCGTCAAAGACGTCATCGTGGATCTGGCCGATGTGCGCATCGTGCGCAGCCTGCTGGCTGGCGTGATGGTGGACGAGCAGGTGCTGCGTGGCGTGCATGCAGCCCTGGCCTCCAAGGATGCAACCGAGCTGGCTCAGCTGACCCGCGATTTCCCCGAAGCCTCGCGTGAAGGCCTGATGGCGTTGCTGCAGTTGTACGGCGGCATGGAAGTGCTCGATCAAGCTGAAAAGCTGCTGGAGCGCACTGCCGGCGTGCGCAATGTGCTGTCGCATTTGCGCTGGCTGGTGCAGCATCTGGATGGCGTCAAGGTCAGCTTCGACCTGGCCGACCTGCGTGGCTACTCCTACTACAGCGGCACGCGCTTTGCGATCTATGTGCCCGGCGGCAGCGATGCCCTGGTGCGCGGTGGCCGTTACGACGAAGTCGGTGCAGTGTTCGGGCGCAATCGTCCCGCTGCCGGCTTCAGTCTCGATATCAAACAACTGGTGGCTGTCGTGCCCGAGCGTCCGCTCAAGGCTGCCATTCGCGCCCCCTGGGGTGATGACGCGCAAGTGGCTGCCGCCATTGCCGCATTGCGCCAGCAGGGCGAGACGGTGGTCTGCGTGCTGCCAGGGCATGAAAGCGAAGTGGATGAGTTCCACTGCGACCGTGAGCTTGCCAATGTCGGCGGGCA
This sequence comes from Comamonas sp. E6, assembly GCF_001010305.1. Taxonomy (NCBI): domain Bacteria; kingdom Pseudomonadati; phylum Pseudomonadota; class Betaproteobacteria; order Burkholderiales; family Comamonadaceae; genus Comamonas; species Comamonas sp. E6. The sequence continues at coordinate 70,037 of NZ_BBXH01000024.1, forward strand.
ATGGGTCGTGCAAGCCATTTAAGGCATTTGACTAATTCTTCGATTTATCGGATTGGAATATGAATACATCCAAAGGTCGCAATGTGGTCGTCGTCGGCACCCAGTGGGGTGATGAGGGCAAGGGCAAGCTGGTTGACTGGCTGACCGAAAGCGCCAACGGCGTCGTGCGTTTCCAGGGCGGTCACAACGCCGGTCACACACTGGTCATCAACGGCGTGAAGACGGCTCTGCACCTGATTCCCAGCGGCATCATGCGTCCCGGCGTGAAGTGCTACATCGGCAACGGTGTGGTGCTCTCCGTGGGCAAGCTGTTTGAAGAAATCGAAGGCCTGGAAAAGGCCGGCGTGCAGGTGCGTGAGCGTCTGCGCGTGTCCGAAGCCTGCCCGCTGATCCTGCCTTTCCACCAGGCTCTGGACGTGGCCCGTGAAGCGGCCCGTGAAAAGGGTGGCGTGCAGAAGATCGGTACCACCGGCAAGGGCATCGGCCCCTCCTACGAAGACAAGATCGCCCGCCGTGCCCTGCGTGTGCAGGACCTGAAGCACCCCGAGCGCTTCGCCACCAAGCTGCGCGAGCTGCTGAGCCTGCACAACCACATTCTGGTGAATGTGCTGGGCTCCAAGAACTTCGACTTCGGCGCCGGCCTGGCTCCCTACATGAAGGACGGCGAAGTGCAATTCGACGCCGTGTACGAAGAAGCCATGCGTCATGCCGAGCTGATCAAGCCCATGATTGCCGATGTTTCGCGTGAGCTCAATGCCGTGCACGCCGAGGGTGGCAACCTGCTGTTCGAAGGCGCGCAAGGCACGCTGCTGGACGTGGATCACGGCACCTACCCCTATGTCACATCGTCCAACTGCGTGGCTGGCAATGCCGCCGCAGGCGCTGGCGTGGGCCCAGGTCTGCTGCACTACATCCTGGGCATCACCAAGGCTTACTGCACCCGCGTGGGCGGCGGTCCCTTCCCCACCGAGCTGGAATGGGAAAAGGAAGGCACTCCCGGCTGGGTCATGTCCACCGTGGGCGCTGAGAAGGGTGTGACCACCGGCCGCTCGCGCCGCTGCGGCTGGTTCGATGCTGCGCTGCTCAAGCGTTCGGCCCAGATCAACGGTCTGTCCGGTCTGTGCATCACCAAGCTGGACGTGCTGGACGGCATCGAAGAGCTGCAACTGTGCGTGGGCTACGAGCTCGACGGCGAGAAGATCGACCTGCTGCCTCTGGGTGCGGACGATATCGAGCGCTGCAAGCCCATCTACGAATCCATCCCTGGCTGGACCGACTCCACCGTGGGCGTGACCGAGTACGACAAGCTGCCCGTGAATGCTCGCCGCTATCTGGACCGTATCGCCGAAGTGACTGGTGTGCCCATTGCCATGGTGTCCACCAGCCCCGACCGCGATCACACCATCCTGATGCACAACCCGTACAGCGCCGCCTGATCGGGCCGGGTTTTACTGAACTTTCAAAGGAACTGTGCCCATGCTGACAGAAGACGGTAAGCACCTGTATGTGAGCTACGACGAGTACCACGGTCTCATCGAAAAGCTCGCCATCAAGATCCACCAGTCCGGCTGGGAATTCGACACCATCCTGTGCCTGGCACGCGGTGGTCTGCGTCCCGGCGACATCCTGAGCCGCATTTTCGACAAGCCCCTGGCCATCATGTCCACCAGCTCCTACCGCGCCGAAGCCGGCACGGTGCAGGGCCATCTGGACATCGGCCGTTTCATCGCCACGCCCAAGGGCGACATTTCCGGCCGCGTGCTGCTGGTGGACGATCTGGCGGACTCGGGAGCCACGCTCAAGGCCGTGATCGCCATGCTCAAGACCAACTACGCACCTATTACGGAGCTGCGCAGCGCCGTGATCTGGACCAAGGGCGTGTCGACCTTCGAGCCTGACTATTCGGTGGACTTCCTGGCCACCAACCCCTGGATTCACCAGCCTTTCGAAGGCTATGACACGCTGAATCCCGAAAAGCTGGCGGAGAAGTGGAAGGTCTGAGGACCCGTCACCGACGTTGGCAAAGGAGCCCTTTTGGGGCTCCTTTTTTTATAGAGCAATGATGTTCATCAATGGATGAGCGTCATGTGCCTTTATTCCAACGGTTTCAAGCTTTTTTAAGGCTGTACCGTAATAAAAGCAGGAGCTAGCTGCTCCTGTTTTTGAATTGTTGTCATGATGCGGCCTGCGCCGATCAGGCAAGCTTGGCGCGGCATTTCAACAAGCTTTGTAAACCAGAAGGCTTGTGTTGGCAGCGGCTGCATTGACGCAGCTACACTGCATGGATTCTGAGAAGGTGGTGGTTGTGGGACGTCTTTCTATTGGGCGCACTGGCGCTGCTGTGGCATTGGTCGTGGGCGTGGGCGCTGCGGCATGGTTGGGGGCTTCGGCCTTGCCCGGTTTCAAGTCTGCCAAGGCAGCCGCACCGGCGGTCCCTGCCGCTCCTGTGGTCGCGCCCGCGGCGGCGGTTGCAACCGGTGCACCTTTGCCGCCAGCTGCTGTCAAGCCGGCACAGGCAGCGCGTGCCGTGCAAGGCCCGACGCCCATCTTTGTGCTCAATTCCCTGGATGCATCCATCAGCGTGATCGATCCGCAGACCTGGAAGGAGCAGTCGCGCATTCCCACGGGCAAGGAGCCTCACCACCTGTATCTGACGCCAGACGAGAAATCACTGGTGGTGGCCAATGCGCTGGGCGATTCGCTGACTCTGGTGGATCCGCGCACGGGTGCCGTGCAGCGCGTGATCCGCGATATCGTGGACCCATACCACCTGCGCTTTTCGCCGGACATGAAGTGGTTTGTCACGGCTGCCAACCGCCTCAACCACATCGATTTCTACCGCTGGGATGCGGCCACGCAGACGCCGACGCTGGTCAAGCGCGTCTCCACCGGCAAGACGCCCAGCCATTTGTTCATCGACGCGCAGAGCAAGACGCTGTACTCCACCATGCAGGACAGCGACGCCCTGGTGGCCATCGATATCGCCACCCAGACCATCAAGGCCCGAGTGCCCACCGGCCCCATGCCTGCCGACGTCTATGGCAGCCCTGATGGCAAAAAGCTGTTTGTCGGCCTGACGGGCGGCGATGGTGTCGAAGTGTTCGACATCACCGGTCCCGAACCACGCAGCCTGGGTCAGATCAAGACGGCAGCCGGCGCCCATGCCTTCCGCGCCGCCGGCGATGACCGTCATCTGTACGTGAGCAATCGCGTGGCCAATACCATCAGCAAGATCGATATGGTCAGCAGCCAGGTCGTTGCCAATTACCCGGCGCCTGGCGGCCCCGACTGCATGGATGTCTCGGCCGACGGCCGCTACATCTTCGTGGCCTCGCGCTGGGCGCGCAAGCTGTCGGTGATCGACACGGTGGAGAAGAAGGTGGTCAATCAGGTCAATGTGGGCAAGTCGCCTCACGGTGTCTGGACGCTGTCCCACGCTGCGCGCTAAGGTGCTTGTCCCTGCTGCATCGAAACGGCAGGGATGGCTTGGTCTCCGTGTTGACCACCTCAAGGAGGGTGGATGCAAAGACGTTGTTTCATGCTCGGCTCGCTGGTCGGCGGCCTGCCTGCCGTCCCAGCCTTTGCTGCCGAAGCTGCAAGGAAGATGGCTTCAGGCGCTTGCTCCAAGGCGGTCTACCTGACCTTCGACACCGGGCATATGGGCATAGCCCAGCTTGTCGCCCAGGTTCTGCAAAAGCACAAGGTGCCCGTCACATTCTTTGCGGCCAATGAGGCCACGAAGGAGGGGGGCAGCAGTCTGAGCGACTTCTGGGCGCCCTGGTGGAAGGCGCGTGCCGACGAAGGTCACCAGCTCGCATCCCATACCTTCGACCATATGTACTGGCTGGCCGATATCCGCGACAAGGCCACAGGCCAGGTCACGCACTTCAAGGTCAAGCCATCGGCCGGGCCCAGAGCCGGTCAGAGCTATGTGGTGTCTGCCGATGAGTACCGCCAGGAGATTGCCCGCTCCGCTCAGAGGCTGGCGCAGATCACGGGTCGCAAGACCTTGCCGCTGTATCGTGCGCCGGGCGGCAAGACATCGCCAGCGCTGATTGCCGCAGCGCAGCAGGGAGGCTTTCAGCATGTGGGCTGGGCGCCGGCAGGCTTTTTGGGCGACGAGCTGCCCAGCGACAGGTATCCCAATGAACGCTTGCTGGCCCAGGCACTCAAAAACATAGGCGGCGGCGATATCTTGCTGGCCCACCTCGGCATCTGGTCGCGCCAGGACCCCTGGGCCCCGGCGGTGCTGGAGCCGCTGATCGTCGGTCTGCTGGATAAGGGTTTTTGCTTTCGTACGCTGGCCGAGCATCCGGCGTACCAGGGCTGGATTGCGCAGCACCGCTGAGTGCGGCAAGAGGAGTGAGTTGTGGATTGGTTGGTTCAGATGTTTGGAGAGGCGCAGCAACGCTTGTTTGAAGGCGTGGTTCAGCCGTTTCTGTTCCATTTCGGCATGGCGAACCTGCTCGAAGATGGCTACACAGCCACGGGCTGGCTGCTGGTGGGGCTGCTGCAGATAGCGGTCATGGTCGCGGTGATCGTGCCGCTGCAGCGCTGGAGGCCGGTCGAGCCCGTGGTGGACCGCCAGGCGATTCGCGTGGACATCCTCTACACGCTGATTCACCGGCTGGGATTTTTCCGGCTGGCATTGTTCTTCACGATCGATCCCTTGTGGGATGCCCTCATGGGCAGGCTTCATGTCTTGGGCATGCCTGGCTTTCATCTTGACGATATCTGGCCGGGCGTGACGGACAACGCCTGGGTCAGTCTGTTGATGTATCTGGTCGTGTTCGATCTGGTCGAGTACTGGATTCATCGAGGTCAGCACGGTTTTACCTGGTGGTGGAAGCTGCATGCCGTGCACCACTCGCAGCGCCAGATGACGGTGTGGAGCGACAATCGCAATCACCTGCTCGACGACGTGATCCATGACGCCATCATCGTGCTGGTGGCACAGCTGATTGGCGTGGCTCCGGGGCAGTTCGTGGCCATCGTGGCCCTGACCCAGCTCAGCGAGAGCTTTCAGCATGCCAACGTGCGCATCTGGTTTGGCCAACTGGGCGAACGCCTGTGGATCAGTCCACGCTTTCACCGCCGCCACCACGCCATCGGTATTGGCCACGAACCCATGGCGCCCGTGCGCAACAAGAAGGTGCATGGAAACAATTTCGGCGTATTGTTGCCCTGGTGGGACATATTGTTTGGCACGGCCAACTTTGATCTGCGCTATGACCCCACTGGCATTCGCGATCAGGTGCAAGCGAATACAAAAGGACAATTGCGCGACTATGGCCGTGGCTTCTGGGCGCAGCAGTGGCTGGCTGTCCTGCGATTGATGGGTCGCGCATAAGCCAATCCTTGAGTATGCTTGCCAGCATGAGCTTGCTACTCGACTCTTTTTGGCGTGCCATGGCGTATTGCCTGCATAAGCGGGTCATTGTCTGGTCACTCTTGCCGCTGCTGGCCATGGCTTTGATGGCCTGGCTTCTTGGTTACTTCTTCTGGGCCGATGCGGTCCTCAAGGTGCAAAGCCTGCTGGACGGGGTGGGCTGGCTGCATTCCTTGTGGCTATGGCTGCAAGGGCTGGGCCTTGGGTATGCCTCGGAGGTGGTGGCTTCCATTTTTGTTGTGTTGGGCGCAATGCCGGTACTCGTGGTGCTGGTTTTGCTGCTGGTAGGCCTGTTCATGGCACCAGTGCTCACGCAGCTGGTGGCCGAGAAACGCTTTGTCGGTCTCGAGAAAAAGCATGGCGGCTCCACCATGGCCAGCCTGGTCTGGTCGGGCGGCTCCACGCTGATTGCGCTGCTGGCCTTGTTTGTCACTCTGCCGTTATGGGTGTTCCCGCCGCTGATGCTGGTGGTAGCGCCTTTGATCTGGGGATGGCTCACCTACAGGGTCATGGCATTTGACGCCTTGTCCGAGCATGCCAGCAAGGACGAGCGCCGGGCCCTGTTTGCCCGTCATCGCATGTCGCTCATTCTGATGGGCGTGATCTGCGGCTATCTGGGTGCAGCGCCCGGTGTGGTCTGGATTTCCGGGCTGCTGTTCCTGGCTGCTTTCTGGATTCTTGTGCCCATTGCCATCTGGATCTATGCGCTGGTGTTTGCCTTCTCTGCACTGTGGTTTGCCCACTTCTGTCTGGCGGCGCTGGAGCAGATGAGGGCGCAGACCATGCCGAGTGCTGCCGACCCGCAGGTCCCGTTTGCACCGGGTGCAGATGATTCGGATGGTGCAGCTTCGGTGGCTCGCTGAAAAGCGTCTGCAGCAGGTTGAATCAGGTGCCATGCACCAAAAACAATCTTGTTTCAGAAATGCACCAAATTGGTGCCAATTAATTCACCAAGATGGTGCAATTGTGTGGCGTGCTCTGGCAGTGAGACAATGCGCGTCTGTTTGGTGCAGTTTGCAGATGCAGCTCTGGTAAGTGCTTATGTCTTGTGCCGAATATCTTTACACCAAGGCTCGGTTTCGGTGCGCAGATGTTGTTGCGAGGCGCCGAGGTCGAGTTGGCACGCAAACTGCTAGATACTATTCATTCTTTATTTGATCAGCCAAAGTTGGCAGGAGAGATCTAATGGCGAAGACCGTTGCAGACGTGATGCAGATGGTGCAGGATAACGAGGTCAAGTTCGTGGACCTGCGCTTTACCGATACCCGCGGCAAGGAACAGCACGTGACCGTGCCCGTGTCGCACTTCGACGAGGACAAGTTCGCCTCGGGCCATGCTTTCGACGGTTCTTCCGTTGCCGGCTGGAAGGGTATCGAAGCCTCGGACATGCAGCTGGTTCCCGATCCCAACACTGCCAATATCGATCCCTTCTTCGAAGAAACCACACTGATTCTGCAGTGCGATGTGATCGAACCCGGTGATGGCAAGGCCTACGACCGCGATCCCCGTTCCATTGCCAAGCGTGCTGAAGCCTACCTGAAGGCTTCCGGCCTGGGCGATACCGCTTACTTCGGTCCCGAACCCGAATTCTTCATCTTCGACGGCGTGCGTTGGGGTACCGAGCCTCACAACCCCTTCTTCGAAATCGAAGAATACGAGGCTCCCTGGAACACCGGCACCAAGTTCGAGACCGGTAACCGTGGTCACCGTCCTCGCGTCAAGGGTGGCTACTTCCCAGTTCCTCCTGTCGACAGCACCCAGGACATGCGTGCAGAGATGTCGCTGCTGCTGGAAGCGGTCGGCATCCCTGTCGAAGTGTTCCACCATGAAGTGGCCGGCGCCGGTCAGAACGAAATCGGCACACGCTTCTCGACCCTGGTCGAGCGTGCCGACTGGACACAGCTGCAGAAGTACATCATCTGGAACGTGGCCAACACCTACGGCAAGACGGCAACCTTCATGCCCAAGCCCTACGCTGGCGATAACGGCTCCGGTATGCACGTGCACCAGTCCGTGTGGAAGGATGGCAAGAACCTGTTTGCCGGCGACGGCTATGCCGGCCTGTCCGACTTCGCCCTGTACTACATCGGCGGCATCATCAAGCACGCTCGTGCGCTGAACGCCATCACCAACCCTGGCACCAACAGCTACAAGCGTCTGGTTCCCGGCTTTGAAGCGCCCGTGAAGCTGGCTTACTCGGCCAAGAATCGCTCGGCCTCCATCCGTATTCCTTACGTCAGCAACCCCAAGGCTCGTCGCGTGGAAGCACGCTTCCCCGATCCTCTGATGAACCCCTACCTGGGTTTCGCAGCTCTGCTGATGGCCGGCCTGGACGGCGTGGAAAACAAGATCCATCCCGGCGAAGCCGCGACCAAGGATCTCTACCACCTGCCCCCCGAGGAAGACAAGCTGGTGCCTACCGTCTGCCACAGCCTGGATCAGGCTCTGGAAGCCCTGGACGCAGACCGTGCGTTCCTGACCAAGGGCGGTGTGTTCTCCGACAGCATGCTGGATGCCTACATTGAGCTGAAGATGGGCGAAGTGACTCGCTATCGCCAGTCGGTGCACCCTGTCGAATACGATATGTACTTCTCGCTGTAAAGCAGAGGTCAAAAAAGGCGGCGCAAGCCGCCTTTTTTATTGAGCGCCCGCTGCGGCGGGCGTGGCAGCAAAGGAACCAAACGGGTTGGTGGCGGTCAAGTAGTCAATAAAAGCCGCAGGCTTGGAGCGATACTCAGGGTATTGCGGACTTGCGGCCGCCGTCTGCCTGAGAGGACCGAATGAAGAAGTTTTATGTGTTGTCGTTGCTGTGTCTTGCATCCGGGCTGGTTTCTGCCCAGGATGTGATCTACCGCTGCGGCAATGAGTACACCAACAATGTTTCGCAGGCCAAGGCCAAGGGATGCAAGCCGGTCGATGGCAGTGGCGTGACGGTGATTCACGGCACCAGGCCCTCGGGTGGCAATGCCGCTGCGGCTTCGGTCAAGCCCAAGCCGGCAAGTAGCTCTGCATCGAGCGCGCCGGCCACGGCCCGTAGCGACAGTGCCGCGCAGAAAGCGCGTGACTCCGATGCACGAGCCATCCTGCAAGGCGAGCTGAACAAGGCCCAGGCCAGACTGTCCGAGCTGAAGGCGGAGTACAACGATGGCAACCCCGTGCGCACGGCACTGGAGCTGCGCAATCCTCAGGGCTACCCGGAGCGGGTGGCCAAGCTGAAAGCCGATATCACACGCCAGGAAAGTGATATCGCAGGCATCAGGCGAGAGCTGGACCGGCTGCCTGCGGTCAATTAATCCGGCCCCTGGGGCTGGTCATTTTTGGTCTATCGAATGAGTTCCACTGCAGCCCCGCTCCCCGATATCCCCAGGCCTGATCCGGATCAGGCCAATGCTCACGGCTACCAGTCGCTGGACTGGCTTTGCACCCTGATTGCCGTGCTTGACGAGTACGGCATGGTGCGCTTCGTCAACGCGGCGCTGGAAAACGCCCTGGGCCAGTCGCGCCGCATCATGGTGGGCAGTGACTTCGCCACCTGCTTTGCCGAGCCTGCCTTGCTGGACAAGGCGCTCAGCGGCGCCCGTTCCAACGACTTTGCTGCGCTGCGCTTCGAGGCCAGCCTGCTGCGCCTGGGGCAGGAGCCCTTGCCGATTCATGCGGCGGTTTCGCTGGCCGAGAAGGCCGGCCATGTCATGGTGGAGATGTGGCCGCTGGAACAGCAGGCCCGTCAGGATCGCGAGGAGCGCATCCGAGAGCAGGCGCTGGCGAACAAGGAACTGATCCGCAATCTGGCGCACGAGATCAAGAATCCGCTGGGCGGCATTCGCGGCGCGGCCCAGTTGCTGCAGATGGATCTGGTCACGCCCGAGCTGCTGGAATACACCACGGTCATCATTCACGAGGCCGATCGCCTGCAGGCGCTGGTGGACAGATTGCTGGCCCCGCATCGCCACCCGCATGAGGTGGGCGACGTCAACATCCACGAGGTCTGCGAGCGCGTGCGTTCGCTGGTGCTGGTCGAGCATCCTCAGGGGCTCAAGATCACGCGCGACTATGACATCTCCATCCCCGAGTTCAGAGGCGACAGCGCACAGCTGATACAGGCTCTGCTCAATATCGTTCAGAACGCGGCACAGGCGCTGGGGCGGCGCATTGCAGAGGGCGATGCCGAGATCATTCTGAAGACGCGTGTGGCCAGACAGGTCACTCTGGGGCGCGAGCGCTACAGATTGGCACTGGAATTGCATGTAATCGACAACGGGTCAGGCGTGCCAGATGCCATCAAGGAGCGGATTTTCTATCCTTTGGTCTCAGGCAGAGACGGCGGATCCGGCCTGGGGCTGACGCTGGCTCAGACCTTTGTGCAACGTCACCATGGCCTGATCGAATGCGAGAGCCAGCCGGGGAGGACGGATTTCCGAATCCTGATACCGCTGCCATAAAGCCTGACATTATCAATATGCAGAAGAAGGGAAGGATGTTGCACGAATGAAGCCAATCTGGATTGTGGACGACGACCCTTCCATCCGCTTTGTGCTTGAAAAGGCATTGGGGCGTGAAGGCTGGCCCATTCGCAGCTTTACCCAGCCGCGCGATGTGCTCAAGGCCCTGGCTGATGTGGACAACAGCGATCCCGAGCGTCAGGCTCCACAGGTGCTGGTCAGCGATATACGCATGCCTGGCGGCTCGGGCCTTGAGCTGCTGGAGCAGGTCAGGGCGCAGCAGCCCGGGCTGCCCATGATCATCATGACGGCCTATTCCGATCTGGACAGTGCAGTCTCGGCATTCCAGCGCGGGGCCTTCGAGTATCTGCCCAAGCCATTTGACGTACCCAAGGCCGTGGAGTTGATCCGGCGCGCCGTCGAGGAAAGCCAGCGCGAGGAGGTGGCCGATGTGCAGGCTCCGGTGCAGGCGGAAATGCTGGGTCAGGCACCCGCCATGCAGGACGTGTTTCGCGCCATCGGCAGACTGAGCCAGAGTCATGTCACGGTGCTGATCACCGGGGAGTCCGGTGCCGGCAAGGAGCTGGTGGCACGGGCGCTGCACAAGCATTCTCCGGTTGCCGGCGGACCGTTTGTGGCCATCAATACCGCTGCCATTCCGAAAGACCTGCTGGAGTCCGAGCTGTTCGGCCACGAGCGCGGCGCCTTTACCGGCGCGCAGACCCAGCGCAGGGGACGTTTCGAGCAGGCCGAAGGCGGTACGCTGTTTCTCGATGAAATCGGAGACATGCCGTTCGAGCTGCAGACGCGTCTGCTGCGGGTGCTCTCCGACGGCCATTTCTACCGGGTTGGCGGACATCAGGCCGTCAAGGCCCATGTGCGTGTGATTGCGGCGACGCACCAGGATCTGGAGCTGCGCGTCAAGGACGGTGCTTTCCGCGAGGACTTGTTCCATCGTCTGAATGTGATCCGCCTGCGCCTGCCCGCGCTGCGCGAGCGCAAGGAAGACGTCCCCATGCTGACTCAGCATTTCCTGCAGCAAAGCGCGCGTCAGCTGGGGGTTGAGCCCAAACGCATGAGCACGGCCGCCATGAGCCGCCTGCAGGCCTTCAACTTCCCGGGCAATGTGCGCCAGCTGGAAAACATCTGCCACTGGTTGACCGTCATGGCTCCGGCCCAGCAGATTGCACTCAAGGACTTGCCGCCCGAAGTGCTAGGCAGCTCTGCATCGGTGAGCACAGCAGTCTTTGCCGGCGCATTGAGCAGTGGTGTGGGCCTTGACCAGTCCAAGGTAAACCTGCCTGAGGCGGCGTCCATGTCCGTGCCTGGCACTGCGGCAGCTCCTTTGACCGAAGCTCCGACATTGACCGAGGGCTGGCTGGAAGGGTTGGGCAAGCAGGCCGAGGAACTGTTGTCGCAAGGCCACCACGATGTATGGGATCAGCTGTCCCATCAGTTCGAGGCACAGTTGCTGCGAACGGCTCTGGCAGCCACGCATGGTCGCAGAGTGGAAGCTGCCAGCCGGCTGGGGATTGGCCGCAACACCATAACCCGGAAGCTGCAGGAGCTGGGATTGGAAAACGAGAATTTCGACTGAAGCAGTGCAGTGGCCACTCGCTCTCGCGGTGGGTTTTATCCGTCCTACATGGTGCAATCACGGTTGACGACATGAGGCAGATGGCGCAGGGGTAAAAATCAACAGGCCTTTTGTTGATTGGACTGTTTGCGTTGTCTGCCTTGCCTTTATCCATCTCTTTCCCACCTGCACCGGAGTCTTTCCCGCGGGATGCGAACGCCTTGTCGCCATTGCTGCAGATGCCGGAGGCCGAGGAGGCCTTCTGGCACGAGCGCTATATGTGCGAGCCTTACTTTGTCCCAGGGCGTAGCTTTGATCAGTATTACCCTGCCTATCTGCTGGGCTGGCAGGCCGGCAGATATCGGGCTCGGCAGACGGCTTCGGGGGGGAGCAGGAGTTTCGAATCCCTGGAGGCCGAGCTGCGCCGGCATTGGTCGCTGCATTGCGGGGGCAGCCTGCTGGACTGGTCTCAGGTCAGAGCAGCCGTCAAGGCAGCCTGGCGCCGTGCGATTGTTCCACCCGCGTCCAAGCCTTGCGCGGAGGCCGTACTGGGCCAGATGGCGAAGAACAGTCTTGCTCTGGCGTTGCAGGCAGGACTGCGTTTCGCGCAAAGCTCCAGACTGTTTTTGACGACTGCGGACGCCAGCATGGCTGTTGATGCCCTGCGCCGCTTCTCGCAGGATTCACACAAGCTGGTTTCCGAGCTGGAGGAGCTGCTTGATGGTGTTCCGGCGGCCCCGCTACCCATGGCCTTGGATGAGGGCGGTCTGCTGGAGCGGGTGCGCAAGACCTGGCTTGACTATCTGGGAGAAACGGTGGCCGAAACCTGGCTGGATGTGCTGCGGCGCTTGCAGACCTGGCTGGAGCGCACGGAGCACACTGTTCAGCTGGATTTGCCGGTCAAAGTCGCCAAGCTGCTCAAACGCCATGTGATGCTGTTGCGTGGCCAGCTGCAGGCCTTGCAGTGGCTGAGCCATGGCGCCGCCTGATCCGCGTCCCGCCTCAGTCTAGTGTGACAACCACGGGGGCGTGGTCGCTGGGCTGTTTGTTCTTGCGCGGAGCGCGGTCCACGCTGCAGGCGCTGACCTTGCTCTTGAGAGCCTCGCTGACCAGAATATGGTCGATGCGCAGGCCGCGATTCTTCTGAAAGCCCAGCATGCGGTAATCCCACCAGGAGTAGCTTTTTTCCGGCTGCTCGAACATGCGGAAGGCATCGCTCAAGCCCAGCTGCAGCAGGCGCTGGAAATGGTCGCGCTCTTCCACTGTGTGGTGGATCGTGTCCTTGAGGCCGACGGGGTCGTAGGAGTCGCGATCTTCGGGAGCCACGTTGAAGTCCCCCACCAGCACCAGGCGCGGATGCAAGGCCATCTGTTCCTTGACCCAGTCTTGCAGCGCCTGCAGCCAGCGCATCTTGTAGGCAAATTTTTCCGAGCCAGGTTCCTGGCCGTTGACGAAGTAGCCGTTGATCAGACGAATTTCACCGTTCGGCGAGTCTATGGTCGTGGCAATGATGCGGGCCTGTTCGTCGTCAAGCCCAGGGATGTTGCGCACCACATCGCGCCCCGTGTCGCGCGTGATCCAGGCCACGCCGTTATAGGTCTTCTGGCCGTGGCTGACTGCCTTGTAGCCGGCTTCCTCGAACGCCATGTGCGGGAACTTGTCGTCGGTGAGCTTGAGCTCCTGAAGTCCCAGCGCATCGACGGGGTTGGCGGCAAGCCAGTCCAGCACCTGCGGCAGTCGTACGGACAAGGAGTTCACATTCCAGGTGGCAATTTTCATTGTCATATAAGCCCACTTGATTTCAATGGGTTGCGTATCTGATTTTTAGGTTTCTAGCTCTAGCTACCCAGCTAGCTACCCAAAAAAGGTGTTCAAAAGATGGTCGTGCTTTCAGCTCCTTCTATCGTATCAGCCACATAGTTCCCGCTGAGCGAGCGCGTTTTGGAATAAGGTGGCCAAGTTGCAGTCGCAAGCCTATGAGTGATGAACATGCCTTTGAGCCGTCGCACATGTGGCATCACCTGCACGTGCATGTGCCGGTGTTACAGCCAGAGTGCGATCAGGCTACGCACACGCTCCAGGGCCTTGACGGCTTGTATCAGCGAGGTGGTTGAGCCATGTCACAGCAACAAGGCTGGTTCGGCATCTCCGTCAGGCTCGTATTTGGGCGAGTGCCATTGGCTAAAACATATGACGTATACCGACGCCGAAGCCTGTCTGGTTGATTCCGGCGACCGGCAGGCTGCCAGCCTGGCCGCTGCTAGCGCTGAATGTGGCATTGCCGCTGTTCTTCATGTGTCCCAGTGACGCATAGGCGGCGGTTCGTTTGGAGAAGTGGTAGGTGCCACGCAGCACCATGAACTGGCCTTTGTCGCTATTGGACTTGTACTGGAGCCGGTAGTACTGGGTGTCGAAAGTCCATGCTCCTGCGGGATACGAAAGGCCGACGAACCACAGGTCGCTGCGGGGGGAGACCTTGTAGCCATCGTTGTCGCGGCGCAGAAATCCCGCTCCAATCTTGACTCCGTTGAATTTCACATAACCGTTGAGCATGGTGCGCTTGTCACTCATGCCGCTTTGGCTTAGACCACCAAATGCACCTGAGCCTCCTTTGAGCACGTCATGAGCCAGCGCAGTCCCCCCAACTGGCGGAGTCGTACTTGAGCAACATCGACCATTCGCGGCAAGCGTTCCTGTCGGTGCCACTCTCGCCGGCACAATTTGTGCCGGCGGGGCTAGGGCCAGCATTGACCGTATCGCGCCCAAAGCTGTAAGTGATGCCCACGGTCAGTCCTGAGAATGTGCCCTTGTAGGAGATGGCGTTGTCGGCGCGTGCATTCGGAAAATAGCTGTCGAAGTTCGCAATGCTGTGCATACCCGGCCCGATGACATCGGCGTCATGCATCGACCAAAACAGCATCGTGTACTGCCGGCCCAGGCCAACCTGACCCCAGGGGCCGTTCAGGCCAACAAACGACTGTCGCCCAAACCCGCGCCCACCTTGGTTCAAGACGCCCGAATCAGGTGCGATGCCCATTTCGAGAACGAACTGGGCACTTATTCCGCCACCCAAATCTTCACGGCCACGAAATCCCAGCCTGGATGGAATGTTGCCCGCATTGCTGGGGATGCGCGTGAGCCCAGAACCAGTGGCGCCCACATGGTTGATGTGCTCGACAGCGGTGTCGAGCAATCCATAGATCGTGATGCTTGGTTGGGCATGACAGGCGCCTCCCAACCACAGGAATGCAGCGGCACAGAAAAATTGCTTGTTCATCGGGGTCTCCTCCAGGATTGCGGTCCAACTTCCGCACGTACCTCAGGCGATAGCCGTCGGCAGTGGCGAGCAATCAGCCTGTTCGCTGAGCTCCATCAGCAACTGCATACACAACTGTCCGCGCTCGGCAGCGCGCTCATGCCACAGGTTGTGTTGCTCGAGCGGATCGGCGTGCAGGTCGTAGAGCTCGCACAGCTCGGGCAAGTTGCTCAAGGTCAGGCGCCATTCTTCGCTGACGAGGCTGCGAAGGCGGTAGCGGCGCGTTCTTCCGTGCGGCAGCACCACGGGCTCGCTTTCGACAATGACACCAGGGCGCGATGGGACTGTTTGCGATTGCCCGTCCAGCCAGGGCAGCAGATTGAGTCCCTGGATCCCGTTGTAGGGGGCGAGCCCGCAGCGCGCCAGCACGGTCTTGGCAATGTCGATGGTTCCGGATGGCAGCTCCAGGACTGGAGGAGCGGCCCGGCTGCATGGGTCCTTCCAGATAAAGGGTATGCGCGTGAGCCCACTGAAATGCATGGCGCCCTTGAGCACGATGCCATGGTCGCCCATCATGTCGCCGTGGTCGCTGGTGAAGATGATGACCGTGTCGTCCTCTATGCCCAACTCCTGAAGAGTCTGGAGTAACTGCCCGACCTGCTCGTCGATCATGCTGACCATGCCGTAGGTCAGGGCCAGCGTTTCCTGGCATTCACGGCTGGTTACGGCGTAGGCGCCGTAACCCTCGCGGGAGCCTCCCTCTCTGGTGTAGCGATGAACGTCGACCAGCAGTTGAGAGTTGCCGGGCTTGCCGAAGCTGGGCGGCAATGGCATGTCCTCAGGCTGGTACATATCCCAGAACCGTCCCGGAGGAGTGAATGGATGGTGCGGATCAGGAAAGGACAGGTTGAGAAAGAACGGCTTGCCGGACGAGCCTTGCACATGTTTTCTGAGCCAATCGCAGCCGCGCTCCCCCACCCAGGCCGAGGGATACAGCGCCTCGGGCATGGCCGTGCGCCATGCCTGCGGCGCGCTGTAGCCTGGTGAAGGCAGGGCGTTGGCACGGCCGCGCAGACTGTCGGGAGCCGGATGGCGCTGGGCCAGCCAGCGGGCATAGTCACCTTCAACCTGGTCGCCGTGGAACGTAGCCAGCTCCACATGTTCGAAACCGTAGTAAGGGGTGGTCACCGCCATGCGCTTGCCACTGCGCCAATCGGGCGTCCATTCGTTCAAATACCCGTCGCCGTCACGCTGGCGCTTTCGTGCGTCCAGTAGATCGAGCGGCGGCGTGACCCCTTGGTCACCCTGACTCCAGCGACGGCGTGCCGGGCCGTCATAGCCAAAAGACTGCAGGTGAGACTTGCCTATGAGTGCCGTGGCATAGCCTCCTGCGCGCAGCAGTTCCACAAAGGTAGTGTGATCGCGCGAGAGACTGATGCCGTTGTGCACCACGCCATGCAGCGATGGCAGCCGTCCGGTCATCAGCGTGGCGCGATTGGACATGCAGGTGGTGCTGGCCGCATGGAAGTTACTGGCGCGTACGCCGGTGCGGGCCAGGCGGTCGATGTTTGGCGTCCTCAGCAGCGTGTTGCCCGCGCAGCCCAGGTGGTCGGCACGCTGCTGGTCGGTGACGATCAGCAGCACGTTGGGAGTCTTGTTCGTCATGAGGCCGGCTTTCAGTCGGCAGTGATGCCAAGTTCTTTCACAAGCTTGCCGTAGCGCTTGTAGTCGGCGCGGGTCTTTTCGGCGAAAGCGCTGCGTGGCTGGTTTTCCACGCTCTGGTACAGGTTTCTGAACTGGGCTGCGACCTCGGGCTTGGCCAGAATCTCGCGCAAGGTCTTGTTGATATCGTCAGCCAGCGCCGGGTCCATGTTGCGGGGGCCATAGACGCCGAAGGAAATGTCGACCTCCACCCCTGTAAAGCCTTGTTCCTGCATGGTTGGCAAGCTGGGCAGAAAAGAGCTGCGGGCCTTGTCTGCCACGGCCAGCGGTACCAGGCGTCCCGCATCGATCAGGGGCTTGGCAACAGGCATGCCGAGGAAGGTCAGCATCACATGGCTGCCCAGCACGTCGTTGATCGCCGGTGTCGTGCCTTTGTAGGGCACATGGCGCAATTGCACGCGAGCTACCTTGTTGAAGAGTTCTCCCACGATATGCATGGGAGACCCATTGCCCGAGGTGGCGTAGCCCAGGTCGGGCTGTGTCTTCGCCATCCGGGCCACATCGCCCGCCGTTTTTGCACCGAGTCTGGGGTTGGCGAGCATCAGCATGGAGGCTGATGAGAGCAGAGCGATCGGAGTGTAGTCCTTGACGACATCGGCATGCTGCCCGCCCGCCGGCAGCACGTGAGGGACCATGGTGAAGGTATTCGGTGTCACCAGCAGGGTGTGGCCGTCGGCCTCGGCGCGGGCTACGGAGTCGTTGCCCAGGTTGCCCGACGCTCCCGCCCTGTTCACCACGATGACGGGATTTTTCCAGCGCGCTTGAAGCTGGGGCGCCAACAGGCGCGCTATCTGGTCGGGAGCTCCTCCTGGCGGGAACGAGACGACCAAGGTGATGGGCCTGTCCGGATGTGTGGGCATGCCGGTTTGCGCGGCCGCGCCCCAAGCTGCCCCGCTGAGGCCGAGGCAAAGGGGAAGTAATAGTTGTCCAAGCAGGTGGGGCATCTGTGTGTCTCCGGCGATTTTGAATGTTTGCCAAACTTTACTTAGCGCCCGCGTGCTGTCACAGTGGGTGCAAGATTGAAACAGCTTCAAGCAAAATTTGTAAATCCATGGACAGGCTTAGACTCATCACCACATTCATGAACGTGGCTGAGGCAGAGAATTTCAGCCGTGCCGCGCAATCGCTGCACCTGACGCCACAGGCTGTGAGTCTGCAAATATCACAGCTCGAATCGTGGTTGGGCGTGCGCCTGTTCCACCGCTCCACGCGCCGCATGGCATTGACGGAAGACGGCCGTGTGTTCTATGAACGTTGCCGCGTCGGTCTTCAGTCGATCGACCAGGGCGAGCGTGAATTGCGCGACCGCGCAAGCGGCATCACCGGCTCGATCAAGGTGGCCTCAAGCCTGAGTCTCGGGCAGTTGCTGGTGGCGCCACTGCTGGCACAGTTCAATGAAAGCTATCCCGATATCCGCATCGAACTCGTGACGCAGAACCCCTGGCCCGACACGGTGGACCTGGGCATGGACATCGGTGTGATCGGCGGACCACTGCTCAACGTATCGCTGGTCGCGCGCAGAGTCGGGCGCTTCACTCACATGCTCTGCGCTGCGCCTGCCTATCTGGCCGCCAAGGGGACACCCAAGAGCCCGCAGGAACTGCTGCAGCACTGCTGCATCGGCCTGAGGCACCCACGCACCAACCGCATCTGGCCCTGGACCTTTCAATCGGCGCGCCGGCAGACGATGCTGGAGCCGCCGTTCTCCTTCATCACGCAGGACCCTGCCGTACAGCGGCAGCTCGTGCTGCAGGGGGCTGGCATCGGCCAACTGACAGATTACTTTGCGCGACCTCTCATAGCCAGCGGAGCGCTGGTAGAGCTCCCCCTTGGCTACAGCGGCCCTCGTCTCGACGTGCATGTTTTCATTCCCCAGCGCGAACACACGCCCCGGCGCATCAAGTTGCTCAATGATTTCCTCTATGAAAGGCTCAAGCAGTTCTTTCACAGCTAAAACAGCTAAAAGACGAAGGATAGAGGGGCCCTGGTCGATAGCGAGGGCCGCAGATGCAGGAGTGGGAGTACACCAGAATAGGCACCTGGCGCATCAATGCTGTGCACGCAAATGGTGAGTTCGGGCATGTTTCCCCGCTGCGAAACTCACGCGAGCTGGACCCCTCTCCGGCCACCCGACAGGCGAGCCTGCCAGCTGTCCACGGGGTGCGTGGCAATCCAAACCTGGTTCAGCCTGTGGCTGGCAGCAGATCAAGATCTGGTGCAGGCAAGGTGGTTTGCAGCGATCCCTTTCAGGGCTTCGGGAGGCTGGACTTTCTGGAGGGACATGGTCTTTCTTGATGCCTTCGAAAAGCAAATTGCTCACAAGCGGGTGTGCAGGGGTTTGCTACATTGAGCCCATGAAACATGCTTCAAGCCTGGCAGGGATGATGATTGTCGTGGCGGCAGCCGGTGGCTGCGCACAATCGGTTTCCGTCAATTTTGGCAACCCCTCGGAAGCCAACTGCAAAAAGCAGGGTGGCGTGCTGCGCACCGAGAAGGGGGCGGATGCTGATCGAAATACCTGCGTGCTGCCTGACGGCTCTGCTTTTGAGGAATGGGTGCAGCACGCGCGGCAGCCGCCCGCGAAATAGGTCTAGGCCCAGACCTGGATTCAGGCAGTGGCAAGGCGCTGCTCAGGCCGAAGCTGCCTTGATGCCGCGAGGCCTGGCAGGCGTGGAAGCTGGCTTCAATCGCGCAGCATCACGGAGTGCTCGAAATTTTCCGATATGGCCTGTGTGCCGTCGTCAAAGACCAGTACGCGCTCGGGCCAGCGCATGGCGGCAAGTTTGCTGCGCTGCACGGGGTTGTCACCGCGCAGGCGGTCCAGCCAGCGCGCTCCTACCGAATAGTCCACGCAGAACACATTGCCGCGCAGGCCGTGCCATGACAGCGGGGGTGTTGCGCCAAACAGGTTTTCAAACTGCGAGCCATGCGCCGGTGCGTCAGCCGGGCGCAGGCGGCGCCAATAGTGGCCGACGATGACGGCGGGCGCTTCTTCATATTCATTCCACCAGCCCACGCGTTCGACAAAACGCCATTTGCCGCCCGCGTAAAAGGGGTTGCGGCATTCGCGCTCCACGCCGGCCGTCAGCACCTTCAAAGGATTGACCATAGCCTTGTTGAGTTCGTTCTCGCTATGCGCTTGCAGAAAGGGTGGCTCGTGGCGATAGTCTTCCAGGCTGTAGGGCCAGCTCAGTTCTTCCTGGCGCATGCGCTCGGCCACGCACTGGGCGACGGACTGTTCTTCGGCAATTGTCTCGAAGTGGTCGTAGGTGGCGCGTGCGCTGCCGCTGGGCAGTTGGCGAATCATGGCGATCTGTTCGGGCCTCCAGGCGGCATGGACAATGCGCAGATCCTCACGCTCCAGTGCGATCGGCAACTGGCCGAGCCGCTCGAGCATGGCGGGAATCTGCTCGGCCGGCATGCGTGCAAAAGGCGCGTACTTGGGCTGGTCGGAGTCGATGCGGCTGTCGAAGAACCAGCCCGAGCCATCCTTGGCATCTTCGCGCAGCAGATTGATTTCGTGGTTGCCCAGCACCGCATGGGCCGTGTCCGAGGCCAGCATGGCGCCGACCAGCGCGAGCACGGAAGGGCTGTCCGGCCCGCGGTCGCAGAAGTCGCCGACAAACACCAGTCGCCGTCCTTCGGGGTGATTGCCCTGCAGGTCGTAGCCCAGATGGCCCAGCAATTGCACCAGCGCGGCGTATTCGCCGTGGATATCGCCGACGATATCGAGGGCGCCAGGAGGCAGGGGCTGGACTAGGCTCATGATGAAGGTCGATAGGCTTGCGGGTTTGGAGGGCTCAGGCTGCAGCAGGCTGCCTTGCCATTGTCATACGGCAGTCATGCAATGAAGCTGACAATTGTTGCAACGCAACACCGCGAAGGCAAGAGAGTTTTGTCTCTTGCCGGACTGCTGGCCGCCCCGTGCGGATGCGATCCCGCACGGCACGAGACGAGGGTCAGCCCCGGCGCTCGAAGCGCACAAAGCAGTAGGGAAGGCCATTGGCGGAGACATGCTCGCTGCGGCTCACGGCTTGCCACTGCTCGCCCAGTTCGGGGGCAAAGGCATCGCCTTCGAAGTCGCGGCCGATTTCGGTCACTTCCACGGCATCGGCCAGCGGCAGAGCCTGGGCATAGATCTGCGCGCCGCCGATGACCCAGACGTCTTGCGAGAGATTGCGGCCCAGCTCCAGCGCTTCTGGCAGGCTGGCAGCGCGCAGGACCTGATCGGATGCCGGCTCGGCTTGCCAGTCGGCCTGGCGGGTGACGACGATATTGCTGCGGCCCGGCAGGGGGCGAAAGCGCGGCGGCAGCGAGTCCCAGGTCTTGCGGCCCATGATGACGGCGCAGCCCCGGGTCAGTTCCTTGAAATGCGCCATGTCTTCGGGCAGATGCCAGGGCATGGTGTTGTCCTTGCCGATGACGCCGTTGGCTGCGCGGGCGTAAATGAGTTGAATGGCCATAGCTATCAATAAAGAAGCTGCTGGCACTTGTTATTCATTGACTTCAGATATGAAAGTATCTGAAATCGCAGGATGGCAAGCGCAAGCAGCTTTGATTTTTATAGTGATCCGGAGGGCGCAGCTCAGACCGCCACGGGAGCCTTGATGCCGGCATGGTGCTGATAGTCCAGCACTTCGAAGTCTTCGTACTCGTAGTCGAAGATGGATGCGGGCTTGCGCTTGATGTTCAGCGTCGGATAGGCGAAGGGCTGTCGAGACAGCTGGGTCTGCACCTGCTCGAAGTGGTTGTTGTAGATATGGCAGTCGCCGCCGGTCCAGATGAAGTCGCCCACTTCCAGGCCGCATTGCTGGGCCAGCATATGGGTCAGCAGCGCATAGCTGGCGATGTTGAAGGGCACGCCCAGGAAGATGTCGGCGCTGCGCTGGTAGAGCTGGCAGCTGAGCTTGCCGTCGGCCACATAGAACTGGAAGAAGGAGTGGCAGGGCATGAGCGCCATCTGGTCCAGCTCGGCCACGTTCCAGGCGCTGACGATGATGCGGCGGCTGTCGGGATTGCTCTTGAGCTGCTTGACGACTTCGGCAATCTGGTCGACATGCGTGCCGTCGGCCTTGGGCCAGCTGCGCCATTGCACGCCATACACCGGGCCCAGGTCGCCGGTTTGCTTGTCGGCCCACTCGTCCCAGATGGTGCAGCCGCGTTCCTGCAGCCACTTCACATTGCTGTCGCCGCGCAGAAACCACAGCAGCTCCAGAATGATGGATTTCAGATGCACCTTCTTGGTGGTGACCAGGGGGAAGCCTTCATTGAGGTTGAAGCGCATCTGGTAGCCGAAAACGCTGCGCGTGCCCGTGCCCGTGCGGTCGGTCTTGGACGCGCCGTGCTCGTACACATGGCGCATAAAGGTTTCGTACTGGCAGCGCACGGGGCGCAGGGTGCAGGTGCTGGAGTTCATGGTGCAAAAAGCGGTCAAAGACTGGCAAAGACTGGCTGTGCTGGCAGCGTACACAAGGTGCCGCAGCTCTTGAAGAGGGTGGGCCCCGAGGGCCGCGATAGCCGAAGTGTGCCACGTGCCGGAGCATGCCGAGTTGCCCGCTGTCAATGACCCGTCCTGCGGCCCTGTCAGTCTCAAATCTGCCGCAGCTGGCTTCACAATGTCATGGAAAACAACCGAGCCGAACAAGGAGAGTGAGTTCATGTCACGCAATTTTGTGAGCACTGCGGCTGTTGCGCTGGCGATTGCGGCCTTGATGGCTGCCTGCGACAAGACCAAGGCACCATCTCCCACCGCCGCTGCGGCTGCTGCCGCCCCGCCCGATGCCATGCCCCAGACCCAAGAGCCCGCTGCCACGGCGCAGATCGAGGAGGCGGCCACGGTCTCCATCGAGGAAGTGCGCGTTCCCCATGTGGTCAAGGACGGCGAGCCAAGCCTGGACAGCCTCAAGCCGCTGCAGGGCAAGTACCGCTGGGATGGCGTGGACTATGTGAAGGACGGCGTGCTGGCCCAGCGGCTGAAGACGCTGATGGGCGGCAGTCAGTACGAGACGCTGCTCAAGAATCTGCAGGCCCTGGGCCCGCTGGAGCCCTCTGCAGGGCTGCTCTATGTGATGGGAAATCGCCAGCATCAAGGGGGCGAGGAAATGGCCGCCGTGGTGATTGATCCTGTGCGCAACGGCTTGCGCGTCTGGTTGCTCAGCGAGGGCAGGCAGACCGTGTTCACCGATGTGGATGGCGCAGACATCCCCTGGCCCAGCGCGGTTGAGAACATGCTGCGCAATATCGTGGCCTCTCGCTAAAGCCCTGGTCAATGCAAAAAGCCCTGCACAGCAATGCAGGGCTTTTTTGTCGGCGATGCCAGGATCAGCCGCGCGTCAGCACCACGCCGGGGTTCATGAGGCCCTGGGGATCCAGCGCATTCTTGATGGCGCGCATCATCTGCAGCGCAACGGGGGACTGGTATTTTTCGAGCTTGTCCGTCTTGAGTGCGCCCACGCCATGTTCGGCCGAGAACGAGCCGCCGAAGGCGTCCACGGCCTCGTAGACCAGATGGTTGACCAGGGCTTCCTTGTCGCGCAGAAAGGCCTTGCCGTCCTCGCCCTCGGGTACTTGCACGTTGTAGTGCAGATTGCCGTCGCCCAGATGGCCGAAGTTGACCAGACGCACGCCGGGAATCTCGCGCTTGAGCACGGCGTCGGCATGCTCGACAAATGCCGGAATGCGCGAGGCTGCGACCGAGATATCGTGCTTGATGTTCAGGCCTTCCTCGGCCTGGGCCAGAGGAATGCTCTCGCGGATATGCCACAGGTCATGGGCCTGGGTCAGGCTCTCCGCCACCACGGCGTTGACCACGCAGCCGTCCTCAAAGGCCAGCTCCAGCAAGTGCTCGAAGCGCAGGCGCGCATGCTGCTCGGACTCGCTGTCGCTGTTCTCCAGCAGCACGCAATAAGGGGCTTCGTCGCCCATGTCGGCAAAGGGCACGCGCAGCTGCGGCATGTGCTTGACGACCAGGCTCAGTGCGAACTGGCCCATGACTTCAAAGCCCGTGAGTCCCGCACCCAGGTGCTGGTGCGCGAGGCCCAGCAGGCGCACGGCGGCTTCCATGGACGGCACGGCGGCAAAGGCCGTGAGCTGGGCGGCCGGCTGCGGGAACAGCTTCATGGTGGCGGCGGTGATGATGCCCAGCGTGCCTTCGCTGCCAATGAACAGATCGCGCAGGTCATAGCCGGTGTTGTCCTTGCGCAGGCCCTTGAGGCCGTCCCAGATTTCGCCCTGAGGCGTCACCACTTCCAGGCCCAGGCACAGATCGCGGGTGTTGCCATAGCGCACCACCTGTGTGCCGCCCGCGTTGGTGCCCAGATTGCCGCCGATCGTGCAACTGCCTTCGGCGGCCAGCGACAGCGGGAACAGCAGGCCTTGCTGATCGGCCAGCTCCTGCAGGTTCTGCAAAATGCAGCCGGCTTCGACGGTGAAGGTCAGATTGTCCTTGTCGATATGGCGCACGGCGTTCAGGCGCGTCAGGCTGAGCACGACCTGCCGGCCGCTGTCGTCGGGGGTGGAGCCTACGGAAAGCCCGGTATTGCCGCCCTGGGGCACGATCTGCACGCCGGCTGCGGCGCAGGCCTTGACCACGCCGGCCACTTCGGCCGTGTTGCCGGGGCGTACCACGGCCAGGGACTTGCCGTGCACGCGCTTGCGCCAGTCCTGTTCGTAGGCGCTGAGGTCGCCGTCGGTCAGCACATGGGGAGCGCCCACAATCTGGCGCAGGGATTCGAGCAAAGCGGTGGAAGTCATGACAAGCAGGCCGCAGCAGGGGCGGCAGAGAGGGGAGACAGACGGAAATCCTAAGCCACGCACAGCGCTGCGACCGGAAAACCATGAAGCCGCAAGCGTAGAGCATGGCAGACTACGGGGCAATCGAAATAAATTGATTGGTTATGCCAGTTTTTCCGAATAATGTCAGCCTGCGCCAATTGCGTGCCTTTGACGAGGTGGCGCGCCAGGGCGCGTTTGCCCCCGCGGCACGCGAACTGTGCCTGACGCAGTCGGCCCTGTCCGAATCCATTCGCCAGCTGGAAGATGCCCTGGGCCTGCGGCTGTTTGATCGCACCACGCGAACCGTGGGGCTGACGGCTGCCGGCCAGGCCTTTTTGCTCGATGTGCGCCAGGCCTTCGAGACCCTGGAGCAGGGCTTTCAGAACCTTGGCGATCTGGCCGCACTGCGCCGCGGCAAGGTGCGCATTGCTGCCGCTCCGTCGGTGCTGGCGGTGTTGCTGCTGCCGGTGCTGCCGGCCTTGCGGGCCAGGCATCCGGGCATCGAGGTGGATCTGATCGAGGACAGCGCCGAAGGCATCGCCCAGCGTGTGCAGGCCGGCAGTGTGGATTTCGGCGTGGGAGCGGCACACCCGGCTGGCGGCGATTTGCTGACCCAGCCGCTGATCAGCGATGCCATGGGGCTGGTGGCCAGGCTCGATGAACCTCTGCTGCAGGCGGGGCGGCTAACGGCGGCCGATCTGGCCCGGCTGCCCCATCTGGCTTTTGTGGGCCTGACCACCGATACCGCCATCAGCCAGCTGCTGGCTTCGGCCCCGGGCATGCCGCAGAACCTGCTGCAGACACCGCTGCGCCTGTCCAATCCGCAATTGCTGTTCGAGGCCGTGAGTCTGGGCCTGGGCGTCAGCATCGTTCCGGCGCTGACGGCGCGTCACCCTTCGCTGGGCCTGCAGGGCGATCTGGGCTTTCGCCTGCTGGACGAGCCGCGCATTCTGCGCCGCACGCTGCTGATTCAGCGCCCGCGCCGTGCGCTGTCGCCGGCCGCGCAGTTGCTGTTCGATGCGCTGGCGGCGCAGGTGCGGACGCTGGCGCAGTTTGAAGGCATCACGCCTGATTGAGCCGGGCCGCCTTGACGGCACGCTGGCGCAGGCGCACATGGGCTGCGCAGGCGATGAAGAGCAGCACGCACAGCGCCACCTCTGCCAGCGCCAGCCAGCGGCTGGGCGCGGCATCGCTCCAGGCCCGCACCACGCCTTCGGTGAAGTACAGCCACACCAGCAGGCTGAGCCAGCGATAGGTGTACATGCGGCGCTTGAGCAGGCCGATCACGGCGAACGCCAGCGGCAGGGCTTTGAGAAACAGCCAGGTGCCGCCTTCGCGCAGCGGTGCCAGCCACAACTCCCAGGCCACGCACAGCAGCATCAGTGCCAGCAGGCTGCCCACGGCCAGCCAGCGCGTGGCGGCCACATCGGAGCCGGGCTGCTGGATTGGTGAAGAAGTGTTTTCGGCGGCTTGGGGCGAGAGGGCGTCGGTCATAGCAGTGGCATCATATCGGTCATGCCAGCTCTGTTTGAATCCGGTCGTTTTGTTTTGCGTTCTGCGCTTGATGTTGCGCAGCACCCGTCCTCCTTTTGCGTTCGTGAAGGAGTGCCGTCATGAAGAAAAACGAGCGTGCCGGCTTTTGGGCTGCGTTGGAAGGCAAGGCGCAGCAAGCCAGGCCGGTGACGGAAGATCGGGACCGTGTGGTATCGCCGGCGTCGACAGCCGCAACTGCTGCCGCGAACGTTGCCGCCGAGTCCAGACAGGTAGAGCAGCGCCAGGAACCCAGCCTCGATGGTCCGGGCCTACCGCTGGAGCCAGTGTTCGAACCCTTGCCCGATCTTGGCAACGATCTGGCTCGGCACGAACCCGTGCCAGCTCCTGCCGCGACGCCTGCGGCGGCATTCAGCACGGCAGCTCAGGGCTGGACCAGCTATTCCACGCCGAATACGACGCCAGCTCAGGAACAGAAAGCGGTGCATGCTTGCGTTTCAGGAGTGACCGACAGTCCTGACGACAGCTCGCAGCGCGTTGCCGAGAGCCCGCGCAGCAGCAGACTCGACAAGGCCAGGGCGCTGGCGGCTAGCTGCAAGGATCTGGCCGGGCGTATCCCCAAGCCCCAGATGCCCAGCCAGCAGGAGCTCAGGACTGAGCTGCGCCGCAGAAGCCGCCGTGCGCAGCAGCGCCTGCGTACCTTCCCCTGGCACAACACGGCCCAGGTGCTGCTGGCACGCTTCAAGGAAGACCGCCTGGGCGTGACGGCCAGCAGTCTTACTTTCACATCGCTGCTGGCGCTGGTGCCATTTTTTACCGTGGCGCTGGCCTTGTTCACGGCCTTCCCGATCTTTGGCAAGGCGCAGAAGGTGCTGGAGCGCTGGCTGATGGACAGCCTGATTCCCGAGACCATTGCGCGCCAGGTGCTGGGCTATCTCACGCAGTTTGCCTCCAAGGCCAGCCAACTGGGCCTGGTCGGCTTTTCCATACTGATGGTCACGGCGATTGCGCTGATCCTGACCATAGACCGCACGCTCAACAACATCTGGCGCGTGCGCCAGCTCAGGCCGCTGGGCCAGCGCGTGTTGATCTACTGGGCCGCCATCACGCTGGGGCCGCTGCTGCTGGGCCTGAGCCTGGTGCTGTCGTCCTATGTGATGTCGGCCTCCAAGGGCATGGTCAATGCGCTGCCCGGCAGCCTGCGCTTTGTCTTTGATTCCATAGAGTTCGTGGTGCTGGCCGCCGGCATGGCCGGGCTCTACCACTATGTGCCCAACACGCCGGTGCGCTGGCGCCATGCCTTGGTGGGGGGCGTGTTTGTGGCCGTGTTCATGGAAGTGGCCAAGAAGGTGCTGGGCCTGTATCTGTCGTCCGTGCCGACCTACTCGGTGATCTACGGCGCGTTTGCCACGCTGCCCATCTTGCTGATCTGGATGTATGTGGCCTGGAGCATTGTGCTGCTGGGGGCTCTGGTCACGGCCTATCTGCCCACGGTGCTTGCCGGGGTGGAACGGCTGACAGGACATCGGGGCTGGCAGTTCGAGCTGGCCGTCGAGGTACTGCAATGCCTGGCCAAGGAGCGCGAGCTGCCGCACAAGGGCCTGTATGTGCACCAGCTTTCGCGGCGCCTGCGCGTGGAAGCCTCTCAGATTCAACCCGTGCTGCAGGCGCTGGCCAAGCTGGACTGGGTCGGGGCCGTGCAGCCGCCCGATGCCTATGTGTCGCTTGAGAGCACCGAGCCGCGCTATGTGCTGCTGGTCGATCCGCATGCCACGCGGGTCGAGCCCCTGGTGCAGAGCCTGTTGCTCGAGCCCTCAGAGGCCGTGCGGCCGCTGTGGCAGCGTGCCCAGCTCGATTCCATGACCATGGCCGAGCTGATTGCCGCGCCTGGAGGCAATATTCATAGAATTTGATGGCTGTGGGCGGATATCTATGAATATCTGCGCTCAAGATCGGGCTGCCGATTCGCTGCCTGCAAAGCAGGCCAGCGGGCGCGCTTCAGAGGGGGAGTGGCACTACATCTTGATGCGGCCCAGCAAGATGTCGCGCCACATCATCCAGTCGCCGAGAAAGCTGTAGAGCGGACGCTTGAAGCTGGCTGGCTTGTTTTTCTCAAAGCCGAAATGCCCCACCCAGGCAAAGGCATAGCCGCAGATCAGGCCTGCGAGCAAATACCACCAGTCGCCCGTCAAAAACAGCGCCAGCAGGAACACCAGCGACAGGCTGGTACCGATGAAGTGCAGCCGTCTGCAGGTGGCGTTGCTGTGCTCGCCCAGGTAGAAGGGGTAGAACTCGGCAAAGCTCTTGAACTGGCGCGGGTCCACGCTGGCTTTGACAGCGTCGTCCGGTTCTGAGGTCGTGGTCTGTGACATGGCGAACCCCGGTGAAGTTGATGCTGTTTTTATACTGCCGACAGCATGGCCAGGCCAGCGGGTTAGCGAGTGCTGGCAATTTGCTGCCGGAGGTCTTCGTCACCTGAACGACAGGCCATATACGGTAAGACTGCGCAAAATCGGCCAGATTCGTCATCTTTGCGGCCACTCCAGCTTCTGGCTAGGCTGCCATGAGCGTTCTCTTGCTAAGGTGACCGTGCACCTCATCGCCATTCAACCCAGACCCTGCCCATGTTTGACGACACCATGCCGCCCGTTGTGATCAGCTCCAGTGAAACCCGTGTTCAGACGCCCGACGGGCAGCTCCATGTCAAACGCTGGCAAGCGCAGGGCGGGGCGGCCAAGGCGCCGCTGGTGCTGATGCACGACTCTCTGGGCAGCGTGGATCTGTGGCGCGAATTTCCCGCGCAGCTGGCCGCGGCCACCGGGCGTGAAGTCATTGCCTATGACCGCCTGGGCTTCGGTCATTCGGACCCCAATCCGCATCGGCTTCAACCCAGTTTTGTGGAAAGCGAGGTCGAGGCCGGCTTCACGCCGCTTCATCAGGCGCTGGGTCTGGACGCTTTCGTGATGCTGGGACACAGCGTGGGCGGCGGCATGGCGGCCATGGTGGCAGCTGAGTATGGACGGCAATGCCAGGCGTTGATTACCGAATCGGCCCAGAGCTTTGTCGAAGACCGCACCTTGCAGGGCATCAGGGCGGCGCGAGACAACTTTGCCCAGCCCGGCCAACTGGAGCGGCTTGCCCGCTACCATGGCGACAAGGCGGCCTGGGTGCTGTCAGCCTGGGTGGACACCTGGCTGAGCCCGCCTTTCGCGCATTACCGGCTGGATGCGGCCTTGAGACAGGTGCATTGCCCGGTGCTGGCGATCCACGGCGAGCTTGATGAATTCGGCTCCCTCGTGCATCCGGAGAACATCTGCACCTGGGCGCAGGGCCCTTGCGAAGCGGAAATCATTGCCGGCGGCGGCCATGTGCCGCACCGCGAGCTGCCTGATCGCATCAGCAGCCGCATCGCCGGTTTTCTGTCAAGAATCGCCTGACTCTGTTTGAGCCAGGCGCCCGCGGGCGTAGTCGACCAGATCAGCCGGGTAGTGCGGGCTGCTGCGCAAAGCGCTGTCATCCCAGCCATAGAGCACGGCCAGGGCGGCCACCTCCAGTGCCCAGTAGCCCGTGCCCAGCCACGGACTGCCTTTCTTCTGCTGCTTGGGCGAGAGCTTGAGAAACTCCTGGTACTGGGTTTGCAGATAGGGCAGCAGTGGGTCAGGCAGAGCTTCGAGCTGTTCAAAAAAAGGCTTCATGGCGCCGTAAGGGCGTTTGTGGAAAAGCTCCTCGCTGACCTGCTGCAGCTGCAGACCGCCTGCGCACAGATAATCCAGCAACTGGTCCGTATCGAAGGCCAGCACATGCTCATCGATCGCCGGTACGTCATCCTGCGCATCCAGCAGTGTGGCCAGTGACAGCAGGGTCACGGCAACAGCGTAGTCGTCAGCGCGTGTGTTGATGGGCGGAGCTACGCCATAGTCCTCGCCAGTCTCCTGCGCCATGCTGGCGCGCGCATGCTCGGCCACCGAGGCGGCATCAATCCACAGCGCGGTCACTTCCTGGTAGATGGGGCGCAGCACATCACCGTTCAGGCCCAGATCGATACCATAGATCAGCAGCCAGCGCGCCTGCTCGCCCGCTTCCTTCCATTTCCAGTAGTTCTCCAGCGCGGCATGTGCCTGGAAATCCTGGTGAGCTTTATAGCTATCGCTGTTGGCAAAGCGCTTGAGCGCGCTCAGTGCTTGCTTCCAGTCGGCTTTTTTATCGCTCAGATTGAGATTGCGCCGGGGCTGCAAACCGGTCAGTGAAATCTTGGCCCATTCGGCGCAGGCGGCAGCCAGTTGGCCGTGGTGCTGGAAGGTTTGGCTCATGGCCCAAGCTTAATGGCTCATGCAGCCAGAAAATCCCGAATCGCAAACAGCGTCGCATCGGGCGACTCCGTCATCTGGTTGTGGCCGTTGGGAATGATCTGCACGCTCACCGTTTTGCCCGCGCCTTTGGCGGCTTCTATCAAGCCTTTTGCAGCCTTGGGTGGTGTCATCTGGTCTTGCTCGCCCAGCACAAACAGAAGCGGGCAGCTGACCTGCGTCATGGCCGCTTCGCCGCCCGCATAGCTGTCACAGGCCTTGAAGCCTGCATGCAGCAGATTCGTGTGAGCATTGCTGGCCAGCACGCGGCGGCCCAGGGCCACGCCGGCGCCAAACACCCAGCTGCCTGCGCCATTGGGCGGTGCCAGCGTGGCGCGCGAGAAGGTGTTGACCATCTGGATGGCTTTCTCGGGCGTATTCAGGGCCGACTCCAGCAGCGCGGGCGAGACCTTCATGGGGAAGGCCGTACCCACCAGCACCAGATGGCTGATGCGGTCCTGCAGCCTGGCCGCAGTCTCCATGGCAATCAGACTGCCCCAGCTATGGCCGATCAGCGCAGCTTGCTGCAGGTTTGCCGCATCCATCAGCGCGCCTATGAAGCCTGCAGCCTCCTCGACGGATTCCGGTGCTTGGCCGCCGCTTTTGCAATGGCCAGGCAAATCGATGGCCAGCACGTTCCAGCCGTGATTGGCCATGTAGCGGCTTTGCAGCGCCCAGACACTGTGATCGCAGAGCACGCCGTGGATGAAAATGGCCGTGGGCTTGGCCGCGTCGAAAGCCTTGCCGCCGGTGTAGGCGTAGATGTCTGCGCCTTGCACATTGATTTGCATGTTTGTCTCCGGTTCTGTTCTTTGTGATTCAGCAGTGTTCATTCAGCCATTGCTGAGCCAGCTCGCGTATGTCGTCGCTGGCATCGTGTTCAGCGGCATGCTCAATCGTGGCGCGCTGCGCTGCGCTGGCTTTTTTCCAATACCGCAGGCCCAGCATGGCCTGATAACGTACGTTTTCGTTGCGGTCGTGACTCAGGGCTTGTGCCAGTACAGGAGTGATGCGCCTGCCCGCAGCGGCCCCAAGGCTTCGCTCTCCCATGATGCAAGCCGCATGAACGCGCACCAGAGCGTGAACGGACTGCAGAGCGAGCAGGGCTTGCTCCAAATCCTCAACCCGAAGGCTGCAATAACCGGTTCCGGGTGATAGCTCTTCATTCAGCGCCTGGGTCAAGGCCGGATGCTTGAGGTCGAGCGCCCGCTCCAGCGGCGCATAGTCAAGGTGCAGGGCCGTGGTGCCTGGTTTGCTGTTCCAGGAACGGTAGGGATAGGCAATGCCTTGCGCGATTCTGTCCACAGGCACGGCCGTGGTGCCTATTTGCTGCTGCAGCCATTCCTGGTCACCTAACGACCCCAAGGCACTGGCGCACCAGCCTCGCTCGCTTTCTTCCCGGGTGCTGCGGATGGGGGCCTGAACCTGCCGACGCAGTGCAGTCAGTACCTGTTCGTCTCGGTAAGCTATCTGGGCCAGCAACATGGCCGCGCGCCACTGTTTGCCAGGCCGATTCAGCATGGGCAGCAGCGCATGGGCCACCTGGCTGTGATTCATGGCAAGCAGCGCAGTCTCGGCCTCTTCCCCCAGCAATTGCGCCTCTTTTGGGCTCAGTCCCAGTTCCGGGCACCCGATACCTTCAAGACAGCTCAGATGGTATTGCAGCTGTTGAGCGGGGGAGAGCGCGGCAACTCTGGCGCGTCTTTGCGCTTGCTGGTCATGGCTGGGAAACAATGCAAGAAAGCGTGCCTCCCCCATGCACTCGCGTGCCATGGCTTCGCATTCCTGAGTGTCTTCCACATAGATCAGCACCGCAAACTCTGGAGTGAGCTGGCCGGACCAGGGCGATTTTTGGCAGGCTTTGGTCAGTTGCTTGCAGATGCGGATCAGCGCCTTGATCAGCTGCGCCTCGGTACGCAACCAGTGGGCAGGCGTGCTTTTATTGGCCTCGGCCAGCAAGGCTTGTTCCAGTTGCTCCAACTCCTGAGAGTCCGAGGCTGAATCCAGCTCCTCCCATTCCCAATCCGGCGGGTTCCAGCGCAGAGTGCCCAACTGGCCGGTATCCAGGTCGAATTCGGACAAGCGACCCTGCGGCTCGGGGGCATTCACCATTTGTGAATAAGCCTGCTCGCTATTGGCAGACAGCGTGGGCAGGTAAATGGGGCCGTCCTCCTCGCGGTACAGGCCGTTCAGTGCCAGTGCGTAGATGCTTTCTTGAGGGTTCGCGGCCAGGAACGCCTGAGCATCTTGCCAGTAGATGCTGAATAAAGTCTGTTCAAACTGCTTCCAGTCCAGCGATGCAGAAGTTGTGGCAACCATGTTTGTTCAGGTCTCTCAGGCTGCTTTCTCGGCCGCCTTCAGCGCGCGCTTGAGGTCGTCGATCAGGTCGTCGGCGTCTTCCAGGCCGATCGACAGGCGGATCGTTCCCTGGCCTATGCCGGCCTGGGCCAGGGCCTCGTCGCTCATGCGGAAATGCGTGGTGCTGGCAGGGTGGATCACCAGCGAGCGGCAGTCGCCCACATTGGCCAGATGGCTGAAGACCTTCAGCGTTTCGATGAACTTCTTGCCCTGGTTGCGGTTGCCGGCAATGTCAAAGCTGAACACCGAGCCGGCGCCGCGCGGCAGCAGCTTCCTGGCCAGGGCGTGCGAGGGGTGGGTCTCCAGCATGGGGTGGCCCACGCGGCTGACCAGCGGGTGGCTGGCGAGGAACTGCACCACTTTTTCGGTGTTGCGCATATGGCGCTCCATGCGCAGCGGCAGAGTCTCTATGCCTTGCAGGATCAGCCAGGCGCTGTGCGGGCTCATGCAGGCGCCGAAGTCACGCAGGCCTTCGCGGCGAGCGCGCAGCAAAAATGCACCCGTGGTGGACTCCTCGCTGAACACCATGTTGTGAAAGCCGTCATAGGGCTGGGTCAGCTCGGGAAAGCGCCCCGATTTTTCCCAGTCGAAGCTGCCGCCATCGACGACGATGCCGCCGATCACCGTGCCGTGGCCGGACAGGAACTTGGTGGCCGAGTGATAGACGATGTCCGCGCCATGCTCGAAAGGCTTGATCAGCCAGGGCGAGGTCAGCGTCGAGTCCACCAGCAGCGGCACGCCGGCTTCGTGGGCGATCTGGCTGACCGTGGGAATGTCCAGCACATCCAGGCCGGGGTTGCCCACGGTCTCACCAAAGAACAGCTTGGTGTTGGGGCGCACCGCAGCCTTCCAGCCATCGATGTCGCCTGGCTTGACGAAGGTAGTCTCTATGCCGAAGCGCGCCAGCGTGTAGTGCAGCAGGTTCTGCGAGCCGCCATACAGGGCCGTGCTGGCCACGATATGGCTGCCCGCGCCCATCAGCGTGGCAATCGACAGGTGCAGCGCCGCCTGGCCGCTGGCCACGGCAATTGCGCCCACGCCGCCTTCCAGGGCCGAGACGCGTTGCTCGAGCACCGCGTTGGTGGGATTGGAGATGCGGCTGTAGACGTGGCCGGGGCGCTCCAGATTGAACAGGCTGGCCGCGTGGTCGCTGGATTCGAAGACAAAGGACGTCGTCAGATGGATGGGTACGGCACGTGCGCCGGTGGCGGGGTCGGGCTGGGCGCCTGCATGCAGGCTCAGGGTGTCAAAGCCGGGGTCAGAGTAGCCGGGCATGTTTTGTCTCCATGGCTGGTTTTGATCGACGCAATGTGTGATCGAGCACGCAATCAAATATCGATTTGGTCGGATAGACGAATGAATATGTGGAAATTCATATGTTTCGTCATTGATTTAGTTTTTCTCAATGCAAGCCATTGTGGGCTATATTTGTGCACGCACCTGCATTCTGTGCAAAGCGATGCCGCATGTGCTGACACATGCAGGACAAAAGCTGCCACAGCGTGCCAAACAGATTCGGAGAACAGCAATGAAAGTTAGTGACATCCTGCGCGTCAAAGGCAATACCCTGTACACGGTGTCGCCCGACGAAAGCCTGGCCGCGGCGGTGCAGGTGATGTCGGAGAAGGACATTGGCTCGCTGGTCGTGATGGATCACGGCGATGTGGTGGGCATGCTCACCTTCCGCGAAGTGATCCAGGGCTTTGTGAAGACCGGCGGCGTGGAGAACATCTCCGTGCGCGGCGCCATGGACGACGCGCCCATGACCTGCACCATGGAAACCGATATGGACGAGGTGCGCCGCATGATGCTGGACCGCCATGCGCGCTACATGCCCGTGATGGACAAGCGCATGCTGATGGGCGTGATCTCGCTGTACGACGTGGCCAAGGCCGTGGTGGACAGCCAGAACTTCGAGAACCGCATGCTCAAGGCCTATATCCGCGACTGGCCCGAAGGCGAGCGCCAGGGTGCCGAATAAGCCAGCTTTTGCTGCAGACCCCGCCGAGGCGGGGTTTTTCATGTCCAGCCTGATGTGCTCTGCAGGCGACGCAGCGCTGCCTTATGGCTGTCGGTCGGCTGGGCTGTGCGGACTCTGCAATACAGTTGTTGGCGACTTTGCCTTGCGCAGGCCCTTGAGCAGCAGCCCCACAAAGCACAGCAAGGCGACACCCAGGCCCACCATCATGCCGATCACGGCCTTGCCGTAGCCGCAGGCATACTGGCCCGCGCAGCGCGACGGTGCAAATTCGAAGAACAGCAGACCGCCGACGCCGCCGATCACTACGGACACCAGGGCCGAGGCCAGAATAAACGCAAGTTTGAGCATGGTGAAAAGACTTTAGGCAGGACAGTGTGCAGCCGTCAATCATCACTTCAACGATAATCGGCAGCCTATGAGCGGCAATACCTTCGGCACAATTTTCACGGTCACCAATTTCGGTGAGTCCCACGGCCCGGCCATTGGCTGTGTGATTGACGGCTGCCCTCCGGGCATGGCCTTGAGCGAGGCGGACATCCAGCATGATCTGGATCGACGTCGCCCCGGCACCAGCAAGTTCGTCACCCAGCGCAACGAGCCCGATGCCGTGGAGATTCTCTCCGGCGTCTACGAAGGCAAGACCACGGGCACGCCGATTGCGCTGCTGATCCGCAACACCGACCAGCGTAGCAAGGATTACTCCAATATCGCGCAGAGCTTTCGTCCCGGTCATGCCGACTATGCCTACTTCCAGAAGTACGGTATCCGCGATCCGCGCGGCGGTGGCCGCTCCTCGGCACGCCTGACAGCGCCCACGGTGGCAGCGGGTGCCGTGGCCAAGAAATGGCTCAAGGAAAAGTTCGGCACCGAGTTCCGCGCCTGCATGACCCAGATCGGCGAGCTGCCCATAGGTTTCGAGAGCTGGGAGCATGTGCCGAACAACCCCTTTTTCGCGCCCGTGGCCGATGTGAGCCGCTTCGAGGAATACATGGAGCAGCTGCGCAAGAGCGGCGATTCCTGCGGCGCGGCGCTGCGTGTGAACGCCAGCAATATGCCGGTCGGCCTGGGCCAGCCCCTGTATGACCGCCTGGACGCCGACATCGCCTACGCCATGATGGGTCTGAACGCCGTCAAGGCCGTGGAGATCGGCGCGGGCTTTGACAGCGTGGCCCAGCGTGGCACCACGCATGGCGATTCGCTGAGCCCCGAGGGTTTCCGCAGCAATAACGCGGGCGGCATCGTGGGCGGCATCAGCACCGGCCAGGATCTGGAAGTGCGCATCGGCATCAAGCCCACCAGCTCCATCATCACGCCGCGTGAGTCCATAGATGTGCATGGCCAGAGCACCGAAGTCATCACCAAGGGGCGCCACGACCCCTGCGTGGGCATCCGCGCTGCGCCGATTGCCGAGGCGCTGCTGGCGCTGGTGGTGATGGACCATGCGCTGCGTCACCGTGCGCAGAATGCCGATGTGGATTCCGGCCTGGCCCCGATTCCGGCATCGGCCGCCTGACATCGCCCAGACCTCTTTGTGCGTTAAAACCTCTGACTCAGGAGAGTCCGATGGTTGCAGCTGACAAAAAACCGGATCAACGCCAGCCTCGCGCCCTGTCGCCGGGCTGGCGTTGCGCTTTGCGCAATGCCTTCCGCCCCATATGCGCTGGGCTGCTCGTGCTGGGTTTGAGTGCTTGCGGTGGCGGTGCGCTCAGGCCGGCCAGCATGGAGATCACCTTGCTGGGCTTCAATGACCTGCACGGCCATCTGGAGCCGCCCGGACTGGCCGTGACGGCCCAGAACGCGCAGGGACAGAACATTGCCGTGCCCGCTGGTGGCGTTGCCTACATGGCCCGGGCCATCGCCCAGCGCCGCCAGGCCAGCCGCCATGTGGCGCTGGTCACGGCCGGGGACATGATCGGGGCCTCGCCCATGGTCTCCGCTCTGTTTCTCGATGAGCCGACGATAGAGGTGCTCAACCTCATGAGGGTGGACTTCGCGGCCACCGGCAATCACGAATACGACCAGGGCGTGGCCGAGCTGCTGCGCATGCAGCATGGGGGCTGCGAGAAGTTCACCAGCAAGCAGCCATGCCAGATCAGCCAGCCCTTCAAGGGGGCGGAGTTCCCGTTTCTCGCGGCCAATACGCTGCGTGAAGACGGCCGGCCGCTGTTTCCTGCGACCGGGCTGAAGTTCTTCGAGCAGGACGGTCTGCGCATAGGCGTGGGCTTCATCGGCATGACACTCAGGAACACGCCGCATATGGTGCGGCCCAGCGGGGTCAGAGGGCTGACATTCGCCGACGAGGCACAGACGGCCAATGCGCTGATCCCCCAGCTGAGGGCGCAGGGGGCCGATGTGATCGTGGTGCTGATCCATGAGGGCGGAGCCACCACTTCGGGCCTGCAGGACGATAGCTGCCAAGGGCTGTCTGGCGCCATCGTCCCGATTCTGGAGCAGCTCTCTGGCGAGGTCGATGTGGTGATCTCCGGTCATACCCACCGCTCCTATGTGTGCGATTACGCCAGGGTGAATGCCCGCAAGCCGTTCCTGCTGACCAGCGCGGGTCAGTACGGCACGCTGCTGACCGAAGTCAGACTGACGGTGGATGCGCACACACGCCGCGTCAGCCGCAAATCGGCGCACCAGCATATCGTGCAGGGCGAGGCCTATCGCAGCGCTGCCGGTCTGGTGAGTCTGCAGCCCGAATTCCCGGTCCTTGATGCCGACGCCCCTGTTGCAGCGTTGGTGGCGCGCTACAAGGCTGCGGCCCGGCCGCTGGCCGAGGCCGGCGCAGGACGGCTGGCCGCTGCTGCCAGCCGCGTGCCGCAAGCCAATGGCGAAAGCGTGATGGGGCGCATCGTGGCCGACGCCATACATGCTGCGACGCGCGATGCTGCTGCGGGCGGAGCGCAGTTGGCCTTTGTGAACCCCGGCGGTGTGCGCGCCGACCTGCTGCCTGCAGCCGACGGCAGCGTGACTTATGGACAGTTGTTCAGCGTTCAGCCGTTCGGCAATACGCTGATGGTGATGAGTCTGACGGGCGAGCAGATTCGCCAGGCGCTGGAGCAGCAATTCGACAGCGGCAGCAACACCGTGAATGCGCCACGCATCCTGCAGGTCTCCGAGGGCTTCAGCTACCGCTTCGACCGTCGCCTGCCCGCGGGCCGGCGCGTGAGCGAGCTGCGCCTCAACGGCCGGTTGCTCAAGATGTCACAGCGCTACCGCGTGGGACTGCAGAGCTATCTGGGCAGCGGCGGCGACAATTTCAGCATTTTCACGCAAGGCATCGACGTGGTGGGCGGCATGCTGGATCTGGATGCACTGGCGGAGCATGTACGCGAACAAAGCCGCAGCGGGCCGATGGCGCTACCTTTGAAGGAGCGTATTACGTGCGTTCATTAAGGAAATCAGATAAAAAATTGTCTGATTTCCTTTTAGACCATGCGTTAGATGCTCATTAGTTCATAGCTGATGCCTGCCATCAAGCGCGCAAAACAAAAGCCACCCAAGGGTGGCTTTTGGCATGGCAAGGCACGGCGGTCAGGGCTAGGGCTTTTTGGCGGCCTTGGCCTTGGGGCTGCGAACCTCATCCATGATGTTCTTGAAGTCGTCCACATCCTCGAAGCTGCGGTAGACGCTGGCAAAGCGGATATAGCCGACCTTGTCCAAGCCCTTGAGTTCATCCATCACCAACTCGCCAAGGCGGCTGGAATCGATTTCACGCTGGCCCAGATTGAGCAGCCTGTCCTCGATGCGCTCTATGGCTGCGTCGATGAGTTCGGTGCTCACGGGGCGCTTGCGCAGCGCGATCTGAAAAGAGCCTTGCAGCTTGGCGCGCTCGTATTCGATACGGCGGCCGTCTCTCTTGACCACGGTGGGAAAGCTGACCTCGGGGCGCTCGTAGGTCGTGAAGCGCTTGTCGCAGCCGCCGCAGCGGCGGCGGCGGCGGATGAAGCCCCCGTCCTCGGACTCGCGGGTCTCAACCACTTGCGTGTCCGGATGGTTGCAGAAGGGGCACTTCATGACAGCTCAGCGCAGCAGGATTTACTTGCTGTAGACAGGGAACTTGGCGGTCAGCTCGGCCACCTTGGCGCGCACGGCAGCCAGATTGGCTTCGTCTTCGGGCTTGTCCAGCACATCGGCCACCAGATTGGCGGTGATGCGGGCTTCTTCCTCGCCGAAACCACGGGTGGTCATGGCGGGCGTGCCGATACGGATGCCGCTGGTCACGAAAGGCTTTTCGGGGTCATTGGGGATGGCGTTCTTGTTCACGGTGATGTGAGCCAGACCCAGGGCCGCTTCGGCAGCCTTGCCGGTAATGCCCTTGGCGCGCAGGTCCACCAGCATCACGTGGCTTTCGGTGCGGCCGGAGACGATGCGCAGACCGCGCTCGGTCAGCGTTTCGGCAAACACCTTGGCATTCTTCACGACCTGTTCCTGGTAGGCCTTGAACTCGGGAGTCAGGGCTTCCTTGAATGCCACGGCCTTGCCGGCGATGACATGCATCAGGGGGCCGCCTTGCAGGCCGGGGAAGATGGCGCTGTTGATGGCCTTCTCGTGCTCGGCCTTCATCAGGATCACGCCGCCACGGGGGCCACGCAGGCTCTTGTGGGTGGTGGTGGTGACCACGTCGGCATGGGGCACGGGGTTGGGGTACACGCCTGCGGCAATCAGGCCGGCATAGTGGGCCATGTCCACCCAGAAGATGGCGCCGACTTCCTTGGCGATCTTGGCGAAGCGCTCGAAGTCGATGCGCAGGGCATAGGCGGAAGCGCCAGCCACGATGATGCGGGGCTTGTGCTCGCGGGCCAGCTCTTCGAGCTTGTCGTAGTCGATGGCTTCGTCGGCATTCAGACCGTAGGAGACGGCCTTGAACCATTTGCCGGACATGTTCAGCGCCATGCCGTGGGTCAGGTGACCGCCTTCGGCCAGGCTCATGCCCAGAATGGTGTCGCCTGGCTTGGCGAAAGCCATCAGCACAGCCTGGTTGGCCTGAGAGCCGGAATTGGGTTGCACGTTGGCGGCTTCGGCGCCAAAGATCTGCTTGATGCGGTCAATGGCCAGCTGTTCGACCACGTCCACATGCTCGCAGCCACCGTAGTAGCGCTTGCCGGGATAGCCTTCGGCGTACTTGTTGGTCAGCTGGGAGCCCTGGGCTTCCATCACTGCGGGCGAGCAGTAGTTCTCGCTGGCGATCAGCTCGATGTGCTCTTGCTGGCGATGGTTTTCAGCTTCAATAGCTGCAAACAGTTCGGGGTCGACTTTCGCGACGGTATCGGTGCGTTGAAACATGGCAGTCCTGTGAACTTAGAAATTCCCTTGAGGCCAAGGGCTGCCCAGGCGAACGGCTGAAACGCTTGCAGGTTGCAGTCGCTGCGACCCTGGGCGGTACGCTCCCCGGTGGTTCACAGACCTTGCAGTCTGCCGGATTCCACGTCAGCGGCAGAAAATTCTGCGCCTATCGCCAGTTGCGTACACCCGCTAGTGTAGCTGAGCTGGCATGGCTGAAGAACCTATGCCCGTTTTTCCCGCAGGACCTGGCCGGGGCATAAAAAAAGCTGGCCGGAGCCAGCTTGAGAAATGCAGGGGTCTGTCGCTTAGAGGTTGGAGTTGGCCAGTGCCACTTGCTGAGCGTGAGAGACCTTGGTGGCTTCGTCGGACTTGGCCGTCATCAGCGGGCTGGCCTGCAGGCCCACGCCCTGGCGCAGACGCTGGTGTTCGGCAAGCACCTTGGCCGCATAGCCGCCGTCCGAAGGAAGATTGGCTGCACCCACGTAATAGCGCAGGCCACCCTCGATGGAGCCGGCACGGGCAATGCATTCCTTGAGCACCTTGACGCCGACCTTGAGATTGGTCACTGGGTCGAAGGCAGCGTGCTGGCCGCCAAAGCTTTCGTACTTGTCGGTGTGCACGGAAGTCATCACCTGCATCAGGCCCTGGGCACCAACCGAACTTTGGGCAAACGGGTTGAAGCTCGACTCAATGGCCATGATGGCCAGAATCAGCGTCGGGTCCAGCTTGTTGGCTTTGCCCTGGACATAGGCTTCGCTGACCAGGGCTGCAATCGGCTCGGGCGCAACCCGGTATTTTTTGCTGAGCCAATAGGCCACAGCCGCCTGCTCCTTGGGCAGGTTCTTGGGGTTGACGGCCGTGGCGCGGTCGCTGGCGACGACGATGTTGGTGGAAGCAGGGGCTTCCTCCACTTCGGCGGCAGCCACCACGGTGCTGGCGGGCAGGCGTGTGTCGAGCCACTCGCGCAGCTCGGTTGCACCGGCCAGACGCAGGTCCGGACGAGAGATCAGAATCAGGGCCGAAATGGCCACGGCCAAGCCCAGCAGGGCGAAACCGTTGTGAGTAAGAGCAAGAAAACCGTGGGCCGTCTTATGGCCCAACGTTCGCGCAGAGGCGATTAATTTTCCTGACGCTGGCATAGCTTGTCCTTTCTTGGCTATCGCCCGAGGTCGCACCGGATCAATCTCGCGGTACAACCAGGACAACTGGCCGATGAGGTTTGCTGCGGGCCGATTAAAAGCGCCCCTTGGGGCGCCGATCGGTCTGCTCAGTCGTGAGGCAGCGGAAACAAAAAACGCTCATTTCGAGCGCTGGCGGATTCTAGAAGCGCCCTAAATATTCAGTCAACACTAACAAAAATACTTTTTAGATTTTAAAATTATATAAAAACTGTATGAATGTACAGCTTGCTCAAAAAATTACAGCAAAAAATCACGGATTCAAGAGGTGTATACGCTCACATCGTTTTATTTGTCATCAAGGCGAAATAAAGTGCAAAAAGCCTGGTAGCCCTACGCGAGCACAGATATAGTGAATTTGCCTGCACGTTGCAGGTGCTTGCCAAAGGAAAGGAAAAGCAAATTCCGCCGAGGCCTTTGATTCCATGGGCTGTTGGCACTTGCTCTTTATCTTCGCTTGAGGCACAAAAGGGAGCAATCGTTGCTTCCAGCGGCAAGGACCACACCCTCCTTGATCCGCGAAAAACGGCCCGGTCTGGTACCGGCCGTAAAGCCCGGAAGTCGGTTTCGCCACTTCCGGGCTTTGTCATTTCCGGCGTTGTCTTTTCTCTGCAGCGCATTGTTTGCATTTTTCGCGCTCATCTGCCTCTGGTCGGCATTCCTATGGCGCAAACTTCTCCCTGGAAACGCCTCTTGCCTCTATCTATATATAGAGCGCAATCTAGATACACCAGGGTGCGCTCAAGGTACAGTGGTGTTCCGGGCGCGCGGCGGGTCCCGCCCCTGAGAGTCTTGGAAGGCTTTCAATCTCTGCATCAATAACAATTGCCCATGTCCTTGCTCACATCGAATCGCTGGCTTCGCCGGCTGATCTGGTCTGTTCTTGCTCTTTTGCTGTTATGGCTGCTGCTCTGGGCGGTAGTGCCCTGGGTGGCTAAAAGCCAGCTGGAAAAACGGGCTGCCGAGAAACTGGGGCGCGGCGTCCATGTGGGCAAGATCGAGTTTGCGCCCTGGGCCATGTCCATCACCCTGCATGAACTGGTGATCGATAAGGCTATAAAAAAAGTAGCTGAAACCGCTGATGCAGAGAGCTCTGTGGCTCAGAAAAATCTGAAATCCGCCGCCGAGCCACAGCTGCAGATCAAGCGCATCTTCATCAATGCCAGCGCGCAGTCCTTGTTCAGGCTCGCTCCTGTGCTGGATGCGATCGAGGTCGATGCGCCGGTGGTGCGCCTGACGCAGCATTCACTGGGCAAGCTCGATATCGACGATGTAATTGCCAAGCTCTCCGAGCCCGATGACGAGGAGCCGTCCAAGCCCCTGAGCTTTGCGCTCTACAACATTGCCTTGCGCGACGGCCGTATCGAGCTCAATGACGAGTTCGTGCAGCGCAAGCACGAGCTCAAGGACTTGCAGCTGAGCATTCCTTTCATCAGCAATCTGGCCTCCAAGCGCGAGATCAAGGTGCTGCCGCATCTGGCTTTCGATCTCAACGGCAGCAAGTTCGATACCTCGGGCGAGAGCACGCCGTTCACTGACACCCGCCAGACGGCGATGCAACTCAAATGGGAGCACATCGATCTGGCCCCTTATCTGGGCTATGTGCCTGCCAGCGTTCCCGTGCAGCCTCTGTCTGGCGTGCTGGACACGGATCTGCAGATCAGCTTCGAGCAAAAAGACCAGCCTGTGGTCAGCATCAGCGGCAAGCTGGCCTTGAGCAATGTCGCGGTGCAGGATCGCCAGAGTGCGCCGCTGCTGAACTTTGAGGCGCTGGAGGTGCAGCTCAAGAATGTTCAGCCTCTGCAGAACCAGATTGCGCTCGAATCGGTGCGCTGGGTCAAGCCCGAGGTTCATGCCAGCCGCAATGCGCAGGGCGTGATCAACTGGCTGGGGCTGAATGCGCCGTCCACTGCTGCAGCAGCGCCCGCCGAAAATGCAGAGCCTGAGTCTGATTCCTCCGACGCCAAGGCTTCGGTC
This sequence comes from Comamonas sp. E6, assembly GCF_001010305.1. Lineage (NCBI taxonomy): Bacteria > Pseudomonadati > Pseudomonadota > Betaproteobacteria > Burkholderiales > Comamonadaceae > Comamonas > Comamonas sp. E6. Next base: position 112,812 of record NZ_BBXH01000024.1, read on the forward strand.
CAGGCGGGCACCAAGGCCGAGGCGCCTGCCCAGTCCCTCGCAGTGAGCGTGAAACAGTTCGATATTGATAGCGCTACAGTGCATTGGAGGGATGCTGCTACAGGCGCGGCGCCTGCGGCGCTGACCCTGGCTCCTTTGATGCTGCAGGCCAAGAATCTGGCTTGGCCCATGAATGCGCCTTTGCAACTGACGGCCACTGCAGGTTTGCAAACGGCTGAGCAGGCCCGGGTGGAAGGGGCTGCCAGGCTGGCTGTGGATGGAGAAGCCACGGACAAGGCGGGCAAGCTCAATCTCAAGCTCGAGCAGTTGCCGCTGCAATGGGTGCAGCCCTATATGCAAGCGCACTTCAAGCCGCAGCTCAGCGCCATGCTCAATACCGATGCCCGGATTTCCTGGGGTGAGGGCGGAGTCGTGGCAGAGGTGGCCGAGCTGACTGCCGACAAGCTGCAGCTGCAGGACAAGCAGGCCCCTGTCAATATCGAACAGATCAAGGTCAGCGGCGTTCAGGTCGATCTTGCTGCCCGGCAGGTGCAGGTGGAGGCCATTGCCGTGCAGAAGCCGCAACTCGCGGCTCTGCGTGACGCACAAGGGCACTGGATGTACGAGCGTTGGTTGCCCGTGGCATCGCCTGCAGCCAGGCCGGCAACGCAGGGCAGCAAGGTGGAGCCGGGCAAACCTTGGTCGGTCAAGCTGGCAGCGATTGCCGTGGATGGCGGTGCGCTGCAGTTTCGCGATGCAGCACCTGTGCAAGGCGGGAATGCACGGCCCGTGCAGCTGGATGTGAGCGCCTTGCGCATACGCCTGGGGGCTTTCGAGCCTCTGGCGGCCAAGGCAGCGCCGACTCCGCTGGAGGTCTCGGCTCAGCTGGCTGCCAGTCGCCGTGTGCAGGCTGGTCATATTCAGTTCAAGGGGCAGCTGGGTCTGACCCCTGTTTCGGCTCGGGGGCAGTTGCAGGCCCGTGCCGTGCCCTTGCATGCGCTGGAGCCGTATTTCGGTCACAAGCTCAATGTGGATCTGGTGCGTGCCGACGGCAACTTCCGGGGCAAGCTTAACTATCTGGCCCATGCCAAGGGGCCGCAGCTGTCTGTGTCGGGCGATGTGGAGCTCAACGACCTGCGCGTACGCTCCACGCTTGCGGCCCCGGTGCAGGAAGAGGTGGGCAAGCCCAGTACCGCCAAGGGCGCGCTGACGGCAGTGCTCAATGACTCAACGGCAGACCGTGCCAAGGCACTGGCTGCGCGCACAGGTCTGGGTCTGGGCGATGATTTGCTGGCCTGGAAAACGCTGATGGTGCGCGGCCTGGACCTGAATATGCAACCGGCTCAGCCGCTGCGGGTGAGCGTGCGCGAAACCGCGCTGAGCGACTTTTTTGCGCGCGTCATCGTGCAGCGCAACGGCCGCATCAATCTGCAGGACATTGTGAAGACCGAAAAGTCCGAGCAGTCCGTCGCACAGAACGAAGAGGCGAACGCCCAGGCGGCTGCTGGCGAGAAGCCCGAGCTCAGCAGACCCGTGGCTGAGCCCGTAAAGCCCGAAGATGTCGGCCCCGCGCCCATCATCAAGGTCGGGCCCATTGTGCTGACGGGCGGCAAGGTGCAGTTTTCCGACTATTTCATTCAGCCCAACTACTCGGCCGATCTGAGTGAGCTGAACGGCCGTCTGAGCGCCTTCTCTTCGCAGGCTCCTGCAGGCCAGGTAGAGCCGCAAATGGCCGACCTTGAAATCAAGGGCAAGGCCCAGGGTACGGCGAAGCTCGATATCAGCGGCAAGGTCAATCCGCTGGCCAAGCCTCTGGCGCTGGATGTACGCGCCCAGATGAATGACCTGGAGCTGTCGCCGCTGTCGCCATATTCCATCAAGTACGCGGGCTATGGCATAGAGCGCGGCAAGCTCTATATGGATGTGAACTACAAGGTGCAGCCTGATGGGCAGCTCACGGCATCGAACAAGCTGGTGCTGCGCCAATTGACCTTTGGCGACAAGGTGGAGGGCGCGCCCGCATCGCTGCCCGTCAAGCTGGCTGTGGCCCTGCTGTCCGACCGCAACGGCGTGATCGATCTCGATGTGCCTCTGAGCGGCTCGCTCAACGACCCGCAGTTCCGTCTGGCGCCCATCATCTTCAAGGTGATCGGCAACATCATCATGAAGGCAGTGACCGCGCCGTTTGCGCTGTTGTCGGGGGCGTTCTCGGGTGGCGACGAGTCAGGCGCAGTCAACTTTGCGCCGGGCAGCGCCAAGCTCGACGGCAAGGCCAGGGAGCAACTGGCCAAGATCGTCAAGGCACTCAACGACCGCCCCGCGCTCAAGATGACTGTGGTGGGCGAGTCGCGTGAGGCCGAAGACAAGGAGGCCTGGAAGACTGAAGAGCTGGATCGTCTGCTGCTGGCCCAAAAGCGCCGCAACGTGATTCGCGAAGGCAAGAGTGGAGACGAGGTGATGGAGTTCAGCGATGCCGAGCGTCCGGCTCTGCTCAAGGCCGTTTACGGTCGAGCCGACATCAAAAAGCCCCGCAACATGGTCGGAATGGCCAAGGATCTGCCTGCAGACCAGATGACGGCGCTGCTGGTGGCCAGCATCAAGGTGCCTGACGATGCCATGCGCGAGCTGGCGCTGGCGCGCGGTGTGGCTGTGCGGGACTATCTGGCCACGCAACAGCTGCCGCTGGAGCGCTTGTTCCTGGGCGCTCCCAAGCTGGATGTGCAGGACAAGGACTGGACGCCACGTGCCCAGTTGAGTCTGTCTGCGCAGTGATGAAAGTGCTGCGAAACACCTTGCGATTTCGCATTTTTTGGCTTGCCTTTAAATAAAGGCGAAAATACCGGTTTGCCCAGGTGCTCATGTGCCTGGGCTTGCGCTTGGAAAGTCTGCCCTCATGTGGGTTGGCACTGGCCCGTTGCAGCGTTGACTGCGCTGGCTGCCAAGCATTTTCTGACCCTTACATGACATCTATTTCTCCTAGCAGCACCATGTCTGATGCATCTGAAGTGAACCCGGCCTCTGCCAAGAATACTGAGCAACATCCGCTGGATGCATTGACGGGTGGTGCTTTCTCCGCCGAGACGTCGGGTGATCGCGCCGCGCGCATTCGCGACTGGTTGGCGACTCAGCCCACGGTCGAGCAACTCCAGGACGTTCACAAGGAACTGAGCAAGGGCGACAAGAGTGCTGCCCGTGCCGTGCGCGAGCGCCTTGACGAAATCCGTCGCACCGCGAATCAGGAAAAAATTTCCGTGGAATGGGCCGAGAAGGCTCAGGCACTGCTGGCTGCAGAGCCCTTCGATGCCGCGGCTGCAGCTGCCTGGCAGCGTGATGCCGCCAAGGCCGGTGCCGCGCTGTCGCGCGAGCCTCTGTCGCAGTTCAAGGCCCGATTGGGCGAGCGCGTGAAGGCGGTGGAAGACCTGCAGCATCGCACCCAGGTGCAGCGCGAAGTGGCGCTGCTGCTGGCGCAGCGCATCGAAGTGCTGTCCACCAAGTCCTGGAAGGATGCCAAGGCGGTGCTGGAAGCCCTGGGAGTCGATGTTGCGCGTTGGCAGGAGCAGGCCAAGGAGCTGACCGGTGACGCCAGCTGGGGCAGCGTGGACGGCCGTTTCCCGCCTCAGCTGGAAGCAGCCTCTGCACAACTGGCGCTGGTTTGGGATGCTTTCCAGTCTGCACTGGCACAGACCGAGGCTGCTGCTGCCGACGAGGCAGCGCCGTTGCCCACGGTCCCCGTCTGGGCCGACGAAATCCGCGTGGCCCGTGGTCTGCCTCCCGAAGCCGCTGCTGTGGAAGTGGCCAAGCCCGCCGCACCGCGCGCAGCCGCCGCTGGCCGTGGCAAGCCCACGCCCGAGCAGGTGGACGCAGCCAAGGCTGGCCTGGGCCAGGCCCTGCAGGCGCTGAAGGCAGAAACTGCAGCTGGCAACAGCCAGGCCGGCTCCGAAGCCGTGCAAGCCATGCGCGCAGCCATCAAGGCCCATGGCCGTTTTGTGGACGAGGCGCTGGTGGGCGAAGTGCATGACGCCCTGTTGGCCGCCGGTGAGGCCGAGGGTTGGCAGCGCCATCTGGCCGAGAAACTGCGCGAGGACCTGGTGGCCAAGGCCGAAGCCTTGCTCAACCGTCCCGAAGGCCAGGCACTGGGTGGTCGCAAGATCCAGGAAACCCTGCGCAGCCTGCGCGAACAATGGAAGCAGGCCGACCAAGGTGCCATGGCCAATCATGCGCTGTGGAAGAAGTTTGACGAGGCCTGCAACGCTGCCTACAAGGTGGTCGAGTCCTGGCACGACAAGATTCGTCAGGACAGCACGCAGGCCAAGGCGCAGCGTCTGGCGCTGATCGAAGAAATCAAGGCCTGGGCTGCAAGCAATGCGGCCAGCCAGGACTGGAAGAGCATGTTGCGCGCGCTGCGCCAGTTTGGCGAGCGCTGGCGTGAAAGCGGCCATATCGGCGAAAAGCTGTTTGCCGAACTGCAGCCCCTGTTCAAGCAGGCCATGGCTGCTGCCGAAGCGCCCCTGCAGGCTGCACAAAAGGCCAGCCTGGAGCGTCGCCATGCCATGATCGACGAAGCCACGGCCTTGGGCGCAGCCCCCAGCCTGCGTATCGACGCCGTGAAGGCGCTGCAGCAGCGCTGGCAGGCCGAAGCCCAGGTGGTTCCGCTGGATCGCAAGCACGAGCAAAAGCTCTGGGATGCATTCCGCAAGCCGCTGGACGATGCCTTCAATCGCAAGAGTGTGGAGCGTGGTGGTCGCAGCCAGGTGGCGGTTGAGTTGTCCGAGCATGATCGTCGGGTGCTGGATGCGTCCAAGGCGGTCGAGGCGGCCAATGCCAGCGGCGATGCGCAAAAGATTCACGCAGCGCTGGCCGAGCTCGAAGCAGCCATCAAGGCTCAGCCCGCCAAGTCTGATGAAAACCAGCCCCAGGGCCAGGCAGAGCAAGCGTCTGAGGCTGTTGAGGCGCAAGCGAGCGAAGCCGCTGCAGTGGCCAAGCCGGCACGTCCCGTGGTGGCCGTGCGTGGCGATGACCGCCCTGGCATGAGGAAGGAAGCGGCAGCTGTTGCAGGTGGTCGTCCTGGTGATCGCAAGGATGGCGGCCGTGGACGCGATGCAGCGCGCGGTGGCCGCGATGGTCGCGATGGTCGCGACAGCCGTGATGCCGGCCGTGGCCGTCGCGAGTTCACGCGAGAGGAGCGCGGACCGCGCCTGGCCGATCCGGCCTTCCGCGCCCAGCGTGATGCCGTGGAGCATGCCCAGGAAGCTCTGCGCAAGCTGGCGGCACAGGCGCACGGCGAAGCGCTGACTCAGCTGCTCGGTGCCTGGCAGGCTCGTGATGCTGCGCAGCTGCCATCGGCTCAGCAACTGGGCAGCAAGGTGACGGCGCCTGTGCGCTCTTCCTGGTCCGGTGCTGTGGCTGCTGCACCCAAGGGCAATGCTGCAGAGGCCCTGCTGCGCCTGGAAATGGCTGCCGATGTACACACTCCTGCCGATCAGCTGGCGGCACGCCGTGCGCTGCAGCTGCAGATGCTGACCCGCCGCAACGATCCTTCTCCCCAGCAGACCTGGGGTCAGGACGTGGCCACTGTGCTGGGCAGTGCCAGCGATGAGGTATCTGCCCGTCGCCTGCAGACCGCACTCAAGCAATTGCTGCGCAAGTAAGCGACATATCGCCTCGATGGGAGGCGGTTGCCAAAGAAAAAGGGAGTCGTTGAGCTCCCTTTTTCGTATGTGCTGCGTACTGTCAGAGGGAGTCGGGGGCGCCAA
>NZ_BBXH01000025.1:0-105320 GCF_001010305.1 Comamonas sp. E6
CAGCCACAGCCTGGAGATTGGCGGATGGGTGGCTCTGTGGCGTCCTATGGAGATGTTTCTATACGATTGGTGGCCCATTCTTGGCGACAAGATCTTTTATCGACGCCTCGCCAGAATGCCTGTCCAAATTAAATACTCTGCATAAATCGGACCTCGGGCAGGCATTTTCAGAATGGGCTGCTAAAGATGCACATCGCTGAGAGTGCGTCGCAAGCATCGCGATTTGAAGCAGCTAATCACTGCATTGCTCTTGTACGCACGCACCCGCGTTGTCGCGGAAATAGGAAGTGGCTGGCCTTTCTACAGGCTCTTATCGGCTTGATGATGGCGACATTCGTCCTATCAGGGCGGCAACTGATTGCTCCACGAGGCCTAAAGGAGCGGGAGACGCTTGGCTTCCGTACCCCCGCTGAGATGTTCAGCGCATCAAGCCGGTGAGTCCAATGAATGTTGCGGTAGCTTTTTCTTCCACTGCCCAAACTCCCCAACCTTGCTGCTTGATGAGTTCGCGACAGTATTGCGCCATGGCATTGCTCTGCTCCACCGAAAGTGTGGCGGGAAAAAAGCGCATGGTCTCTGCGTCGGCATTCATGCGCGCTATCAATGCTTGCTACTTGAGATTTCTTGGCCGCGCATTTGCTCGGTTGCATTCGTGGGGGAAAAACCCGTCCATCGTTTATATGCTTGCGAGAACGCGGATACATCACTGTAGCCAAGCCTCGCGGCAATTTCTGCAACGGATAGCTCGGAGCCAATCAGCAGCTTGTCGGCTCGTGCTCTGCGAACCTCTTCGTGTAGTTTCCGAAACGAGAGTCCTTCGTCATGAAGCCTGCGTTTGAGCGATCTCTCGCTTACGTGAAGCCAGCCGGCAACTTGCTGCAGGTTTGCCGACGATCCATCAGGTTGTGCCGCCAGCATTTCTCGAAGTAGCGTTCCAGTCGAAAGCGATGTGCGACGTTTGGTCATGAGGTCTTCGCACATGCGGACACACATGGCATACGTTGCCGCACTGGCTTGAGGCAGGGCTTGAGCCATAGTTGCCTGTGTTACGCGTAGTTCGTTGCTTTGCGATCCCCACTCGATCCGTACGCCGCCGATTGCGTACGGCATATGCGGCGACCGTTTCATGCTGAGACTGAGAGCTTCCAGTTGCGTGTCTGCCCCCAGGACATCCAGCATTAGACGGCAGGTCGCGCCTACGGCGCGTTGCACTGCAAACTCGCGCAATGCTGGCTCAAGCGCAGGCGATGCAACGAATTTCAGCCGATGCATCCCGTCTGAGCGCTCATGCTCCAGCATAGCGAGTGCAAAGGTCAGGGAGAGGAAACGGTGCGCAAGCAGGAGGGCGTCCAGACCGCTTGCAGCACTAAGCATTCCAAGGCCAAGAATTCCATAGGCCGTAGCGTGGTAGCGCATGCCGACAAGCAGTCCCAGGCCTGGCTCGTCCGGGATGAGAGTGAGCAGGTTTCGAATGACGGCTACTTCTTGTGCTGGATCGATGCTGATCTCTGCGTCAGCCAGCCGTTCCTGGGTCAAACCGGAGCCCTGGAGCAGATCCCGCGCTCTCAGACCGCGCTTTGCTCCTGCTTCGAGCAGCAACTGAACACTTGCCGGACTGCGCGTGAAATCCCAGAACTGCATGAATCTTCCCCAGACTATTGGCCTGAAGGATAAAGCAGTTGGCCCGATTCAACCTTCTGCCAAGTGATCGCAACTCCTAAAGTGAAAACAACGCGACGCAATCCGCAGCGCGTATCGATCACGGAGACTTCCATGAGCATGTACGCTGACCAACCCATCTGGCGAGAAATCCAGTCTTTCCTTCCTGAGCGCTATCGGATCCCCTTGAGCGAGGAGCCCTCCGAGTCTTTCTGGGACTGGCACAGTGATCGAATTCACATCGATGCGTACCGCAATCCGAACGCCTCGGTAAGGGTTATTCTGATGCACGGAGTCGGGACAAATGGTCGTCAGATGATGACGATTCTTGGTCGCCCGCTGGCTCAACGCGGTTACGAAACCATCGCTGCGGATATGCCTGGCTACGGTTTGACCGAAGTAGGGGAGGGTCACGTCGTCACTTACGACGATTGGGTCCAATGCGGTAGCGACCTGATTGACAGAGAACTGGCGCGTGACAGTCGCCCCATCGTTTTGTATGGCCTCTCTGCCGGCGGCATGCTCACCTATAACGTCGCGTCCCGAAACCGCAAGGTCAAGGGTATCGCAGGAATGACGTTTCTTGATAACCGGGACCGGCGGGTGCGGGACGAGACAGCGAAAAATCTGATTGTCAGTCGCGTAGGAGCTCCGCTCATGAGCAAGTTGGCCAATACGCCATTGGCAAAGATGAGGATGCCGATGAGCCAGGCAGGAAAAATGAGCGCGCTGTGCAACAGCGATGCGGCCATGAAAGTTTTCATGCGCGATAAAACCTCCGCTGCAAATGCCGTGTCCATCGCATTCCTTGATTCCTACATGTCGCATGTGCCCGAAGTCGAACCAGCTGACTTCAATGTCTGCCCTGTCTTGCTGACGCAGCCAGCCGATGATCGCTGGACTCCTCTGGAGCTAAGCGAGCCTGTAATCGGCCGAATCGGCAAGGTACCGGTTCGGACCATCATGCTGGAGAACGCGGGGCACTATCCGATCGAGGAGCCGGGTCTGTCGCAAATGGTCGACGCAATCGATGATTTCTTCCGTGAAGTCACCGGCACCGAGAAGGTGCGCTGAGTTCGGCATCCTTTCAGGCAGTGCGGCTCGCCCTGTAAATAAAGCTCAGCCCATGAATGTCTGCCTCCGGGATCCGGGCACGGTCGGCTGCTTGGCGGAGCAGAAGCTTTGCAACGGTCACCATCGCTCAAAACTGCGATTTTTCCGTTGCAAGCCCTCTCGGGGACGCGACCGCACACGGCTGCATCTCCTCGATAGCGCGAAGTAGCGAGAAATCGACAAGTCTCGGCCTTCGTCGTAGGCCTCATAATGCGCAACCATGCAAGCGCTGCGTAACTCCCTGTCACTGACCCGCCTGGTTCTGGCGTGGTTCATGCTGACGTTGAGTATTGCAATGGCTTCGCCCATAGTGCATCCAAAAGCCATCGAGGTGGTCTGTACCTCAAGTGGCAGCATGCAGGTGATCATGCTTGATGAGGACGGCCAGGCCGCGCCAGGGCTTCATCATTCGTTGGACTGTCCCTTGTGTCTGACCATCACGACACCGCCGAGCTATTCATCACCGCATCTTGAGCAGCCACAGCCGCTCGGCTTGGCGCTACAGCCTGTAGTTTCAGCGCGCATTGCCGCGCTGGTGGGGGCACCTCTGCCCCCGCGAGGGCCGCCAACGCTCGTGTAAGTCCACTGTGCCGCCAATCGATGGCGGATACAGCCTATCGCCGTCGGGCCCAGTCCTGCACGGCCGATCTCACTTGCACGCAGATAGTTCATGACCCATCCCTCTTATGGCGCGATGCCCAATGGCAACGCGAGTTCTCTTTCGCTCGCCTTCTTTCAACGCAACAGCGTGGCCCTGGCTGTGGCCCATCTGTCATTGGCCGTTCCTCTTGCAGTAGCGAGCTCTGCCAGTTGGGCGCAAGCGGACGTCACCCTGGACACGGTTACCGTACGTTCATCCGGGGACACTCCTTTGGAGCGTCCAGTGGGCACCGGCAGCCGACTCGACCTCAATGCACGCGACACTCCGGCCAGTGTCGAGGTGACCACGCGCGAGCAACTGGAAGCTCGCGGCGACACTTCTCTGGTTGACGCAATCACGCGATCTACCGGCATCACCAGTCTGGGACATCCGGGCAACAGTGGCAGCGCGCTCTCGGTACGAGGTTTCACGGACTCCACCTCGGTCATGCGTCTATACGACGGTACGCGCCAATACGGGGGAGTCGGCGTGAGTTTTCCCTTCGACACCTGGTCTATCGACCGCATAGAAGTGCTGCGCGGACCCGCATCCGTAATCTACGGTGACGGCGCTATTGGCGGCGTGGTCAACGTGATCCCCAAAAAGCCCACGCGCGGACCTGTTCAAAATGAAGTCCAGGCCACGCTGGGGACCAGAGGCAAACGTGCATTGGCCTTCGGCAGCGCAGGCGCGATCAATGAGCAATGGTCCTATCGACTGGATGTCAGTGGCGACCAATCGGATGGCTGGGTGGATCGTGGCGATTCCAGCAATCGGACGATCTCCGGCGCTCTGCGCTGGGATGTGACACCTGACTTCAACGTGCAACTCTCGCACGCACAGGGCCGGCAAAAGCCGATGCGTTACTTCGGTACACCGCTGGTCAACGGAGTACAAGACCCGGCGCTCCGAGAGCGCAACTACAACGTTGCCGACAGCCGCATCCAGTTCAAGGATCGCTGGACCGAACTGGCTGCTCAGTGGGCCCCCGGCAGCAATGTCGTCGTACGAAGCAAGCTCTATCACATTGGCAGCGACCGCTATTGGCGCAATGCCGAAGCGTACCGGTACAACGCCACTACGGGATTGATTGACCGCTCGGACAACACCGAGATCGGTCACGACCAGACGCAGACAGGCAACACCACGGATGTGAGCTTCCATGGCAGCTTGCTCGGACGTCCAAACCAGCTCTCCGTGGGCTTCGACGTGAACCGCGCATCGTTTCAGCACACCAATAACACTTACACCGGCAGCTCCGGTTCGGTCGACCCCTACAACCCCGTCCCGGGCTACTACAGCAGCTCCGTACCCTTCATTCCCCGCTATCAAAACAAGGCCGAGCAATATGCGCTGTTTGCGGAAGATCGGCTTGAACTGACGGATCGCTGGTCTGTCGTGGCGGGCACGCGCTTCGACCATGCGGACCTATCGCGCCAGGATCTGGTGGCGGGCAATCAGGCTTTCAAACGCAGCTACTCCAACACTGGTTGGCGACTTGGCTCGGTCTACAAGCTAAGTCCTCAACTGTCCCTGTATGCGCAGGCATCCAAGGCCGCAGATCCGGTGAGCGGCCTGCTGATGCTGTCGGCGGCTAATTCCGCCTTCGACGTATCGAGCGGCAAACAGTTTGAGGTCGGTATCAAGCAATCCTTCTGGGACGGCAAGGGGGACTGGACGCTTGCGGCGTATTCCATCACCAAAAACAACTTATTGACGCGAGACCCAGCAAACCCCGCTTTGCGCATACAGGTTGGCGAACGCTCCTCCAAGGGCATCGAGGGCACCCTGTCGATGCAAGTCAGCAAGGCAGTGCAGATTGATGCCAACTTTGCGCTGCTCAAGGCTCGCTATGAGGATTTCAGCGAGTCCGTGGGCGGCATCGTTGTTTCACGAAATGGCAATATTCCCACCGACGTGCCGGAGCGTGTCGCCAATGTTTGGGTGAGCTGGAAAGTCGTGCCTGACTGGACGCTGTCCGGCGGCCTTCGCCATGTGGGCAAGCGCTATGCAGACAATGCGAACACCTTGAAACTGCCTGCCTACACCACGGCAGACCTGGCGCTGCAATGGAAGGCAACCAAGGCCACCACGTTCACGCTGCGCGGCTTCAACATCTTCGACAAGCACTACTTCACGACCTCCTACTACACCAACACGCAGTGGCTCGTCGGGGAAGGGCGACGTGTTGAGCTGACACTGAACCATCGCTTCTGAGCGCGCCGCCGATGTGGACTTCCGCCCAAGCCAAGCGGCTTGTGTTTCTGGTGCATCGATGGACCGGGGTGGGTGCATGCGTGCTGATGGCGCTCTGGCTCTTCAGCGGAGTGGTGATGCTCTTTGTCGGCTACCCCAAACTGTTGCCGACGGAGCGCCTGCAGGCATTGCCTTCCCTGAGCACTGGCCAGAGCTACCTGCCTGTTGAGGCAGCTCTGAAGCAAAGCCAGTCTGCCGACAAGGTGCAGCAGATTCTGCTCACCACTATTGCGGGCCGCCCCAGCTACCGGCTCAAGGAGGCGGACGGCACGCTGCGGGTGGTTGATGCGGACACGGGCGTTGTTGCGCAGTTGCCCGACGACGCAGCGGCCTTGCGCAGTGCCAAGGCCTTCCTGTCCGGAGCCAATGGAGTGCTGCAAGGTCGCACGCAAGACGACCGCTGGACACACTCCGCCTCGCTCGATCCCCATCGGCCTCTCATCAAGGTCCTGATGGACGATTCCGCATCAAGCCTGTTGTACATATCGTCGACCACTGCCGAGGTGGTCATGGATGTACCGCGCCATCAACGCTACTGGAACTACGTGGGTGCCTGGCTTCACTGGGTGTATATGGTGCGTGAAGGCTCCAAAGACCCTGTGTGGAGCTGGCTGGTTATCGGGCTCTCGGCATTGGGAACCGTCTCCGCCATTGCCGGTGCCTTGGTGGGCATCTGGCGATGGCGCTTCCACGGTCGCTACAAATCCGGAGCCAGGACGCCGTACCGGGAGGTCCAGATGCGCTGGCATCACATCACCGGCCTCGTATTTGGGGTGATGATGATCTGCTGGATCTTCAGCGGCCTGATGTCCATGAATCCGCTGGGGATCTTCAGCCCGCAAGGACCTCGTCCCGATCTGCGTGCCTACCAGCACGCAGGTCCAGGAAGCAATCCCTTCAGGTTCACCACGCACGAAGCGCTGACACTGCTCGGTGCCGAGGGGTTTGACACGCGCGAGGTCGAATGGAAAGTACTGGATGGGCAGCCCTATCTGCTGGCCTTCAATGGACTAGGGGAGACCCGCATCATGTCCGCAAGCCTTGCTGCGCCCCAGGTAGAGCGGGAACTTGACCGTTCAAAACTAGAACAGGCCGCGAAGAAGCTGTTCCCTTTTGCCATTCGCTCGACCACGTTGCTGAACGAGTACGACGCCTACTATTACCGTCGGGGTGAGGCTTCGATGTATTCAGCAGCGGCGCGCGATCTGCCCGTGCTCCGGATGCAATTTGAAGATCCGGGAAACACCATCGTATACATCAGCCCTTACTCAGGTGATGTTGTGCTGAGCCTGGACCAAAGGCAGCGTACAGGACGGTGGCTGTTCAATTTCCTGCACAGTTGGGACCTGCCGTGGATGCTGCGCCACGCCTGGCCGCGTGATGCCATCCTCGTTTTGCTGAGCATTGGTACGTTGGCTCTGGCACTGACCGGCATCGTGCTGGGATACAGGCGACTGAAATTGCTCATCGGGCATAAACGCCGATTTTGATCTTGGGGATGGTGCAATCGAAGAGCGTCGCCTTCATGCCAGGGCGTTAGCTGCTCCCGCGAGTACCAGGCACTGAAGCCAGCCGAGGCCGGTTGTCCCTAAAGCCCAACCTTCATGTGGTGCGCCGCGAGCCGCCACAGAGATAGCCAATCAGCATCTCCACGATGGCCTGCTCGGTCTTCTGGATCGGGTGGGGCGTTCCGGGAGGAATGACAGCGGCATGAATCAATGACTCCATGGTCCGCAACACAATCCAGGTGGCGAGATTCAGGTCTTCCTGAATGACTTCATCCCGATGCTCCTCCAGCAGCTGACGAATGCGGCAATGAATGCTTTGATCGGCCGCGCTCTGATCCGATGGAGCATCAAAGAACGGAAACTCTTTCTCCAGCACCTGGTGCAGCTCGGGAGCAACCTGATGCGCCGCCAGCCATGCATGCACGATGGCTGCCAGCCGCTCCAGCAATCCTGGCGACGTGGTGCCGGCCAGGACGGTTTCCATGGCTGCGTGCATTTCTACCGCGTGCCGTTCATGCAGGGCCGTGATCAGGGAATCCTTGTTGGGAAAGTACTGGTAGACGGAGCCGACGCTGACCCCGGCGCGTTCGGCAACCAGATTGGTATTGGTTCTTGCATAGCCGCGCTCGCTCAAAACGCGAGCCGTGGCTTCAAGAATTGCATCGACCAAGGCCCGTGAGCGGTTCTGGCGAGGGATTCGTCGTGGTTGTGGCAGGGTCGGCATAGGTCTGTCCGAACGCGAGTTTTCAATGCGAGCAATGGCTCATATTCTTTCACATATCGAGCAAATGCTCATATTTGGAGTGATCGATGTTCATTCGTTCTCATGAAGCGTTGGCAGCAGCGGCCTGTCAGCCGCCCGCCGCCAATGCATTAATCAAGCTGCTGCCAGTCACACAGGCAGTGTTCACCGGATTTCCGATCATCGGGGCGAAGTCTGTGGCGGCCCTGCTGTCTCGGGCATGGTTCGGCATCTTTGTCGCCCCATCCCTGCTGGTTGCAGTGCGGCTGCTGACCTTCTTGCCCCAGGGAGTGCGCCATGCATGAAATCGACCACAAGCCGCGCACAGCAAGAGCCGTGGGAGTCGTGCAGGCAGTTCATTCCATTACTCCACATATGCGGCGAATCACGGTGGGCGGTGACGAGATTGCAGCATTTCTTCAAGTGCAGGGAGTCGATGAACCAGCCGCCTGGGTCAAAGTCTTTCTTCCCACCGGGGAAGGGCGTGCGTACACGATACGAAGTATCGACTTCAAGGCCGGAACGCTGGATCTGGACTTTGTTCTGCATGGAACAGGATCCGGCTCCGGTCCGGCCTCTGAGTGGGCATCTCGGGCTTTGATTGGCGAACACATCGGAATCGCAGGGCCTCGCAGCGGCGGTTTCCTGCTCCCCGGCAATACACAATGGGTCATGCTGGCAGGCGATGCAACCGCTTTGCCCGGCATCCAGAGCATTGCCAGCCGTTTGCCCGCCGACATCAATGCCAAGGTCTATGCGGAAGTGCTGTCGCCAAGTGAGCATCAGCCTATCGACAGCCTGGCCAAGCTGCGCGTCCAATGGATCAATGCCCAGCCGGAACCCGGCCTGAGCCTGTGTCAGGCACTGCTGCACCGCCCCTTGCCGACAGGGCCTGGCTACATCTGGATTGCGGGAGAGTCTGCGGCCATCCGTAGCCTGAAGCATCATTACTTTCAAGAGCGAGAGCTGCCCAGGCACGGCTTGAGCGCGAAGGGATACTGGAAGTCCGGGGCGGCCGACCACCGGGAAGCGTGATGTGTTTCTCGAGTACCTGCTGTCGGCGGGGCTGATGACGGGTAGCTGCGCTCACCCGGATTCGAAGGTGAGCAAGCCGGCAAGTCCACTCAGGCGATGCCGGCGTTTGAACTCATGTCCTTGGAATCGTCGGCTGCCATCGGGCCTGGGAAGATGGTTTGGCGCCGTGATCCACCCAGCCGGCATCATGCAAGCCGCCAAAGAAAAAGCCCGCGTCATGGCGGGCAGGTCTTTGTTGCGCAACAAGTCAAGGGCGCAAGTTGACGGTCTTCGAATATCTGTCGAGGTGCTCCAGCAGGCGCTCGTAGAGCTCATCTGTCGCCATCGAGTTCAAGACCTCCGCCTTGATCTCTTCGGCGCGCTGGCTGAAGTTGTGTTGCAGATTGCTTTTTTTGTTGTCATCCAGCGTTTCGATCAGGGCAATGAGAAGTGCTTCTTGCGCCATGATCTGGCCTTTCATCATCCTCAGCTGGGCGCTTTGATTGCCTAGGAACTCCATCCAACCCTTTCTCTTTCATGATGTGTGTCAAGTTTGAGGAATTATGGTGACTGTAGCTGTCGCGGAAATTTCACCTCCCTCGTTCTCCGAGCCACAGAAAGTGCCTGGAAGTGTGCAATTGATGCACAGAGGCCGTGGTGTGGCTTGAATCCTGAATCCGGACCGCAGGCCTGCTGTTTTGGCGACCGGGGCTTTGCTCTTCTCGACATCTCGTGAAGCTGATGGCGCTTGCTGCGCCAGCCGCGTTCTTCCAGCCTGCCGGGCTGAATCTCCGATCCTCCGGTACAGGGCTGGCGCTGGCAGCAAGGCGGGGCTATCTCCATCAAGACAGCAGTTGCTTTGTTACGGACGGATGACATGGAAAAATACCGGGGTTGGTCTATCTACGAGGTTGTGATGCCCTTGTTTCACACCACTGTGTTGACTGGTCTGGCGATGCTGGCCTTTGCCGGCAACTCGCTGCTGTGCCGCCTTGCGCTCCAATCCCACTCCATTGATGCCGCGAGCTTTACGGCAGTGCGCCTAGCTTCGGGCGCGGCCATGCTGGCGCTGGTCGTGAGCCTGAAACGCGCTCCCTCTACTGGTGTTGGCAACTGGACGTCGGCGGGCTTGTTGTTCGCTTATGCGGCGTTGTTTTCCTTCGCCTACGGGAGTCTGTCGGCCGGTGTCGGTGCCTTGCTGCTTTTCGGCGCGGTGCAGGCGACGATGGTGGGCGTGGGCCTTTGTCGCGGCGAGGCACTTTCACCCCGGCAATGGGGCGGATTGGTGCTGGCTTTCGGCGGCCTGGTGGTGTTGCTGCGACCCGGACTCTCGGCTCCGCCCCTGGGAGCGGCTTTGCTCATGCTCCTGGCAGGGGTTGCCTGGGGGCTGTATTCCTTGCTCGGCAAGGGTGCAACTGATCCGATCGGCGTGACGGCAGGAAATTTCTTGCGGACGGTGCCGCTTTCGCTGCTGATGCTCGTGTTGGTGCAGGGGCAGACCTCATGGAGCACGGCAGGATTGATGTATGCGCTGTGCTCCGGAATGCTGACTTCCGGATTGGGCTACGTCGCATGGTATGCGGCGCTACCTCAGCTGAAGGCAGGGGCTGCTGCATCCATACAGCTGAGCGTTCCCTTGCTGGCCGCCATCGGTGCTGTCTCCCTGTTGGGAGAGCCCTGGACCATGCGGCTGACTCTGGCTGGTGCCGCCATACTGGGCGGTATCTCGTTGGTTGTGGTGACCCGGTCTGGCGGCAGGCCTGCCGTGGCAAAAGAGTAGTTGTGCAATCCTTTCCCTAGCGCTCTTCAGGAGCCAGGAGAGCAGTGCTTGCAGCATCTTTGTGCTGCTCGAATGTCACAGCTTGAATGCACGGGCTGGTCGATGCACAAGCTCCCATGCGCATCCCTGCCGTCGTGCCGACGAACATCGCTTTACACGGGTATCCACCGGCAGGAATAGGCTGTCAGTGCCACTTGTAGAAAGGGCTGCCATGAAAGAGCTAGTTGCACTGACTGCGTTCGCCTTGATATTGACCGGATGCGTGATGCAGAGGCCGGTCAATGGGCAAGGAATGGATCCAGGCTCCCATCAGGTTGAGAAGAATGCGGATCGGGATCTTAGAAACAACGATATTCAACAGCGAGATCGCCCGATCGACTTTGAAAACGACTGGGACCGGGATCACTTTCGTGACCGCGGAAACGAGGGCCATGAAAATCAAGGCAGCCTGTGGCCGTGGCCGGGCTCCGGATTGAGTGGCGGGCGCACCTATCCGGGAGGCCAAAGCTGGGGCTATTAGCGCAGCGTCACTCGTCAACCATCACGAAGTGCTGCAGTGCCGCAATTCGGCAGCCGGGCATGCATGCCTGGTCGGGCGAACCCATTGCGCGGCGCCTTTGCCGGGATCAGGGGAGGGCGCAGCTGCCATCCCACATAGCTGCGGCGCCCAGGCAGAAGATGAAAAAGCAGGCCGGCTTGCCGTCAAGCGGCCAGTTGGCCATTTGCATGCGTTCCCCGGATGCAGCCGGCGCGCCTACGCCAGCTGGCAGACATTGCGGGGTATGTCAGAAGAAAATTCCTCAAGATGCCGGCAGTTGTTTGCACAAAGCCGGGCTTACACATTGAAAACCCGCGCGAATTCGGTCCGTCTAAACTTCGCACATGAAAAAACTGTTTGGAGTCTCTGCCCTCGTCTTGCTGTTGTCGGGATGCTACGCGGTGGGCCCTGGATACAGCTACGGGTATAGCGATACCTACATCTATCAGCCTTATGGCGGCTCGTACTACTACGGGCGGCCTGCATATAGGCCTGGGTACTACCACCATCATCACGCGCACCGCCCACCGCACCCAGGCCACGGAGGGCATGGAAATCACCGTCCACCGCATGGAGGTCATCGCCCGGGTGGCGGCCATGGTCACGGCCATCGCTGAATGACAGGCCTCGACTGGCGCGGTCGAGCGAAGGCTGAGAAACAGATAACGCCGTGTCACCTGGTGTGACTACCGGAGGGCTCGCCGAGAGGGCTTGCCGTGGTCGGGCGGCTGCCCGGTTAGAGGTTTCCGCCCGAAATCTCGATCAGGCTACCTGTGGTGTATGGTGACTCGTCCGAGATGAGCCATACGATTGCATTGGCAACCTCCAGAGCCGTTCCTCCGCGCTTCATGGGAACGCCGGCGGCCAGGCGCCGAACCCGGTCCGGCTGTCCCCCGCTGGCATGAATATCCGTTTCAATGAGACCGGGACGGACAGCGTTGACACGGATGCCTTCCGCCGCCACTTCCTTGGCCAGCCCCAGAGTCATCACATCCACAGCACCCTTGGATGCCGCGTAGTCCACATACTGGCGTGGCGCGCCAAGTCTTGCCGCAATGCTGGACACATTCACGATGGCTCCACCATGGCCGCCATTGGCAGTGCTCATGCGATGCACCGCTTCGCGAGCGCAAAGAAAAGCGCCAATGGTGTTGATGCGAAACATTCGCTCAAGGCGCTGCAAACTGAACTCGGCCAGCGTCTGTGCCGTGTCCACAATACCTGCGTTGTTGACCAGGGCGTCCAGGCGCCCGAACTGTACATCTGCCACGGCAAAAAGACGGCGAATCTGCTCTTCGCAGCCCATATCCGCCTGAATGGCCATGGCGTGCCTGCCCATTTCCGTGATTTGCGAGACAACCGCATCGGCTGCCGTCTGGTCTGTATTGAAGCTGAGCAGTACATCCCAGCCTGCTGCTGCTGCTTGCAGCGCGGTGGCTGCGCCAATGCCTCGGCTGCCTCCGGTGATGAGCACAACTTTGTTTTTCATGGGGCTCCTTGGTGATCCATTTGATACTGCTGCGAGTCTCGTCTCCAGCTTCACGGTTCTCGATTCATCTTATCGCTGCATTTCCTCTGCGGCCTAGGCTTGATCCGGTCCAAGTGCTCATGCTTTTGTATCTCAAGGCAACAAAAAACCACCTGTGGAGGTGGTTGAAAACCAATCGCAAGGCTGGATTCAAGAGACAGGGCTACCAGTGTCGGTAGTTGTGGCGCATGCGCAGCAGTCTCTCTTCCTCCTGCTTTTTTTCCATGTCTGTGGGCTCTTGCGGGTCTAGCTGGGGCGGCGCAGGGAAATCCTTGTCCATGGAGAACAGCTCCTTGGTGGTTTCCCAGAACTTCTGGATTGGCGGGGGAATACGGCTATCTGGCATATAGACCTCCAGTCCTGGATGACGAATCAAGATTGATCGCCGAGCTCCACAGTACTCTTTTTAATAACCTTGAAGCCCTATGCAATAAGTAAAACGTCAGCTTTGGTGCATAAACAGGATGGGGGCGAACGCTAGGAAAAGCCGCGATGCCCCGTTTCCATCGGCTCTGACAAGGCTTCGGGCTGATGGCTCTTGATGCGCAGGTTCGGCAATTCAGGTGCCACAGGCTGTCCAAGACTGGCGAGCAGATGCGGCTAGCATGCAAGGCTCAACAGTGGAGCAGAAATGGAAAAGTACCGATTCAATGTGTTTGGCGACATCCTGGCCATAGAGCGCAGCAACTCGGGATGGCGCTGCTTTGCGGTGGGACTCGATGGAAAGCTTGGCCCGGTGGATCTGGTCGTTCCTCCCGAGATCACTCATGAGGAGCTGCCTCAGTACCTCTATGACATCTACCATGAGAGCGCGGCATTGTCGGATGGCGACATCTTCGAGATATCCTGAGCCTCATCCGGATGCTGCCCGCAGCTCGTCAGAGATCTATGGGGCTGCTGCCCATTGTGTCTGTGACCCATTCGCCAATCTGTTCGGCACCGGCTTCATCATTGTAAGGAGATGGCCGCCATGACTCTTCAGAAGAACCCGCTCAAAGAACCGGAGCCCAAGCCGGATCCGATTGATCCGCCCAATGATCAGCCGCCTGCAGAGCTGCCGGGCGATCCGATAGAGCAGCCCAATGTGTAGCTGCTAAAGCCCGCGAAGTGCAAGCTGTCTTCATTTGCTGGCGAGCATCCGAAGTGGGACCATGACTGCATCGATGCACTCAAGGAGAGCGGCGATGTCTACTCTCATGATTCAACTGATTGGTCTGCAACTGGTCGTCTTGCTGGTGGCCTGGGTCATTTACGAGGTCAGAGACGATTGGACGTAAAAACCGCTGCAGCAAGCCTCTGCCGCTCGATCAAGTCACTTGCTGGTGATCGAGGGCAAAGAGTCCGATGGGCAAGTGGCCTATGTGCTCCGCTGATCTGTCCGTGGCAAGCATTGGCCCCCTGCAATCTCTGGATGACCTGCCTGAATGGAGTTTTGGGCCGCGCCAACATCGATACAGCCGGGGAGCTTGCCTGAGCTTGTCTATCTGCTTGCAAGGCAGCGGTGCATGGCGCCGGATGCGCAGTCAATACCTGCCGGCGTGGCCCAGGCCGGCTCAAACCCTTCTATAGCCAGCGTCGTACCTGCCGACAATAGGCCACGAACAAGGCTCCAAATTTCGCCTGCAGCGCTCTTTCCTCTGGTCGTATCTGGAAGTGCTGAAGGTAGGCTATAAACAGCGGCACAAGCAGCAATCCTGATAGCTTGCCCAAATACATGGCGAGTGCCAGCAATAAAAGCGCAAAGCCCAGATACATCGGATTGCGTGTCACCCGATAGATCCCGTTGACCACCAGCGCTGTCGATGCTGCCGGGTTGATGGGGTTCACCGTGGTCCGGGCACGCTGAAATGCCCGAACACCGGCGAGGCAGAACGCTCCGCCCAGTGCGGCGAGCATGAGGGCCGCCATCCATGAAGCAGTGAATCTGACCGGCAGGATATCGGGCAGAAGCCACATTGCCACGGCAAACACAGCGAACAGCGCCATCGGCGGCACCCGCAGCATGAGTAAAGAGGATTTGTTCTGCGGTGGGGGTTGAGAAGTCATGCATTCAAGCCTAAAGCTTAAAGTGACTTCATGGTCAATCATGTGCTGCTGCATGACCTGGCTGCATGCCACGCCATTGAATGCAAGCGGGGCTATGACTTCTGATGCTCAAAAAAGCCCGCAATATTGCGGGCTTGCATTACCCAGATGTCGGCAGATCAGGACGTAAGCGCGGATGCATCAAACCTGGCATTCAGTTTTCGTGGCGTATGAACGCTATTGCTGAGTTTTCAGTTTCTAAAAATAAGAATTTTCTTATCTAAACCATCGACTGCTTTGATTAGCATGTTCTCTGTCGTCTGATGCTTGCTTGGGTCCATCTCCATATTTCGTCGGTGATCGCTGAGAGCGCCTTCATATTTTTGCTTGTCTCGATCAATGGGGGCGATTGATACCCCGTTTTTCAAATTTACTCAAGAGTGCATTGGCTTGCATGACATCGTGAGCGCAGGCGGGCATTGAGGCCGCTGAGTGCTTTAGTCCGGAACCCTGGCTTCAAGGGGGTTGGCAGCCGGTGGAGAAATAAAAAATTCGCCGTTAGCGAAGCTACTTCTCAATCAACTAAAAAAGTCACGAGTGAAAATTGAATTTCACACATGGACTGGCCTTGGAAAACAGTGAAATCTCTTTCTACTGCCTTGGAGGTAATTCACTGCAGAAAACTTGTTATTCATTAAATATGCTGCTGTTGTAACTTTGTATGCTGGCCATCAGCCATAAACATGGCTGTTTTCATGCGAGAAATAATGACACAAGAAATAAATAGGTCTTTTGTGAGGGAGACAACGCCTGGCAAGCGTTTTCAATTGACGTCACTATTTGTTGCCGTACTGAGCTTTGCAGCTCCTGCTATGGCGCAGCTGTCCGGTTCAGCCATTGAACAGCAGCAGTTGCAACGACAGCAAGAGCGTGAACGGGAACTGCGTGAGCGCATGGCACCCAATGCCGATACCTTGCAGCCGCGGACCAAGGCAATTGAGCTGGAGATGCCGACGAGCGAGATTCCCTGCTTTGCGCTGCACGCCCTTGAATTGACTGGAGAAAAACTTGATCAAGTGCCGTGGCTCAAGGCGGCAGCGGGTATTGATCTGAGTGCCAGGCCTTGCGTTGGGGCGAAGGGTGTCGAAGTCATCCTGGCTCGGCTGCAGCAGGCAGTGCTTGAGCATGGCTACGTGACTTCCCGGGTCATGGTGGCTCCGCAAAACCTCCAAAGCGGGGTGCTGACCGTTGTATTTATTCCCGGCGTTCTCAGGTCCATCCGGTTTACCCCGGACAGCACAGGAGACACTTCACTTATTGCAGCGCTGCCGTCCAAACCAGGAGAGCTGCTGCAACTGCGTGATATTGAGCAAGGTTTGGAAAACCTCAAGCGTGTTCCAACGGCAGATGCCGATATTCAAATCACTCCCGCCGAAGGCCCGGATGTCGAGCCCGGCCAAAGTGATTTGATGATTACTTATAAGAAAATAAACCCGCTGCGCTTTAACGTCGCTTTGGATAATGGCGGCACCAAATCCACAGGAAAAATCCAGGGCACGGGCACCGTGTCCTGGGACAACCCGCTGGGCCTGAATGATCTGATGTATTTCAGCTTCGGCGGTGGTATCGGCAATGGTGGCAACCGTGGCACTGAGACCCGTGCAGCGCAGTATTCCGTGCCTTTGGGGTACTGGCTGGCAGCCCTGTCCGGCTCCTATAACAAGTACCACCAAGGCGTGGCCGGTGCCTATCAAAACTACACCTACAGCGGCGAATCCAGCAACCTGGATTTCAAGCTAAGCCGCGTAGTGTTTCGCAATGCCTCCTCGAAGACAACGGTTGGCATCAAGGCGTTCCAGCGGACCTCCAACAACTTCATCGACGATGTGGAAATCGATGTCCAGCGCAGGCGCACCTCGGGTTTTGAGCTGAGCCTGAACCAGCGCAGCTATCTGGGCAATGCCATCCTGGATGCCAATCTGGCCTACAAGCGAGGCACAGGTGCTTTTGCGGCCTTGCACGCGCCAGAGGAGCCCTTTGGTGAAGGCACTTCGCGCATGAAGCTCTTCATTGCCGATCTGGCATTGTCCAAGCCCTTCGAGCTGGACGGCACCAAACTCAGATTCAGCAGCAACTGGCATGGCCAGTGGAACAAGACGCCGCTGACGCCGCAAGACCGCCTCGGTATCGGCGGCCGTTACACCGTGCGGGGCTTTGACGGCGAAAGCACCTTGCTGGCAGAGCGTGGCTGGTACTGGCGCAACGAACTCAGCACCCCCTTGAGCCTGGGCGCTGGGGGCAATGCCGAAGCCTTTTTGGGCCTGGATACCGGCCATGTCAGCGGGCCCTCTGCGAAGTACCTGCTGGGCCATTCATTGACCGGCGCGGCCATAGGCCTGCGCGGGGCCTGGCGCAAGCTCTCCTATGAAGTCTTTGTGGCAACGCCTGTCAAAAAGCCGGAGCACTTCCGAACCTCCCACACCAACCTGGCTCTGAGCCTGGCCTACAGCTTCTGAGGCGTCGTCATGAACAAGAATCTTCATCGCGTTATCTTCAACCAAGCGCGTGGCATCCGGATGGTGGTGCAGGAAACAGCTTCCAGCGAAGGCAAGGCCAGCAATGGCAGCACACAGACAGGGGTTGCCGGCTCAGGTGCCTCGTCGGCGGGCAGCTTGCGCACTGCCAGATCCTTCCTCAGCGATTTCCCGTTCTCTGCTGCAGCCAGAACAGCAGGCATGCTGGCCCTGGCTCTGGGGGCTCCTGCCGGTTTTGCGCAAATCATTGCCGATCCCTCGGCCCCCAACCGTCAGCGCCCCACGGTTCTGGAATCAGCCAACGGCACGCCCACGGTCAACATCCAGACCCCTTCCGCGGCTGGCGTGAGCCGCAACACCTATCAGCAGTTCGACATCGGGCAAAAAGGCGCCATCCTCAACAACAGCCGCAGCAATGTGCAAACCCAGATTGGTGGCTGGGTGCAAGGCAATCCATGGCTTGCCAATGGCGGCGCCAGAGTCATCGTCAACGAAGTCAATTCAGCGGCCCAATCCCGCCTGATGGGACCGCTGGAAGTGGCAGGCCGGCGGGCCGACGTCATCATCGCCAACCCTTCGGGTCTGGTGGTCGATGGCCTGTCCTTCATCAATGCTGCAGGCGTGACCCTGACGACGGGCAGACTGCTCTACGGAGCCAATGGAGCGGTTGACGGCTTGAATGTGCAAGGCGGTCTCATCAGCATCCAGGGCAATGGGCTTGATGCCACCAAGGCAGATTACGCCAACATCCTTGCAAGAGCCATCTCGCTGAACGCCGGGCTGTGGGCTCAAGACCTCAAGGTCGTCACAGGCGTCAACCAGATTGCCGCCGATGGCAATGTCCAGCAAAGCAAGCCCAGTGCGACAGGTGCAGAGCCTACGAAACCCCAGTTCGCCCTGGACGTCGCTCAATTGGGCGGCATGTATGCGGGCAAGATCTTTATCGTAGGCACCGAGTCTGGCTTGGGTGTTCGAAACTCCGGCCTGCTCCAAGCTGGTAGTGGCAGTCTCACCTTGAACAGTGAAGGCTGGCTCAACAACAGCGGCTCTATTCAATCCACCAGCTCCGATGTTGTCGTGAACACGCGTGGCGCGATAGAGCAAAGCGGTGCCATCTATGGGGGCGGCAATGTCCAATTGAGTTCGCAGGCGAGCCAGGCACACAGCGGCACAGTGGCTGCATTAGGTGATGTCTCCATTCAGGCTGCAGGGACTGGAGCGCAGATTCAGGCCCGAGATGCAACAGTCTGGGCGGCTGGCTTGCAAACGGATGGCCGGTTGCTCGGGGATAGAAATCTGAGCGTGCATGCAGATGCACAGCTGCAGACCTCAGGCCAGGCGCTGGCCACCCGCAATGTGCAGATGCGAGCTGCAAGCCTTGACCTGTCTTCGTCTCGCCAGCAGGCCAAAACCTTGCAACTGCATGCCACAACAGGTGACTTGCAAGCCCAAGGCAGTCAGTTGCTGGCAACCGAGACAATGACTCTGCAAACGGGCCGGACACTCACGACAGATGGCGCGCGAGTGCAGGCATCCAGTCTCGGCATCCATGCCAACGCTCTGAACAATGTCGGTGGACAGATCATCCAAAGCGGCAGCAGTGACCAGACAATCGCTTTGCAAGAGGATCTGGACAACAGAGCTGGCCTGATTCAAACAGCAGCCGGTAACCTGAACATTGCGGGCCGGAACATCGATAACACGGCAGGCCAGCTGCTGCATGCCGGTGGCGGAAGCTTCAACCTGAGCAGCCAAGGCCAGCTCCTCAATGACTCCCGAAGCGGCAATCAAACGGCTGTCACCGATGGCGCGCGCATTGTGAGCAATGGCTCCCTGTTTGTGCAAGCCCAGGCCTTGAGCAACAGCGGCAGCGTCCATGCGGCGCAGGCACTTGAGACACATGCCTCGACCCTGAACAACAGCGGAGTCATGTATTCGGCAGGCAGCCAGGCACTGACAGTTGATGGCGGCATGAGCAGCAGCGCAACGATTGCTGCAGCCCGGAACCTGACTGTGAAAGCAGGCAGCTTCAATGGCGCAGCCACCCATGTACTGGCTGCGGGCATGGCCGCTGATGGCAAGCTTGCCGGAGCTGGTGTCCTGACCGCAACTGCATCCGCACATTTGCAGAGCGCCGGGCAAATTCTGGCAGCAGGCAACGTCAGTCTTGATGCCGCAAGCCTGGACCTCAGGCAGAGCAGCGCGGCAAGCACAGCAGGCAATATGAGCCTGACGGCTCAAAGCGGCGACATCCAGACGGGCGGCGCCCGCATCAGCAGCGCAGGTCTTTTGGCCATCCGAGCCGACGGATCGAGCAGCCAGCGCCTGGACAACACCCTCGGACAGATCAGCGCAACGCAGCTCAGCATCAAGGCGGGCAAGCTCGACAACACAGATGGATTGATCTCTGCGGTCGACCAACTCGACATTACCAGTGCTCGATTGATCAATGGCGCCACCCCTGCGGCAAGCACAGCCAAAGGCATTCAAAGCCAGACGGGCGATGTTCATCTGAACGTTCAGCAACTCGATAACAGCGGGAGCATCCAGGCCGCCAAGAACCTGATTGCGGCAACTTCAAGTCTGAGCAATAGCGGCACCCTCTACGCAGGACGCGCGCAGACGCTGAATGCGAGCGGTGCAATCACGAGCAGCGGGACGATTGCCGCTGCCCAGGACCTGAACGTGACAGCTGCCTCGTTTGCAGGCGCCGGCAGCAATGTGCTGGCTGCAGGCATGGCTGCGGACGGAAAACTCGTCAATCCAGGGACTTTGAATGTCACCACTTCGGCTGGATTGCAGACAGCCGGCCAGGCATTGGCTGCAAACAATGTCAACCTCGGCGGCGCCAGCCTGGATCTGGGAAGTGCAACGGCAGGCAGTGCCAATGCAGATGTGAATCTGAGTGCCGCCCAGGGCAGCATTGTCACGGCGGGCTCACAAATCAGCACGCCAGGCAAGCTGTCCATTACCGCCAACACGGTTGCAGGCCAAACGCTGGACAACACCGCAGGCCGCCTGGCTGGCCAGCAATTGCAAATTCAGGTTGGGCAGTTAAACAACCATCAAGGAAGCATTGAGCAGTCCGGGGGCGCTGATCTGGACATCAATCTGAGGGGCGGCGCACTGAACAACAACGCCGGGCGCATCGTTGTCAATGCGGCAAATCTCAAGCTTCAATCCGGTGCGCTGGACAATACAGATGGACTGATCAGCCATGCCGGCTCAGGGCACGGAGCACTGCAGGCATCCAGCCTTGACAACACCCGTGGGCAGATCCTTGGCAACGGAACCTTGTCTTTGGCCAGCAGCGGCAATGTCAGCAACAGCGATGGACTGATCTCCTCCAATGGCGACCTGCAACTGACAAGCGCAGACCTGGGCAACACCCGTACAGGCACTTCAGGAAGCGCCACAGGCATTCAGAGCCAAGGCGGCAGCCTCACGGTCAATGCCCAAGCCATCACCAACAGCAGCAACCTCTATGCTGCCAAGGATCTCAGAACCACGGCCACCAGCTTGGACAACAGCGCAACGCTGTACGCAGCTGGTGAGCAGACCTTGGATGTGGCCGGCGCGGTTGGCAATCAAGGCACCATTGCCGCGTCCAAGAATCTGTCGCTCACTGCAGACAGCTTTGCCGGCGGTGCTGGCAATGTTCTGGCGGCCGGCATGGCTGCCAATGGACAACTGAGTGGCAGCGGCGCCTTGACGGCAGTGACATCCGGCAGCCTGCAAACCAATGGGCAGGCACTGGCGACAGGCTCATTGAGCCTGAAAGCCGCCAGCCTCGATCTTCAAGGCAGTACCACTGGAAGCACCGGTGCAGACGTGACCCTGAGCGCGACGACGGGAGATATTCAAGCTGCTCAGGCCAGGATCAGCACACCCGGATTGCTGAGTATCTCCACCACCGCCGGGCAAAAACTCGACAGCTCCAAGGCGCAGCTCAGTGGTGGGCAGCTCAGCATCGATGTCGGCGAGATCAACAATACCGAAGGCGTCATCCAGCAGACGGATACGGCTTCCGCAGCCGCCAACCCCGTTGCAGGCATTCGCAGTGCTGGCGCTATCAACAATAGTGCGGGGCGCATCGTTGCCAATGCGCAGGACTTCGCTGTGATCTCCGGTGGGGTGCTTGACAACACGGATGGGATGATCGGTCATGCTGGCTCCGGCCAGCTTCGCGTGGATACCGCTGGACTCCACAACACACGCGGAAAAATCATCGGCAACGGGGCAACCACGCTCACCAGCTCTGCGGATGTCGACAACACCAGCGGCATGGTCGCAGGGCAGCAGAGCGTGACGGCAACAGCCACGGCTTGGGACAACAGCCAGGGCACATTGGTTGCAGTTCAGGGCGACCTCAATCTTCACACCACAACGAATGCCGTCAAGAACGCTGCAGGCCTGATCCAGGCAGACAACGAAATTCGGCTCACACTGGACGGCGCGGGCAATCAACTGCACAACGGCCAAGGCAAGATCGTGTCGGGACGAGACGCCATCCTGTCAACCGGCCAGATGGACAACGATGCAGGCCTGGTGGCCGCAGGTCGCAATCTCGGCATTGACACCCACCAGCAATCTCTGAGCAACCAGGCAAGCCGCAGCAGCGCAGGTTCTCTGGGCCTGGTCGCCGGCGCACAACTGGACATTAATAGTGGCACATTGAACAACCAAGGGGGGCTGATCAGTGCCCAGACCGACCTGAACATCACGAGCAGCGGCGCGATCAACAGCACCGGGAAGAATGCTCAGGCTGCACAGATATACAGCGGTGCACAGCTCAACCTGCAATCAACAGGTATCGACAACTCGGGCAGCCAGATTCTTGCGGTGCAAGGAGCAGGTATCAACGTCGGTAGCGGCACTCTGACCAATCAGGCAGGGCTGGTCCGGGTAGGGCAGGCATTGACGATTCAGGCCGCAAATATCGATAACAGGAACACCCTGGCTTTGAACGGCGATGGGAGCGCACAAGCGCTGGGCCTGGAAGCCAGCACGATTTCCGTGACTGCTGCCAAGCTGGACAACGGCCAAGGGGCTGTGCGTGCAGGCCAGGACTTGACGATTCTGAGCGATGGCCAACTGATCAATGATCGGGGCGAGCTCAGCGCCGGCAAGCAACTGAAGATTGCCGCCGACCAGGCCGCCACTCCCACACTGAACATCAGCAACAACGCGGGTCAAATCGTTGCCGATCACAAGGTGGACCTTCGCACAGGCAGCCTGAACGGCGCAGGAGAGATTGCCTCGCGCGGTGACGTAAGCCTGAATTTGCAAGGCGACCATACCCTGGCGGGCACCTTGCAGGCTGGTGGCAACTTGCAGCTGCAAACCACGGGCACATTGACAAACCCGGTCACTGTCCAAGCCGGAAAGAACCTGACTGTCAACGCCAGCAACCTGGACAACCAGGCCATGGGCGAGCTGCTGAGTGGGCAAACAACCCAGCTCACGATCTCCGACACCTTGACCAATCGCGGGCTGATCGACGGTGCCGACACCCGCATTCAGGCTGGCAATGTCAACAACGTTGGCACCGGGCGCATTTATGGTGACCGGGTAGCGATTGCAGCCAGCGCGCTGACCAACCAGGAAGAAACCGTTGCAGGCATCACCCAGGCTGCAACGATTGCCGCGCGAGAGCGGATCGACCTGGGCGTTCAAAACATCACCAACCGGGAAAATGCACTGATTTATAGCGCAGGAGATATCTTCACTGGTGGGGCGCTCGATTCAAATTGGCATGCCACAGGCGCAGGGCAGACGCTCAACAACAACAGCGCCACGCTAGAGGCTGCCGCCAGCATGGTGCTGGGGCATGACCAGGTTCGCAATACCAATGAGCATCTGCAGTGGACATTAGTCGACGGCCAGCCTCAAAAGATTGTTGAATTTCAAGCACCCAATGGTCAGCGCTACAAGGGCAGCGACGTTTTGCTGATCTCCAACGGCAATGTTCGAGGCGCCGGGTTGAAGGACATTAGTTTCGTGGTCAGCGGCAATGACTGGCGTTGCAGCATGGGCGGAGAAACCTGCTCATTCACTACCGGTGAAACCACAGCCTTCGATCAGTATTACAAAGGCCTGCTCCTGCCTTCTGAGCGATATCCGTTCGAGAAATATGCGCCTTACTACAACCCCAGCTATGTCGATGACAACGGCCAGCGGGTCCAGGGCTATATGCAATACAGCGGCGACCGAATCATTGGATTCATGAACGTCGCGCCTCAGATCATCAACGGCGCACACTACGCGGCCGATCACCGAATCTGGAGCGACTTTGGCGTGCAGCCCTATACCGGGCCTGCGCCTGTTTTAAGCAGCACCAATCCCTGCGCCACTCTGGCACGCTGCACAGTGGGCTATCACACCATCGACAGCTCGGATAGCGGGAGCCGGTATGTCCAGGTCACCCAGGCTCACGTAGATGAATACAAGGCCTACAAACCGCTGCTGGACGCGCGCAATGCAGCGGATGCAGCCTTGGACGCGCAGCTGGATGCCTTCTACCAGGATATTCGCAATCGCTGGATTGGGGATTTTGTCTTCTACGACTACAGCAGCACCGAGCAAAGTGCGCAAGTGACGCAATCTGCCCCCGGAAAAATCCTGGCAGGCGGCAATCTGCAATGGAATGGATCGAATCCATCCAGCAAGCTCCTGAATCAGGACAGCACCATTCTGGCGGGTGGATCGATCAACGCGACGGGCGGCTCACTCGACAACCGAGCTACGACCGTGGATGTCAAATCCGTTGACCAAGGCTATGTCTACAGCACATGGAAGGGCCGCTCCAGCACTCCAAACCGCAAGTACAGCGGCTCGGTCTATGCACCTGCAGGCGCAATCAAGACACAGACACTGGCCTCCTACACATATACGGAGCACGCTGCGAACCCCTCGACCGGCGCAGCGCCTGGAGCCAGCGCCATTTCTGCGGTGCAGGCACAGGCATCTGCTGCGGTCGCCGTGGATGCCATCCATCATTCCGTGGCTCCTGGAGCCGTTCAGGGAACGCAGGCCGCCGGTGCAGCCACTGCAACGCAGACCCAGGGGCAGATCACAAGCAATGCCGTAGCGGGTGTGGCGGCGCAAGAAAGCAGCGCTCAAGCGCAGGCCTCTGCCAAGGTTGGTGCAGCCGCGACCCCCGAGAGTGCGGCGACGGATGCATCCAATGCCAAATCAGCGTCCTCTCAATTCAATATTCGCACCACCCCGCCCAACACCCGGATACCTGGGACCTCCCTGTATCGCCAGCGCCCTGAAGCAGGCGCGCTATACCTGGTCGAGACAGACCCCAGGTTCACGCAATATAAAAACTGGCTGTCTTCGGACTACATGCTCCAGGCTCTGCAAATGGACCCCGGCACCGTACAAAAGCGACTGGGCGACGGGTTCTATGAGCAGCAACTGGTGCAGCAGCAAATCGGGCAGCTCACGGGCCGCCGATTCCTGGGCAACTACACCAGCAATGACGAGCAATACAAGGACTTGCTGCAAAACGGCGCAACCTTCGCCCAGGCGCAAGGCTTGCGCCCAGGTATCGAGCTCAGTGCGGCACAGGTGGCGCAACTGACCAGCGACATCGTCTGGCTGGTCACCAAGGAAGTGACGCTACCCGATGGCTCCAGGCAAAGCGTTCTGGTTCCGCAAGTGTATGTAAGGGTCAAGCCCGGCGACCTGGACGGCACAGGCACCTTGCTGGCAGGCTCGGATGTGAACCTGAACCTTTCTGGAAATGTCGTCAACAGCGGCAGCATTGCGGGCCGCAACACCTTGAGCATCACGGCCGAGAACATCCAGAATCTGGGCGGCCAGATGTCTGGCAACGACGTCAAGCTTGCAGCTCGGCAGGATTTTGACAACCTCGCAGGCATGATCAAGGGCGTGGACTCGGCCGCAGTGTCCGCAGGGCGTGACCTGAACCTCACAACCACCACGCAAAGCAGCGAAAACCAGGCAGGCGGCAATCGCTTTACCCAGACAGGGATCGATCGCGTCGCGGGCATCTATGTATCCGGGCCGGCCGGCGTGCTGGTCGCCAGTGCGGGCAACAACCTCAATCTCACGGCGGCGCAGATACAGAATGCGGGCACCGGCGCCACCGTGCTCACCGCTGGCAACAAGCTGAACCTCAACACGGTTGCGGTCGGCAGCAGCCAGGATATCAACTGGGACAGCAAGAACTACTTGCGCCAGTCGAGCACGCTGGATGTGGGCACCCAGATCACCGGCGCTGGCCGCGTGAACCTCAGCGCAGGTCAGGATATCAATGCCAGGGCAGCCACCATCGATGCAGGCAAGGCATTGAGCCTGTCTGCCGGCAACGACATCCAGATCAGTGCAGGCCAGGCAAGCCAGAGTCTGGACGAGGCGCATCAGCACACCTCCAGAGGCTTCCTCTCAAGCAAGACCGTCACCACGCGGGAGCAACTGCACAGCACCACGGCAGTTGGAAGCAATCTGGGGGGCGATACGGTCTCTATCAACGCCGGCCGCGATATCGCGGTTGCCGGCAGCAATGTTGTCTCAGACGCCGGAACCAGCTTGCTGGCGGGCCGAGACGTCACCATCGCCGCAGCCCAGGAAACCTCCAGCGAACAGCACTACCGCAAGGAAACCAAGAGCGGCATCTTTGGCGGCGGCGGAGGCATCGGCTTCACCATCGGCAGCCGTATGCAAAGTGCCGATCAGACGGGCACCCGCACCACGGCCGCTGCATCTACGATTGGCAGCGTGGGCGGCGATGTCAACATCGTTGCGGGCAATGCTTACAAGCAAGTCGGCAGCGATGTCATGGCCCCGGGCGGTGATGTCAACGTCGTGGCCAAAGAGGTTCAGATCGTCGAGGCCCGCGAAACCGGCAACTCCGCCACCGAGCAACGCTTCAAGCAAAGCGGCTTGAGCGTCAGCATCGGCAGCCCCGTCATCAGCGCCATACAGACAGCCGACAACATGGCGGATGCCGCCCGCAACACCAGCAGCGGCCGCATGCAGGCCCTGGCTGCAGCGGCGACGGCGTTGAACGTCAAGAACTCTGCGGGCGAGCTTCAGGGCGCTGCCCAGGCGCTGGCTGGCGGCGACCCCACCAAGGCAGCCTCCATCTCCATCAGCCTGGGCTCCAGCAAAAGCCAGAGCAACACGGCACAGACCAGCGACAGAGCACGTGGCAGCACCGTCAAAGCCGGTGGCAATGTCAACATCCTTGCCCAGGGGGCGGGGGCGGACAGCTCCATCCTGGTTCGCGGCTCGGATATCACTGCCGGCCAGGACGCCACCTTGGCCGCAGAAGGCGATATCCGTCTGCAGGCGGCTCAGAGTACGGCCAGCCTCAGTGGCCGCAGCAGCTCAAGCTCCGGCAGCATCGGCGTGAGCGTGGGAGCGCAAACCGGCATTACCGTCAGTGCCAGCAAAGGCCGTGGCAATCAGGCCGGCGACGACCTCACCCACACCAACACCCACATAGCGGCAGGCAACAGCGTCACTCTCCAGTCCGGCGGCGACACCCACCTCAAGGGGGCCGTGGTCAGCGGCAAGCAGGTGGTGGCCGAAGTGGGGGGCGATCTCAATATCGAAAGCCTGCAGGACAGCAGCAACTACGCCAGCCGCAACCAGTCGGCCGGTGGCAGCCTCACCATCAGCCCCGCAGGCGTGCCCATCGGCGGTGGATTGAATGCCGGTCGGAGCAAGGTCAACAGCAACTACCAAAGCGTCACCGAGCAAAGCGGCATCCAGGCAGGGGACGGCGGCTTCCAGGTCAGCGTCAAGGGCGACACCGACCTCAAGGGCGCCGTCATCGCCAGCAACCAGACGGCGATAGATCAGGACAAGAACCGTTTCAGCACCGGCGGGGCACTCACAACCAGCGACCTGCACAACAGCGCCCACTATGACGGTCAGGCCGTGGGGGTCAATGCCAGCGTGGGCAACGATGCGGGCAAGTTCGGCGTCAAGGGCGTGGGAGCCGGCGTAGGCCAGGACAGCGGCAGTGCCCAAGGCACCACCACGGCAGGTATCTCGGGCATCGCCGGCGACCAGAGCGTGCGCACGGGCGACGCCACGGGCATCGAGCGGATATTTGATCAGAACAAGGTGCAGCGCGAGATCGATGCACAGGTGGCGATCACGGCGGAGTTTGGCAAGCAGGCCAGCAAGGCCGTGGGAGACTATGCCCAAGCGCAGACAGAAGAGGCTCGCCGACTGAGAGAACAGGCCAGAGCGGAAAGCGACCCACAGCGTCGTTCAGAACTGGAGACCCAGGCCAAGAAGTTGGAAGATGCCTGGGGAGACAATGGCAGCCTGCGCCTGGCTGCACACACGATGATCGGAGGGCTGACGGGCGGAGTCGGCGGAGCTGCGGGGGCTGCGGTTGGTACTCTCACGGCACCCGCAGTGGCGCAAGCACTCAATGAAGCGGGCATCACAGGGCCGCTGGCCGATGTGCTGACGGCAGCGGCCAGCACTGCGGCGGGAGCGGCGGCAGGCGGTGTCAGTGGTGCGGCGGCTGCGGGTAATGAGGTGGCTAATAACTATCTCAAGCATGCTGATGTACTGGCATTAGAGAAAAAGATCAAGGCATGCCACGATCAGACCTGCAAAGACGACGCCATTAAAGAGGCCTATCTCACCAGCGCGAAAAACGATCTTGAACTGCTCAACTGCAAAGCCACAAACAACTGCAATTCGCTCGAAGCCGAATACCGCAAGGGCTATACAGAAATTGCCAACTTACTCGATAGAGGCGTTAGCGCTAACGACGTAGAGAACATTCTGAAGTTAGAGAGCAATGCACAAGCTGCCATTCGCAATCAACTGCCTGAGCGTCAATGCAGCACGGCCGCATGTCAGGCCAATGCCCAATACCTTGTGGGCTTGGCAACAGGGCTGAGCAACATCACCCCTGCAGGAGCGGTAGTGGGACTTGGGCACGCAGCTTACCAACTGGTAGCATCCCTCGCTAACCGTGGTTTGGAAGATACCGCGTTGGTGATTGTCAAGGGCATAGCGGGTCTGCCTGAAAACATTGTCAGCGGTCTCTACAGCGAAGATCCGAAGGTACGAGGAGAGACGCTGGTCAATGCCTTGCTGATTGGGGGTGTCGCTACGACTCTAAGCGCGAAGCTTGGAATCAAGGTGCTCGACAATGCGGGGACAGGGCCTTTGCCTGGGTCTAGGACGGGACAGCGTGGAGGGGTGAATGTCTCAAGTGAGGTTCCTAGCCCTAAAATGGCTCGCGAAGAATTAATTTCGCGTCTACCTGTAGGAACCAAGATCACACCAGAACGAGTAGTCGATATACGCCAAGTTCCTGATGGGCGTGTTGTTTGGCTTGAAACGGGTAGTGATGCTGCGGGGTTACAGCATATCTACAAACGTCATGAGAGGGATTTCATCGGCAAGGGAATTCCACGAGAGGAAATTTCTACTGTTGTCATGAATGCTCTTGAACAGGGGAATATTGTCGGTAAAAATGGATCGGCTAGTGTCTATCGCATCATCTTCAATGGTGTTGAACAAAATATCGCAATTGGGGTTGGCTCGAATGGTTTTGTGATTCGAGCCAATCCTGTGAGTTCTTGGAAATAATAGCCATGATAAATTTAAGATTGGTTAATGAATACTTATCCCCTCCATTATTTTGTCCTGACTTGGAAAAAATGGGTCATATTGATATTGATGATTTGCCTATTTCTCGTGGTCTAAAAGATGAGTTATTTTTGTGGGATAAAGAATATCAAGCAACATTCAATGATGATTACCCTCCAGACTCTGGATTCTCTTCAATAGAGGATGAAGTTCGACATAAAAATGTGGGCGTGATGCTTGCAAAAAAAATGCAAAAGGAGCTTGAGGGTAGATATCTGATTGAATATCTCCCGTAGCAGACTCTCACGGCGCTGCTCACGGTAAGGTAGCCGGACGCGATGTCAACATCGTCACTGTTGAAGAAACATCCTGCGAACAGCACATCCGCAAGAGCGCCGAGAGTGGCTTTCTCAGCGGCAAGCAGGTCATCACCGATGTGGGTGGCAATCTCGGTATCGAAAGCCTGCAGGACAGCAGCAGCTACGCCAGCCGCAACCAGTCGGTCGGCGGCAGCCTCACCATCAGCCCCGCAGGCGTGCCCATTGGCGGCGGATTGAATGCCGGCCAGAGCAAGGTCAACAGCAATTACCAAAGCGTTACCGAGCAAAGCGGCATACAGGCGGGGGACGGCGGCTTCCAGGTCAGCGTCAAGGGCGACACCGACCTCAAGGGGGCCGTGGTCAGCGGCAAGCAGGTGGTGGCCGAAGTGGGTGGCAATCTCAATATCGAAAGCCTGCAGGACAGCAGCAACTACGCCAGCCGCAACCAGTCGGCCGGTGGCAGCCTCACCATCAGCCCCGTGGGCGTGCCCATCGGCGGCGGATTGAATGCCGGCCGGAGCAAGGTCAGTAACTACAGATCATTACAAAACAGAAAAATCAATTGGCGCATGGAAATAATAAACTATGATTATTAAAATTTTTGGAAAGAAAATTAATGACGAGCAAGATTTTCATGATCAGCTCGCCAAAGCATTAAAGGTTGAAGAGTTTTATGGTCGTAATCTTGATGCCCTTTGGGATTTGCTGAGTTCTAGTATCGATCGACCACTTCATCTGGTCTGGTTTGATTATCTTGAATCAAAATGCAAACTAGGGAAGAAGTTTGACGAAATAATATCGATACTAGATCGAGTAAAATCACAGGATGAAAAATTTTTATGGGATGAAAAATTCACATACAGCTTGAAATGAAATACCTGTAAATGAATAAATTAGATATTAAGGGAATAGATTTTGGATCAGAAAACCTTGAAATCTATACACCGGAGGTATCTGGAAATTTCTGTGTTTGGCTAAATCTGACAATTGGATTGGAAAACATTGATGGTGGCCATCTTTTTCAAGTTGGCATATGTACGACTTCGTGGCTTGAGCACCAGACCCTAGCTAAGGATTTTTATATCCCCAGGCACATGATAATTGTTAATGGTTTTGATTATAAACTGATAAAATCTACAATCGATGAAATAATTAGTAGCGCTGAGCGGCCAACCTGGGAGCAATCATTGCAAGTCCTCTGTAGATTTTTCTCATGGGAGTACGAAGATTACCAGTCTTAAATCGATTGGCACTGTCGCATAAAAAA
Organism: Comamonas sp. E6; assembly: GCF_001010305.1. Lineage (NCBI taxonomy): Bacteria > Pseudomonadati > Pseudomonadota > Betaproteobacteria > Burkholderiales > Comamonadaceae > Comamonas > Comamonas sp. E6. The sequence goes on from NZ_BBXH01000025.1 coordinate 30,523, forward strand.
GTTTCGTGCCAGGCCACTTTGACCACCAGAGGTGGGTCAGTTTTGAGTGGAAATCAACACACCTGAGTTAAGCCGCGCCGTGAAGCAGCGTCGGCTCGAACGAATTTTTAGACGGACATAGGCGTGAGAATGGGGCAGCAGACCGGCATTACTGTCAGTTCCAGCAAATGCCGTGGCAATCAAGCCGGTGACGATCTCATCCATACCAACACCCATATAGCCGCCCGCAACGCCCAGCTTGCACGGTGACGCCGTGCTTGCCGAGATCTCGCATATCAGCACCAGCGACTCGCAGCCTTTGCTGCAGACGGCGCGGGCGTGGTTAGAGACCTTGGTAGCCTGGTCCCCAAAAAAGCGAGACACCCCTCGTAGCCTGCTGCGCGGCCAGATTGCGGCGGATCGCAATCGGCTGAACAGCTGAGGCGCGATTGATCAGATAAGCTTCGTAGAAGTGACTGCTGACATGGGTTTTTGATATATTTCCTCTAGTCTTATAAAGGAGGGATATGAAAATTATCAAAATATCAGCGTATCTGTTCGCTGCACTGTCAATTTCTACATCAGCAGCAGGTGTATATGCACAGGATATGGCAGCGCCACCAGTTAAGGCACAAACAAAAGCTATATTGGCTGTAGTCAAGCATTACAGCGCAGCAATTGCCTGTTCAGATGTAGCGCCGGATGCTAATAGCATTGCAGCTATGATCCCCTACAAGTCATTCGACAATAGAGAGGATGCAAAATTTGCCGTTATTTGGCATGGAGATATCGGTTGTCTTGGAGGCTCTGGCACTAGTTCAGCAAGAATTGCTGTTGTAAAGGTGGGTGCAGGAGATAGTTTTTATGTCAGTCCTTCGGAATCTTCGCCGCAAGTTGACGAGGGACTCCCTCGCTATGTGGAGAAAGTCGTGGGGGCTACTGCAGATTCAATTACTGTAGATGTGCGCGATTACGGAGACAAGGATGCAAACTGCTGCCCAAGCCTTCGAAAGCGGTTAACTCTTAGGCAGTCTGCAAAGGGTAACTGGGCTGTGGTAAGCACAAAGCCGCTGCCGCCAGCCCAATATTGAATTGACGTCCCGACAGATTTATGGGTGTCGGGACGCTTTTTTGTTTGGCGCTCAAGCAGTAGCCTTCAACCAAAGGCATTTCAGTCCCATCGACCGCAACCATCACGCCCGTGGTGTTGGGGTCGATTTCAATTGGGACGCCCCAGAGTTCATCAGGCTTACCGAAGGAGTTGACGATGTTGAACTGCCGCAGCTCTTCGGGCGTCATCTTGATCAGCTTGGGGTAGGCGTTGTTGTGGGCCTTCCAGTGCCTCAGGAACGTGTGGCAAACGCGCTTATGGACTGTGTGGATCGGTGATTCATCGGTCATCGCGCGATTGTCTCAGAGGAGGGGGCTGCTCCGGTGCGTATGACTGGGAACGGCCAGGAGCGGACCTACACAAATGACGGCTCTGAGACAGTCAAGCCTCGGCTCTTGGGCGACTATGTCTGGAGCATGTTCAAATGCAAGGTAGAGAGACTTAATAATCGGACAACAACAAGTTGAACAACAAGGAGGCAACGTTGAACTTCAAAGAAATTCTCGCGCGAGTTACTGGCGTTAGTGTCCCGATCTTTGGTATTCAGTGGCAGCCAGTGACAGCTGAGGTTACGGTTGCTCGCGATGTATTGCGCACATTGGAGGACAAGCGTGTTCTCTATAACCCCTACGAGATGGAGGGCGCCCATCACTGCATCCGCTCGGTTGACGATATGCGAAACACACTTACTGGCGCTCTCCAGAAAGTCAACCCTCAGACTCATGTTGGAAAGCAATTCGCCAGGATCCGAAAAGCATGCCGTGAATTCTGCAACATAGTCGGTTCACCAGAATTTGACCGGGCAGCAATTCCAATCCAAAAGTCTCTCCTTTCACGTGAGCTCACCAAGCTCAGAAAGACCGCTGGCAGCGCAGTTGCAGCGATCGTCATCGCATATGGATTAGACGTAGAGGACGATCTAGCATCTATCATCCCCTTTAACAATGCCCCTTAACTTTTCTTTGCACAGGACTCGCATAGGTCGCCAATGAAATAAATCTTAAGCTAACACAGGAGACGAAGTGCGTATCATCGGCAATCAAGAGCTCGATATGGACGAGCCACTATGGCGGTATTTCAGAACAGAGAGATTCTTGGAGCTTCTGCAGTCCAGCCAACTTTATTTCGCGTCTGCACGACAGTTCGACGATCCGTTCGAAGGGGCTGTGGCTGTGCTTCCACCCGGATTCCCTGTTGATCCTCGTTATGCTGAAGTCGAGGATACTGAATGGGCTTTCGAAGAACTGCGCCGCCTTACGAAAGTTAGTTGCTGGCACCGTGCTAGCTACGAAAGCGATGCGATGTGGCAGCTGTATGCGGGTTCCCGCAAGGGAGTTGCCGTGCGCACGAGCACGGGCAGAATTTGTGCCGCTGCCCTGCCATTTCGTCTGAAGCCCGAATTTGGGCATGAAGATCTTTGGGCAGGAAACGTTAAATACGTCAACCTCCTAAAGGAACGTCTTCGTGTCAGCATGATGGATCGTTTTTGGTATAAACATATGGCGTTCGCATGGGAGCAAGAATTTCGTTTGGCTATTTCTGTGCGGATGGCAGAAGAGTTTGGAGTTAGCGTTCCTGAATATGGCGTCAAGGTGGAGTTCGATGTTCCACTGCTAATTGAACGTATTTACCTTGGTCCATCGCTTCCCGAGAATGACGCTGCGGCTATTCGGATCGCCGCGAAAGCACATGGCCTTGAAGACCGTATCAGAGTCTCAAGTATGCTGGGCACCCCGAAGTACACATAGTGCAAACCGATTTTGCTACCCAGCGGACAGCACAAAACAACCAATTTAGAAAGCGACTGGCGTCCGCTTCGTCGTTCTGCTCCACATAAGGGATGACCGTTTCGGGTCGACTTTGGCTAGCACACGCAGCTACAGTAAACCGGGAGATTTCAGTGAAAGCACCTTCGCTCGGCTACCAAGAAGACACTTCGATGTCCAAGTTCGAAATTGCTCGACTTCAAATCGAAGAGGCCATTACCTTGTTCATTAACAAGAAGTTTCTCTGCGCACTGACTCTAGCTGGAGCAGGAGAGGAAATTTCTTCACGCTTGATGAATTCACGTGGGCAGCGCTCTTCTATGGAGCAGTCTGCCAATACAGTCATCGCACTCAAAAAGTCCACAGGCCTCGCTGCATTAGAGGAAGTAACTGAAAGCTCGATGTTCAAGGGGTGGAATTCGGCTCGCAACGCTGCTAAGCACCACAACGACGGCGAGGATGAGACGGTGGTTCTTAACCTCTTCGATGAAGCCTACTGGATGATTCGACGAGCGTTGGCGAATACCAAGTCCTTAAGTCTCCAGATCAGCAATGAGGTTGATTTCGAAAACTGGGTCATCGTCAACATCAACATGGATGCGGACGAAGATGAAATCTAACCTTGCTTTCCAGAAGACACCCGGCGGCGCCGCTGACTGCGAACGCTAGGTTTCATGCAAGAAGTAATCACACGCCCAGAGCCGAACTACGAAGATCCAAAAGAGGTGTACGCTTTTTTTGGCCTTGCCTTCTACAAAGCAAACGTTCTTGAACATGGTGTCCTTAATCTCGCAGTGGCTCTTCTAGCGCAAGGAAACCTTGGCGTAGCCGTCGTCGACATCAATCAGCTATATGAGTCATTCGATACGAAGACTTTCGGCCACATACTGCGTGTCGCGAAAGAGCGATACAGCTTCAGTCTAGAGTTCTCGCGGGAGCTTGACCAAGCACTGGTACACCGCAATCACCTCGCCCATGGCTTCTTCAAGAAGCACGACATCAACCACATGAGTAAGTCCGGTCGGAAGGCAATGATTGATGAGTTGATCGATATTTGGATGCACTTATCCAAGGTAGACAGGATCGTGGATAAGTACTGGATGTCTGCTTGGGAAGAGCAAGGAATCACTAAAGAATGGATAGAGAAGCAGATGCAAGAATGCGTGAAGGCGGTTCGACCCAATGGTGGCTAACCCGTCCATCGAGAGGACGTTGAATGGTCGCTTTCCTGTAACGAGTTCAGCAATCTGGTTGTCTGCTACGGGTCGTTAGCGGACCTGTGCTCGGAAGTCAAAAGGGTGCAGGGTATCGCACAACGCTTGTCGGGCACGGCCCGAAGTGCACAAGCCCGACCTCAAGGGCGCCGTTATCGCCAGTAACCAGACGGCGCTGGAGCAGGACAAGAACCGTTTCAGCACCGGCGGGGCGCTCACCACCAGCGACCTGCACAACAGCGCCCACTATGACGGCCAGGCCGTGGGGGTCAATGCCAGCGTGGGCAACGATGCGGGCAAGTTCGGCGTCAAGGGCAGGGGCGGACAGCTCCATCCTGGTTCGCGGCTCGGATATCACTGCCGACCAGGCAGCCACCTTGGCTGCAGAAGGCGATATCCGTCTTTGCGTCTGGTGCTTGATCAGTAGCCTTCGACCAAAGACATTTCCGTCCCATCGATTGCAATCATCACGCCCGTGGTGTTGGGGTCGATTTCAATTGGGACTCCCCACAGCTCATCAGGCTTGCCGAAGGAGTTGACGATGTTGAACTGCCGCAGCTCTTCCGGCGGCATCTTGATTAGTTTGGGATAGGCATTGTTGTGGGCCTTCCAGTGCCGGAGGAACGTGTGGCAGACGCGCTTGTGGACTGTGTGGATCGGCGATTCATCGGTCATCGCGCGATTGACTCAGAGGAGGGTGCTGCTCCGGTGCGTATGACTGGGAACGGCCAGAAGCTGTCGTCCGATAAGTAGCCGTGAATGGCAGGTCTAGGCTGTCTGCAGTCGCCCAATTCAAAGATGCCGATGACTGCTAGTGTCCACAGCAGTCATTGGACTATCGCCAGTTTCGAGTGACCGCTCTGACCTGGGTCGAATTGGTGCCATTGACCCTAAGCAGAGTTTCGGATGCACGTTAACAACGACTGAAATGCAGCGATTGCAGCTGTCCGTAGCCGCTCGCGACCTGTCGGACACCGCTCCATAACGGCCATCCGAGCATTGACGCCGGCAACTGCTCTGCCGTCCGGCTGTTACTCACCCCAGCTCAAACTTCACGATGTCGTTGCGCTGCCCTGCACTTCATTGCTCAAGCTGACCAGGGTTTTGAGGAACTCTTCGACCAATCTGCACCGCTGTGTTGGCTGTTCGTCGCATGTGATCGACATAGGGCGGCCGTAGTTCCTTTAGCTCCTTACGCGCGACCATTTGACGCTAGGCAGGTTGGTGTACGTCACGTCTCACAATATTTCTCCCCACTCGTGAAGTCTCGTCGGTAGAGCTTCATTGTTTTCTTGGGTGTCCATAGGGCGGACAAGATCGATAAATTTGACACAGATCAGATAGTCCATAAAATGGACATCAGTCTCATCAGACGAACATGATTGAAATCAAACCACCTCACGGAGACAAGGCATGAACAAGGAAATGTCCGAGACGCTCACCCGCGTCGGCCCCAATACACGGATGGGAAATCTGCTGCGCCGCTACTGGGTGCCAGCATTGATGTCCAGCGAGATCGCCGAAGCGGACGGTCCGCAGGTGCGAGTCCAATTACTGGGCGAAAAGCTGCTGGCCTTTCGCAACACGGATGGCAAAGCTTGCTTGATCAGCGAGTTCTGCTCTCATCGCGGCGTCTCGCTGTACTTTGGTCGTAACGAGGAGAACGGCATTCGCTGCGCCTACCATGGCGTCAAGTTCGATGGCGATGGCCAGTGCGTGGACGTTCCTTCGTCGCCGCAATCCTGTGCCCGCATGCATATCAAGGGCTATCCATGCGTGGAGCGTGGCGGCATCGTTTGGACCTACATGGGGCCTGAGGAGCACAAGCCATCACCTCCGGAGCTGGAATGGTGCACCCTGCCGCCGGAGCATGTATTTGTATCCAAGCGTCTGCAATACAGCAACTGGCTGCAGGCCATGGAAGGCGGTATCGACACTGCCCATGTGTCGTATGTGCACCGCTTCGAGGTGGATACGGATCCCATGCACCAAGGTGTCAAGGCGCTGGATTACATCAAGGCCGACGGCAATGTGAAGTTTGAGATCGAGCAGACGCCATTCGGGCTGAGTCTGTTCGGCCGCCGCAATGGCGAGCCTGACTCCTATTACTGGCGCATCACGCAGTGGCTGTTTCCCTGGTTCACATTGATCGCTCCTTTTGGCCAGCATGCACTGGGTGGTCATGTGTGGGTGCCTATCGACGACCACAACTGCTGGGCCTGGAGCATCAACTGGCAGCCGGATCAGCCGCTTACCGAGGAAGAACGCACATCCATGGAGGAGGGCAAAGGCATACACGTGGAGTACGAAGCGCCCGGCAGTTTCATTCCCAAGGCGAATCGCAACAACGACTACGGCATGGATCGGGTGGCGCAGCGCGAAGAGCGCTCCTATAGCGGCATCTTTGGCTTCTCCGCGCAGGACTATTCGCTGCAGGAAAGCATGGGCCCCATCCAGGACCATGCCGCAGAGAGGCTGCTGCCTACGGACAAGGCAATTGTCATGGCTCGCCGCATGCTCAATGAAGCGGCCTTGGGCCTCGAGCAGGGCGAGACACCTCCCGCCCTTGACGCAAGCGAGCAGCACGTGCGCCCTGCAGGCGTGCTGCTGCCCCGCGACCAGGACCCTGTGGCCTGGGCCCGCGAGGAATTGGCGGATGCGACGAAGAAGCCAGTCTTTAGCCTCTGAACGAGAAACACCAAGACAAGAAATGACGGAGACAAAAAAACATGAAATTCCCTATGACACTCAAGGCCGCCCTGGTCGCAGGAGCCTGCGCGGCAACTGCGGCCTGGGGTCAGGCTGCCGCTGCGCCCGAATGGCGCCCCACTAAGCCAGTGCGCATCGTGGTGCCCATTACAGGCAGCACGAATGATGTGTTGGCGCGCCTGATTGCGCCCAAGCTGCAGGAGGCGCTGGGCCAGCCCTTCGTGGTTGAGAACAAGCCTGGTGCAGGCGGGAACATAGGCGCCTACGAAGTCAGCCGCTCCGTGCCGGATGGCCATACCTTGCTGATTGGCTACAACGGGCCTCTGGCCATCAATGTCACCCTGTTCGACAAGATGCCCTATGACCCACTCAAGGACCTGGCTCCCATCACGCTGGCGGTGAAGTCGCCCCAATACCTGGTGGTCAACCCCAAGGCCGAATTCAAGGACGTAAAGGACTTCATCGCCAAGGCCAAGGCGAACCCCAGCAAGTACTCCTATGGCTCGGTGGCCATGGGCAGCGCTTCGCACCTCACCATGGAGATGATGAAATCGGCGGCTGGTTTCCAGATGACCCATGTTCCTTACAAAGGGGCAGGGCCTGCGGTGACAGATCTGATCGCTGGCAATGTTCAAAGCGGTTTCTTTGTTCCGGGCAATGTGCAGGGCTTCGTCAAGGAAGGTCGGTTGAAGCTGTTGGCCTCCACGGGGGCTAAGCGTTTCCCCAGTACACCCACGATTCCCACACTGGCGGAATCTGGTCTCAAGGACTTTGAGGCCACGTCCTGGATCGGTCTATTGGCGCCTGCCGGAACACCGCCTGCCGTCATTAACACCTACCACCAAGCCATGGTGCGCATTCTCAACTCACCGGACGTACGCAAGCATCTGGATGAGATGGAGTTTGAGACCATTGCTAGCACTCCCAAGCAATTCAGTGACTGGATAGCAACCGAAATCGGGCGCTGGGGCAAGGTCATCAAGGCAACGAATGCAAAGGCGGATTGAACAATGAGCGAATCCAGAATGGCGGGACGCACCGCCTTGATTACCGGCGCCGGTGCGGGCATAGGCGCCGCGGCCTCCCATCTCTTCTGCCAGGAAGGGGCTGCAGTGCTGATGGTGGACGCGAACGCCGAGGCTCTGGAGCGTACGCGTGAAGCCATTTTGCAGGCCGTGCCTGGAGCCCGGCTGGCATGCGCCACTGCCGATGTGTCCGACGAAGCTGCGGCAGCGGCAGCCGTAGGGCAGTGCGTGCAGCAGTGGGGCGGTCTCGATACCCTGGTGAACAACGCCGCCATGCGTAATTACAGTGCCGCAGCCGATGCCACTGCAGCCGAATGGCAGGCCATGGTCGGCGTCAATCTGGTGGGCATGTCCAACTACTGCAGGGCTGCGCTTCCTGCGCTGAGGCAGTCGGGAACAGGCAGCATCGTCAACGTGTCCTCCTGCTATGCGGTCACGGGTCGCAAGGGCATGGCCCTGTATGACGCGACCAAGGCGGCGCAACTGGCCTATACCCGTAGCCTGGCATTCGAGGAGGCCGCTCACGGCGTGCGTGCCAATGCGGTATGCCCGGGCTCCACGTTGACCGACTTCCACGTCGGCAGGGCACGCAACGCGGGCAAGAGCGTGGAGCAGCTCAGGACGGAGCGCAAGGACACATCGCTCATAGGGCGCTGGGCGTCGCCGGAGGAAATCGCCTGGCCCATCCTCTGGCTGGCTTCCAGCGAGGCGTCCTTCATCACCGGGACCACTCTGATGGTCGATGGTGGCCTGCACATCATGTAACGCCATGGCCTCTACATATCTTCAGGCGCGCGTCCACCAGATGCGCTACGAAGCGGCCGGCACCCTCAGCGTGGAGCTGCGACCGCTTGTTGTGGCAGAGGAGTTTGCCCAGCCCGTGCAGGCTGGTGCCCATATCGACCTGCACCTGGCCGATGGGTTGATCCGAAGCTATTCGCTGATCAATCCGGGGGAACGCCATCGCTATGTGGTGGCGGTGTCCCTGGACCCGGCCAGCCGTGGCGGTTCACGCTTTGTGCATGAAAAGTTGCGGGTTGGGCAAGCGATTCAGATTGGCGGGCCGCGCAATCATTTCCCCCTGGACGAGACTGCCTCGCATAGTGTGCTGGTGGCTGGAGGGATCGGTATCACGCCTGTTCTTTCCATGCTAAGGAAGCTGCACGCTCTGGGCAGGACCGCGCACCTCATCTATTGCGCATCCAGCCGCGAGAACGCCGCCTTTGTGCCGGAGATCGAAGCCATCGCTGCCCAAGCCGGCGGTAGGGTGACGGTCGACTGGCACTTCAAGGATGAAAAGGGTGTGCGTGCCGATCTGTACAGCCTTCTCCAAGGACACGCCGAAGGCGCACACTTCTATGCTTGCGGGCCTCTGGTTTTTCTGGCGTCGTATGAAGACAGTTGCCAGAAGCTGGGGCTGGCGCATGTGCACTTGGAGCGTTTTGCTGCCGCACCGCTGGCAGCGCCCCAGACACCGGAAGTCGGCTATGCCGTCGAGTTGCGCAGGACCGGCAAGACCGTGCAGGTGGCTGCGGGGACGTCCTTGTTGGATACCTTGATCAACGCGGGCATGAACCCCGAGTACAGCTGCCGTGAAGGTGTATGCGGGGCCTGCGAGGTCCGGGTCATTTCCGGCGATGTGGACCATCGGGATCAGATTCTGAGCGAGCAGGAGCGGGCGGCGAACAAGAGCATGATGATCTGCGTCTCCGGATGCCGTTCAGGCAACCTGGTCCTGGATTGCTGAGCGGCATCGGAACAATGTTCGCAAGGCAGGAAGAGGCGGCAGCATCCAGGGAATGACGCCAGCCTTTTTCTCTTCCATGTTTCCTGTCCATCAGGTGGACAATTGCAGGTAGAGTATCGGCATGAATCAGAAAACCGTTGACATGGCCGAATCCGATAAATCCGAAAGCGGGGTGCGCGCAGTCCAGCGGGCTCTTGACGTACTTCTCGCTTTCAGGCCTGGAGACGATGGATTGCTGGTGGCCGAACTGCTAAAGCGGGTCGACCTGAGCCGGCCGACCCTCTATCGCTTGCTCGATACGCTCAACACCAAGGGGTTTCTCGTTTCCGAGGGCGAACCCCAGCGTTTCTGGCTCGGCCCGGCAGTCGCCCAGATGGCTCATGCCTGGTCCGCAGGCATGAGCTACGAAACCGTTGCCCAACCCATGATGCGCCGCCTGTGGGAGAAAACCCGCGAGACCATTTCCCTGCACGTACATGAGGGTGCCTTCAGAATATGTGTTGCCGAACTTCCCAGCACACAGCCCCTGAGCTTCAAGCGGGGCGTGGGTTATCGCGAGAAGCTCGTGCGGGGCGCCAGCGGTCGCTCGATCCTGGCATGGCTGAACGTGAACAAGCAAGACCTTAGCGCTTATGGCGCGGAAAACGCCGCCGAAGCTAAGCGGTGCACCGAACAGCTCAAGCAGATTCGCCTCGAAGGCTACGCCACCAGCCGCGATGAGCTGATCCAGGGCGCTGTCGCTATTGCTGCACCGTTCTTCGACAGCAGCGGCCGCGTGGTGGGATCGCTGGGGCTATTCGGTCCCAGCGCAAGACTCGACGAAGAGGTTGTGCAGGGCTATGCCGCACTGTTAAGGGAAGAGGCTGCACAGCTTTCAGCGGCATTGGGATTCAAGAATCCGACACCATGACCTTCTGCAGCAGTACTTAGGATTGATCGGAAAGCGTCTGTTCATGGTGTTGATTTCCACGCAAACCTGCCCGCAGGGATGCGGATGAAATCTTGGACTACTGAGAGGTAAGGTAGTTCATGTATTCATACGAAGCTCGAATCCGAGCGGTGACGCTGTACATCAAGCTTGGCAAACGAGTCGCAGCAGCCATGCAGCAGGTGGGGTGTGGTTCAGTCGGCGGTGGTCCACCCGCCATCGATCAGCAGTGCGGAGCCGGTCACCATCGCGGCGGCATCGCTGGCCAGGTAGATGAGCCCGCCCAGCACGTCGTCCAACTGGGCATCGGTTGCACTGACGAGCTGTCTGTCGGTAATGTGTTGCAACAGGCTGCTAAAAAAACCTCCATTTGGTTGGATGAAATCGACTGGGCATAGGGCGGCCTTGATTGTCGTATTTCAGGTTCAGCAGATGGCGGTTGTGCTGCTACCTAAATACTCCTCAAAACAAAAAAGAAGCGATGTGCGTCCTTTTGGACTGCATCGCTTCTTTGAGATCGGCCCGCCTCAGATGGGGCCTGCATCCACGCACTTAGGGCGTTGAATGGGCTGCTGCCTGCACTTGATGGTCGTTGTCCGCTGCACACCTGAAACCCGTCATTGGGCTGCCCTCCGCGTCGATGCTCGGATGGCCGGTATGGGACGGTGACCGTTAGAAAGCGTTGCGACTACGAGCAGTGGCAATCGCTGCACAACAGACACCTGTTGACGAAGCACGAACGACAGCAACGGGTCTTTAGCGGACCTGTGCTCGGTAGTCAAAAGGGTGCTGGGGAGCGCACAAAGCCCCGTGGGCGTGCCCATTGGCGGCGGATTGCATGCCGGCCAGAGCAAGGTCAACAGCAACTACCAAAGCGTCACCGAGCAAAGCGGCATACAGGCAGGGGACGGCGGTTTCCAGGTCAGCGTCAAGGGCGACACCGACCTCAAGGGCGCCGTCATCGCCAGCAACCAGACGGCGATAGATCAGGACAAGAACCGTTTCAGCACCGGCGGGGCACTCACCACCAGCGACCTGCACAACAGCGCCCACTATGACGGCCAGGCCGTGGGGGTCAATGCCAGCGTGGGCAACGATGCAGGCAAGTTCGGCGTCAAGGGCGGGGCGGACGGCTCCATCCTGGTTCGCGGCTCGGATATCACTGCCGGCCAGGACGCCACCTTGGCCGCAGAAGGCGATATCCGTCTTTGCGTCTGGTGCTTGATCAGTAGCCTTCGACCAAAGGCATTTCCGTCCCATCGACCGCAATCATCACGCCCGTGGTGCTGGGGTCGATTTCAATTGGGACTCCCCACAGTTCATTGGGCTTACCGAAGGAGTTGACGATGTTGAACTGCCGCAGCTCTTCGGGCGTCATCTTGATCAGCTTGGGGTAGGCGTTGTTGTGGGCCTTCCAGTGCCGGAGGAACGTGTGGCAAACGCGCTTGTGGACTGTGTGGATCGGTGATTCATCGGTCATCACGCGATTGTCACAGAGGAGGCTGCTGCTCCGGTGCGTTTGACTGGGAACGGCAGACTTGATGGGGCAGCGCCACAAACCTGAGGTATCCGTTAGCGGTCTTTCGCGTCGGCCAGCAATCGACCCGTTGCAGCCGCTCAAGTAGCGAAGAAGCGGCCACTGAACTTGTTTTGGAATGCAGAGCCCACCTGCAAGCGTCACTTAGATACTTCGCTGATTGACCCGTTTGGACAGTTCCTCTGCGTTTTCACGGCGCTCGCTGTAGCGATCCACCAGGTAGTCCGAACAGTCTCGCGTCAGCAGAGTGAACTTGACCAACTCTTCCATCACGTCCACGACCCGTTCGTAATACGAAGAGGGCTTCATCCTGCCAGCCTCGTCGAACTCGGCAAATGCCTTGGCAACAGACGACTGATTCGGGATGGTGATCATGCGCATCCAGCGACCCAGCACCCGCATCTGGTTGACCGCATTGAAGGACTGCGAGCCACCCGAGACTTGCATTACTGCCAATGTCTTGCCTTGCGTCGGTCGCACGGCACCAGCGGACAAAGGAATCCAGTCTATCTGCGCTTTGAGGATGCTGCTCATGGCACCATGACGCTCCGGAGACGTCCAGACCATGCCCTCGGCCCATACAGCCAGCTCACGCAGTTCCTTGACCCTCGGGTGATCGTTGGGGGCACCATCGGGCTGTGGCAGGCCACGCGGATCGAAGATCCTGGTCTCGGCACCCATATTGCGCAGTAGTCGCGCCGCCTCTTCGGTCAGCAGTCGGCTATAGGAGCGGTCACGAACCGAGCCATACAGCAGCAGTATGCGCGGCGCGTGCGTTGCACGCTGTGCGGGCAGCAGGCCTTCCAGGCTGGGCTTTTCAAAGACTTGTTCGTCGAGGTTCGGTAGATCAGTGCTTGCCAATTCGATTTCCTTTCGAGTCAATGACGGCTTCTCCATCCTCTTTGGAGAAGGCGGCCTGCTGAGGCTGCGGCAGGATGTCCAGCACGGCCTCCGAGGGACGGCACAAGCGGGCTCCCAGAGGGGTGATCACTATCGGGCGATTGATCAGAATGGGGTGCTGGAGCATGAAATCAATCAATTGCTCGTCCGTCCATTTGGGCTCGCCCAAGCCAAGCTCGTCATATGGCGTACCTTTTTGGCGCAACACATCGCGCACTGGTAGGCCCATGGCTTGAATCAGGCCCACCAGCGTGGCGCGATCAGGCGGCGTCTTGAGATATTCGATGACCGTGGGCTCCACTCCGCTGTTGCGGATCAGGGCCAGGACATTGCGGGAGGTGCCGCAAGCAGGGTTGTGGTAGATCGTGATGTCGCTCATAGCGCTAGATTCCCGTTGCAAAGATTCATGACGCCACGCTGAGCCGCAAGGCCAGGGCGGCAAGGGTGATGAGCAGCACGGGCAGGGTCAGTACCGCGCCGACTTTGAGGTAGTAGCCCCAGTCAATCGTTGTGCCTTTCTTGCCGAGCACATGCAGCCACAGCAAGGTGGCCAAGCTGCCAATCGGCGTGATCTTGGGACCCAGATCGCAGCCGATCACATTGGCGTACACCATGGCCTCCTTGACAGTACCGCCGGCTGTGGACGCATCGATGGACAAGGCCCCGACCAAGACCGTGGGCATGTTGTTCATGATTGAGGACAGCACCGCGGACAGCACGCCCGTGCCCAGCGATGCGGTCCACACGCCGCCGGCTGCAAACTGATTCAGCAACACGGCGATGTAATCCGTGAGGCCCGCGTTGCGCAACCCGTAGACCACCAGATACATACCCAGCGAGAACACCACAATCTGCCAAGGCGCGCCATGGAGCACTTTCCTGGTGCTGATGACATGACCACGAGCGGCCACATGAAGCGCGGCGCGATAAACCTCCACTCACGGGTGAGATAAGTAGCGAGAGTGACTATTGCAACAGCTGAAAAGAAATTTCAAAAATCAGGTGTTGTTGCTAACCTGACCCTGCTCTGACTTCAGTGCTCTTTGTTCACGCTCTTTCACAAGAGCCGCTTCCAAGCCCGGTGCTTTGACTTGAAGGCTCTCTTTGTAGATGTATTCGCAGTCGTCCCAAAATTCGACAATAGCCTGTACATAGCGATGCAACTGCACAAGCGAGACCACTGGCAGTTCTTGAGCCTGCCAGGAAAAACTTCCCTGGAAGGTTAGGTGAAGCCACTCGTCCGGGTTGGCGGACCAAAGATCGGGGCTGCTTTCCTGAAGCTTCTTCAGCGAACCACCTGGGCCATGGCGAAAGACATTGCCCAACTGGTGCAACTCTTTAAGCACAGGATAGGAGGAGAACTCATCGAGGCTAACTCCTCTACAGTCGAGGAATGCCTTCTCCACAGATTCCCATTGAGGGCGGGTGGCAAGAGGATTTTGCACTTTGAGTTCTGCTTCACAGCTCGAGAGATACCGTCGAAGCTGCCGCTCCCAAATGGACTGCACTGATAGACATAGTGCTCTGCCGCTCTCAAACTCCAGATTGTCTAGATCAGCCAGATGGAATAACGAGACAGGACAATCGCTTGCCTCGTGAACTGATCGCTGCTCGCGCCATCCAGCGAAAACAGGAACGATAGTTTTCTCATAGAAATCTGAGATAAGTGTCTGATTGAACGCAGTGTCAACATCCGCTTGAAGATTCTTCCAGCGCTGATTCAATATCACGGCATCTCCTAGAAAAGCCCGGCAGGCTCGCTTTGTCGATCCCAACTATAGATGACCAGCTCCCCACGCTCGACGCGGTTTGAACCGCCGCCCACGGTGTAGTCCAGCTTGAGCGCCTCCATCTCAAAGTCCTTGAAGCACTCTCTGATCGCTGGGTGGTCGTTGATGCTGATGACGGCCTTGCCCTTGAGGGTTTTGAGCTTCTGCGCCATCAGCTCGTACTGCTCCCAGGGGAACGGCACGCCATATCCCTCGGTCTCCCAGTACGGTGGGTCCATATAGAAGAGCGTGTGGGCGCGGTCGTAGCGGTCCATACAGGAGGCCCAGTCGAGCTGCTCTATATATGTACCGGCTGCCATTCTCAGGTGTGCGGCCGAGAGGTTTTCCTCAATGCGCAGCAGGTTGATGGCCGGGGCCGTGGTGGCGGTGCCGAAGGTCTGGCCAGAGACCTTTCCGCCAAAGGACTGCTGCTGCAGGTAGAAGAACCGGGCCGCCCGCTGAATGTCGGTCAGAGTCTCGGGCCGGGTCTCCTGGAGCCACCTGAACACCTGGCGGCTGGTCAGTGCCCATTTGAACTGGCGCACGAACTCTTCCAGGTGATGGGTGACCACTCTATATAGATTGACCAGGTCTCCATTGACGTCGTTGAGCACCTCTACGTCAGCAGGATGGCGAGCGAAATAGACGGCCGCGCCGCCTGCGAAGACCTCTACATAGCAGTCATGCGCTGGAAAGCGCTTGAGCAGCATGTCGACCAGGCGGCGCTTGCCTCCGATCCATGGAACGATGGGGTTTGTCATATATCTCAGCTTCTGGCCCTCGCTGGGGCTCTTTTGGGGCGCTCTGGGCGCTCAGCTGATTGAATGCTCCGCAACGGGGGCACTTGATGGCCAGGCGGATGTATTCGCCCTCGGCCAGTTTGCGGCGGCAGCTGCCGCACCTAATTTCATTCATTGCAAGCCAGTTTCAACTGTTGAAAGACGATAGACTTGCCGGGCTCTCGAGAGCGGCGGGTCTTCGCCTGACTTGCAGGTCTAGTCTGCGGGTCGGGGGCTTGGCCAGGTGTTAGCGCACTTGGCCAGGTCGCCCGTCTTTTTTTTGCTACCTGGTTGCCCAGGCGGTAGTCGTGGCCAGGATGTCGCATGGGTCTAAACGCCATGCTTCTGTCTCTGGGATGCCCAAAGCCGCTGCGCAGGCCTCGCTGCAGGTCCAGCGTTGGTCCTTCTGGGGTATCAGCCAGCTCATGAAGCCCAGGATTAGCTGCCAGTCATACATTTCTCCCTCATGTGCCCTGAACCATTGGGCCGTGGCCATGGGGTCCAGGTTGACCTTGACCACATCCCAGCGGTTGGGGTCGAGCACCACGCGCTTGAAGCGCACGCCGCCTGTTTTGCCTGCTCTGCGTTGAGAAAACTCGGGCAAAGCCTCGGCCGCCACGCTGGATGCGCACCATAGAGAGCCGTCCTGGCCAGGCAGCGCAGAGCCGTCCGGCATCAGGTGGCCAACGCCGTCGCCTGACTCAAACACCACCTCCGAATGGCTGTATTGGCCGCGCAGGCGCAGCCGGATGATGCGATTGAACAGGCCCTGCAGGCCTGGGCGTGTGGATTTATAGCTGGCCAAGAGCATCACAGGCCTCCTGCTCGAATGAACAAAGCGTCAATGCCCGCGTCATCCAGGCCGATGGCGTGGCCCAGCTCGATGAGCAGTGGCCGTTCTCGCTCAAAGTCCTGGCTGTCGTCCCATTCAATCTGCGCGAGCTGCCGCTGCTGCGGATCTGGGATGGCATCAATCGCCGGCTGGACCGCCGCGAACAGCCCGGCCAGAGCGAGCGCCTGGCGGGCTTGGCGCCGGGTCACTCTGGCGGGAACGCGTGGGGGCGCCACGTCATCACTGCCGGCGAATACGCGGTCAGGTGTAGCTGGGGCCTCCACCTCGTAGGGTTCCAGCTCAGGGACACGCTCGGACAGGTTGATGTGCCAGCCAGGCACGGCCGCCATGACGGGCACACCATCCACCATTTCGCCTGTGGGACGCATCACTAGCCCGACCACATCGACGGCAGCGGTAGCGAAGTAGGCGGGCCATGCGCCATCAACAAAGTGCAAGCCGAACACCTCGCGCGCAGCAGCCTCGGATTCAAAGCGAAGGAACTTCATAATTGGGTCAGCCTTTGCAAGACAGCAGCAGACAGCGACGCGCTGTAAACAGATACCTGGTAGATATGAGACAACCCCGAAACTGCGCTGGCGGGACTTGTAGCGCAGAAGTCCAAGTGAGTGCCTGCAGGAATGTCATAGTCGTACGTGACATCCGCTGAGGCTGAGCCGTTCGTGGCAGTTCTAAACTGCCTATTCGACCAAGAAAGAGCCGACTTATAGGGCTGCATTCGAGGCACATTGGTCCCAGGAGCGACAGCAACAACTGGAGCCTGTCCGTTTGCACGCACGTACCCACTTCGTACAGTGACGTTCGAGTTGAGGCAATACGGAACGCCCTTGTAGGCATTGACCTCTCCACGCGCACGCAATGGAAAGAACACATTCACTCCCGATGCATCGAGCCGCGCGTGGATCAGCATAGTGCCGATATCCCCGGAGGTTGGATACTGCAGCGCTGCGACATCAGCTGCACGTGTTGCAGTTGCTGCCTCCGTAGGGATATAGCTGGAAGAAGCAGTCCCGCTTTCAAGCTGGGCACCCCAGATGAAAGCACCAGAGATGCCATCCCCGATATACGCCGAAGCATCCGGTGAAGTTTGAAGAGCAAGCTGCCATGTAGTGGATGTTCCAGCGCTCATCCCGCTAACGGAACAGCGTAGCCACCCTCCGCCAACGTCCATGATCGATGCGCTTGTTGATAAGCCTCCACTGCTAAGCACAGATTTCGCTGCCAGATCGAAATAGGCAGACACTGGATTGGAAGGGACGCTCGCTTCGTATGCTGTGAGACGGATCAAAGATCTGCCAGCAGCTTTGACGAAAAAGCTAAAGGCCACAGCGCCCGCAGTAGGAGCAACCGTCGCATACAAATTGTGTATCGCGTTGGCCGTGGTCTCCGCAAGCTTCCCTGCAGTCAGCGAACCGTCCGGGGCCAAACTCGCATTAGGGGTGAACGTGGCGTTGCCTTTCGTCCAAATGACATTCTCAAACTTGGAGGAATAAGAAAGAAGGTTCGTCCGAGCCTCTTCCAACAACAGGCCAAGACATTTGCCCGTGAGTGGATCGTGGTCGATACGCGGCACGTTGGCCAGGACTGTGCGCAGCTTGCCGTCGGAGCCGTAGCAAGTCGCGGTGCTTGCGCGTGCGCACTGAATGCGAGGGTCCACTCGACCGCTGTTGGCAAAATCAAGCAGCAAGTTGGGTCGAAGGTCAGGAAAGTTATCTACAGTGCTCATGTCCAAGTCTCCGAACGGCTGCGGATCACCCCATCCAGGCCGTGAAATTTGATCGTTGTCGTTGTGTCGCTGACGTACTCACGCCATACATCACCGGGTCGGCTATCAGGGACGCTCCGGTGCACCGTGGTTGCTCCCAGTACGTCCACAAACGCAAGCCGCCCCAGGTGCTGACCTGCTGGCACTTGGTCTGGGCCAGGGCCAACAGGCAGATTGGCGACATCGACCCAGTTGATGCGATCTGTGCTGGGGTCTGCAGCCGTCTTGCCAGCAATCAAACGTCGGTAAATCAAGCCTGTGATGGGGCTCCAGGCGAGATTCCCTTTGGCATAGGTGGTGTTTGAGTCAAACAGGCCCGCTGAGGCGCAGGCCGCAGCCAAGTCGGAGGAGTTCTTAGCGCTTGCGGCAGAGTCTGCTGCAGCACTTTGGGAGCCTGCGGCAGAGAGAGCTGCTTGATTGTTTTCCGCAGCTTGCTGGTTGGCCGCAGTCGCAAATCCTGGCAGTGCAGAAAGAAAGGTATCCGCTCTTGGCGCAAAGTTGACTGGGTCGGTGCTTTGCGGCACCGGCGTGGGCAGTTCCGGGATTAGTGTGGTCATGTCAGGCTCTCAATCTCCAGAGAACAAAGGTGCTTGGTCGGGTACGCCACTTCGAGAGAAAAATCCTTGTAGTAGCCATAGATAGTCATCGGGCTATAGGATTCGCCACCGGGGACGCCCAGCCAGACACACGGCGTGGCCCGGACGGCTTCGAGTACCCGCTGCACGGCCGGATAGCGTTCGCGAGCCTGCTCCAGGCGCACAGACATGCGGCGAGAGAAGCGGCCAGGCTCGAAAGACTGCGCGCCTTCGGCCGTGGTGTTCTTGCGGCTGTAGTCGATGATGGAAGTGGTTGCGCCCCACTGGGCATCACCCAGGTCGAACGTGTTGCCCACCACAACGGCCGCACAGCGCGCTGGGCCGGTGATGGTGATTTCCAAGCGGCTGCCGCTGGAGGGCACCAGGCCGGTAAAGATGGCCTCGGTGATCTGCTCAGGCTCCACAAAGAAGTACTCGTACCAGTCTGCAGGCTGGGTGCGCAGCGTCTTGCTGAGCTGGCACAGCACCACATTGGTGGCGCTGCGCTGAACGACCGTCACCTTAGAGCCAACCAGGCCGAAGAACGCCACGGCATTGATACGCCCTGGCACAGTGACCGTGGTCGTCAGGTTGCCTGCCGTGGCGGTAGCCGTGCTGATCTCACTGTCGAACATGGACCAACGGTTGGACGGCGCAGCCACCATCCAATAAAGCGGCTCCGTAGCCGGGCTCTTGCCCTCCGCAGGCTCCTGCACGCACTCGTAGGTTTTTCCGGTGGCGGACAGAAATACCCGGCTGCCCAGCGCATAGCTGGTACTGGCCATCCATTCGGCATCGGCAGCACCTGCATTGCTGGCGGTGACCATCAGCGGCGCGATCTTTATGGGCCGTATCAACAGCATTTAAACGGCCTCCAAATACATCACAAAGCGCTGCCCATCGGCATTACGCACGGGGAAGCCTTCAACGGACAAGCGGTCCAGAATTCGCTGGGTCTTGCCTGTATTGGTCGCAATGGCACCGGCATCCGCACGGCGCTCGGCGCGCAGGTCGGACAGCTCATGGCGCAGGCGGACCAGCTCGGCTAGCAACGGTGCCAGGTCAAGGCCTTGGCTGGGAGCTGCCAGCATTCGGCTGGTCATGTCGGCACTGAAATACCGGGCCGGTCCCGTGACTTCCAGCTCTGGGCCGCGTTCGCCGACCAGGCGCAGGCCACCAGAGTGCAAGCCGCCCGCCGCAAAGGCTGGCACAGGACGCCCCTGTAGGGCCGCAATCACAGCGCGCAGACCATCGCGGGTTGTGTCGGTACCGGCCTTGATGGCCTCGGTCATGACCTGGTCGCTGCTCTTGGCACCGGCTTCCAGGGCGGCCAGGGTGCTGTCAATCTGCCCCAGCAGGCCCAGAGACTCTTCCTGGTAGTTCTTGGGCGCGTCCTTTTCAATGCGCCCAGCAATGGCCTCTGCCCTGGCCAGCAGGGTGTTGACCAGGCTGGCGTACTCGGCACCGCCCAGGCCTGCTTCCTGGGCCTTTTGCAGCAGGGGCTGCAGCAGCGAGTTCATTTCAGAGCCATAGCCCGCCAGGGTTTCGCCGGTCGTGGACATGGCCATGGAGTACGCCACGTTGTAGCGCTCCTGCAGGTTGGCGAACTGCCCCGCCGTGCTCATCTGGCTGAAGCGGATGTCCGCCACGGTGGAGCGCAGGCCGCTGGCTGAGGCGTTCATGGCCTGCGCCAGTTGCGCCTGAGACTGGTAGTACGCGACGGTCTCTTCGCGCAGCTTGCTCAGGTTCGATACGGCCTTGCCACTGTCCACACTGTATTTCTGGAGGGCGGCAACATAGTCGAGCTGGGCCTTTTGCGCATTATTTGAGGCGGAGGTCTGAGCGGCGCGGGCGGCCGCCAGTGCTTGCTCCGCCGTGGTCACTCTGGTGGCCAACGTCGCAGCCTGGTCGCGCAGGGACTGTGCCTTAGCGCGGTTTGCAGCCTCTTCGTCAATGGACTTTTGATAGGCCGCCAGGGCATTGACATAGTTGTTGGTGCTGGCCAGGCCACCACGCAGCCCTCCAGATCCTAGCCTTGTGAGCTGGTCCGCAAAGGCCTGGATTTCTGACGTAGGCAGGTTCTGGAGCTTGGCCAGCATATTGGCCTGGGTGTCCTCATACGTGACCAGGCCCTGCAGGCTGCCTGGTACGTACTCGCCCTGGATGCCCGACTGAATATTGCCGTGGCGCAGGTAGGTAGCCACCAGCGCACGGGCCGCATCGCCGCGCTTGGCGTCCAGTGCGGCCGCGCTGCTTTGCAGGCCGGGGGCCTTGTTCGCGTTGTTGGCATAGGCCGTGGAGTACTCGTTCTGTCGCTGGGTCACCAATGCGTCGGCCTTGGCCAGGGCCGTCTGGGCGCTGGCAATGCCGGCCTGGCCTGGCAGGGAGACGGTCTGCTGCTGGATCTGGGCGCGGATCTGTGCGGGCGTCATCACCGTGGGGCCAAGAATGCTGATGGCTGCCTCGCGTACCGCCTGGCGCTCACTGGCAATGCTGCTCAGATCGTCCTTGATGCGCTGGGCGATCAGCTCAAAGGCGCTGGTGATCGTGGCCGTGAAGGTCTTGGTATCGACACTCGCAAGCGCCTTGGACAGGCCGTCGATGTTGATCACGGTGCCGCTGGCCGAGGCCTGCAGGGCGTAAATCTCGCTGCGCAGCACGCCAACTGCCGCCTGGGCGGGGTTGAGCGCGGCCGTAGAGGACTGCACCTGGTTCGTCCAGGTCAGGACGCCGCTCGAGCTGTCGCCCAGAATCTTGTTGATGCTGGACATGCTGCCGCCCAGCGTCTGGGCCTGGCTGGTCGTGCCACTCATTGCCTCACGGGCGATCTGCATGCCGGGAGCCACTGCGGCCGCGCGGGTATAGGTCGAAATCAGGTCTGCAGCAGCCGCCTTGGCCAGCTCATCGAGCTGCTTGGCAGTCTCGTCAAACTGCGGGGCCATCTGCAGCAGCATGGCGTATGCCTTGCGGCCGTGCTCGGTGGTCAGGTCCAGGCTGGAGACCAGCGCGCGGAACTCGGACTGCGTGCCAGGCAGCGCCAGGCCCAGCTCGGACAACTGCTTGGTCATGGCGGCCGTGCTGTTGTTGGCACGCTCCGCTTGGCTGTAGTACGTCTTGTAATAGGCCTCGGATGCCGAGATATACGCATCCACGCTGCCAAAGTTGGCCACCAGCTTGCTGGCCATGTCCGCGCCAGTCAGGCCCACGCTGTAGAGCTTGTTGCCCAGCACCTCAAACGTGGCATTGGTCGCAGCCAGGCTGGTGGACAGGCGCGTCAGGGTGGCAGTCTGGC
Source organism: Comamonas sp. E6 (assembly GCF_001010305.1). Taxonomy (NCBI): domain Bacteria; kingdom Pseudomonadati; phylum Pseudomonadota; class Betaproteobacteria; order Burkholderiales; family Comamonadaceae; genus Comamonas; species Comamonas sp. E6. The sequence goes on from NZ_BBXH01000025.1 coordinate 52,472, forward strand.
TTTCACCGGCCTTGGTGTATTTGTCGGTGCCCAGCACCAGCGCCGCCATGGTGTTGCCTGCGGCCGTCATTTCCTCCTGCAGGCGGGCTGTGATCTGGTCGCCCGTCAGGCCTTCAGTGCTGAAACGAATGTCCCTCGTGTACTTCTTGACCGCGTCGGAAGACAGGCCGAGGGCTTTGGCCTGGTCGCCAATGCCAGCGCGTAGCACTTCAAAGGTAGCCTGCAACTGGCCGTTGGCGGCCAATGCAGCGTACTCGGTCCAGCTGCGGTCGCTACCGAACCAGCCGCCGTCTTTCTCATAGTCTGCATAGGAGCGCAGTGTCCCGCCTAGGCGGCCTGCAATGCCATTGCCCGTCAGCTCCACGCTGCCGCCAAAAATGCCCAGGCCATCGACCAGACCGCCCAGCACAGAGCCCACCATGGTGCCGATGCCCGGCATGATGTAAGTGCCGATGGCCGACCCAATGGCAGCGCCATACTGGCCCTGAGTGAGGCTGTAGATGCTGCCCAGGTAGCCAGCGGCCGAGCCCAGGCCACCGTCAAAGCCTGGCAGCGTCTTCAGATACGCGTCAGCAGACTGCACCGTCTGGCCCAGGGACATCAGGGAGGAGCCTGCTGACTCCCAGCCCTTGGTAACCAGGCTCATGCCCTGGTCCATCATCCAGGTGCTGCCCTTGGTGCCCCAGGTAGACCAGTCAGCAAAGCCACCATTGAGCAGGTTGCTGCCGCTGTTCAGAATGCCCGAGCTACCCACCAGGCTGGCGGCCGTATCAGTGGCACCGGCCGCCCCACCGCCCGTGATTCCCAGCATCTGGCCGACGATGCGCACCACGAAAGGCTGTGCAAAGGCCTTGTAGAGCTGGTCCGCAACCGTGGTTTTAAAGGTGGTGGCCAAGCTGGTGGTGAACGATTTCCAGCCGCTCTTGCCGCTGTTGAGCATGTCCGCAAAGCCCTTGCGGAATACATCGTCATATTGCTGGACGGACTCGCTCCAGACCTGCAGGTTGACCTTTGCGCCAGCGTTGGCCAGCTCCTGCAGGCGGGCCTGCTCCAGCGTGGCCAGGGCCGCCTTCTTCCCAGCGTCGTCCAGGTTGAGCTTGTCTACGGCCGCGATTTCCTTGGCATAGCGCAGCTCTACCTGGCGCTGGGCTGCAATGATTTGGCGCTGCTGCGCGCTGGCACCGGACAGCTCAAACTCCAGCTGGTACGACTTGCCCATTTCTTGGGCATTGCGCAGCAGCTCGTCCGCACGCTGCTGCACGGCTTTGTAATCAGCCTGGCCAAGGGCGGCGGCAAAGTCCTTTTGCGCGGCAATTTTCTCGCGCAGTGAGGCAATGTATCTAGGGTCGAAGCTATCGCTGCCCTCGGCCTCGGCCAACTGGTGCTGCAGCGTGGCCAGGGTCATCTGCTCGATGGCAGTACGGCCTTTGCCGAAAACCTCATTGGCCGCCGCCTGGTCGCGAGCACGCTGGCCAATGGCCTGGGCGTCCTTGTAGTTGGCGTCGATGGCTTGCTGGTGCGCCTTGTATGACTGCTCCAGGCCCTCGTTGCTTCGCAACTGCGCGGCCAAGGTATCTGCGATGGCCTGCTTTTCCTTCAATCGGGCAATGGTCTTGCCATCGGTGGCCAGCTTGATCTGCTCGGCAATCTTGAGGCTCTCGCGCTCGGCGGTGTTCAGCTCTGTGGCACCGCTGCCCATCGTCAAAAGCTGCTGGTGGTACTGCTGAGCGGCCACCAGTTGGCTACGCATGCTGGCCAGGTCGGTGTCACTGACGCTGATGGCTCCAGTGCCCTTGCCGCCCTTCTTGCTGTATTTTTCTTCAATACCCGCGCGTACAGCGGCATAGTCTTTTGCAGCCTGCGCCGCCGCTTTGATTTCCTCGGCAGAGGCGTCTTTTGCAACCAGGGTCAAGGGCTTGTATTTGGCCGCCGCCTGGTCGAGCTCAACTTGCTTCTTGACGGCATCGCTGGCGTAGCGCGCGGCTTCCTTTTGCAAATCTATGCCGTGTTGGCGCGCCTTGTTTTCCTCATCGATAGCCTCTGCGGTCGCCTTGCCTGCAGATTCAGTCAGCTGCAGCAAGCCCTTGGCATTTTCAAGCCGCGCCTCCAATTCAGCAGTGGCCTTACCGTCCTTGATCCCGAGATTGGTGTTCTGCTCCTTGCGGCGGCGGATAGCTTCTTCTAAAGCCTCGATTTGACTTTTCGCCCGGTCTTCTACTGTGGTCGGCCGGCCGATATTTAGAAAGGCGTCCCATGCCTCCTTTGCCAGGTCACGGGCACCACGCCAGCCCCGTTCGATATATCCCAGCTCGGCTTCCAGCTGCTTCGCCCTGGACGACATGGCATCGCTGTAGGTCTTCTGAGCCAGCGCCGCAGCTTCTTCAGCTCTGCCCTGATCTTCAAGCGCTCTGATTTGCCGATAAACAGCGGGTGTCAGGTAGTTATAGGACTCATTGAGCTTGGCTGACGCCTCCGCTGGCTTGGTACCGAGCTGTTCAAGGTCTTTGGCCGTCTGCTCAATGGAGCGGCCTGCCAAGTCCTCCATTCGCACGGCCATGACAGTGAATTCGACCAGGCTCTCACGCGCGATCTTGCCGCTGCCAGCCAGAATGGCCAGGCCTTCTGCAGCCTTGGACTGAGTACCGTAAATCCCGTCTGTTTCACGAGACATGCGGCTCAGCGCCTCGGCCGTGACGCCCGCCGCATTGCCGTTGAGCACCGTGAGCTGGCGGAACTTGTCCTGCTCAGCGCTGCCGTGGTAGTACGCTGCTGCAACCAGGCCCGCCCCCACGGAGAGGCCACCGATGGCAGCCGTCGCAGGGGTGATTGCGCCCACCATGGCACGAGCAGCATTGCCGATGCCGCCAAAACTGTCTTTGATTTGCCCGCCTTGCTGGATGGCCACCATCCAGATCGGCATGCCGCTGGCCACGCTGGTGACCACATCAGTCATCTGCATGGGCAGCATGCGCATGGCCTGGGCATGCTGTGCGGCCGAGATAGCACCGGCCTTGTGCAGATTGTTGGCCGCATCCAGTGCGCGCTGGTACTGCGGGCTTGTATCGTTGAGGCCAGCCTGCGCCTGCCGCAGCCCTTGCGTCCCGGCTGCGGCCTGCTGGCCTGCTAGAGCAACCTGTTTCAGCCCTTCGCTGGCTTTCTCAGACCCCGCCTGCACCCGAGTGGCCATTTGCGCGGCTTCTGCGCCCACGCTCTGGATGCTCTGCGCCGCTGGCCCGCCGTCGATGCCCGAGATTGCCTGGGCAGCCTCGGCCGCGCCGGACTTAACGCCGCTGACGTCAAGTTTTGCGCGGTATTCGACGGTGTTGTTGTTGCCAGACATGGTGCTATTGCTTGTTGCGCAGCTTGCGCGCTTCGTCTTCCAGAATGCGCACCTGCAAGAGCACAGCGCGCCGCTTTTTGGGCTTGATGCCGTGCATGTCCATCACGGCCAGAAGGGATGCGTAGTCAATCCCCTCGTAGAACACCTGGGTGAATCCAGCGATCACGCGCCACTGGGTCCATGTGGCCAGGAAGCACTCCCATGCGGGCCAGAGGTCTGCGGGAAGCTCCAGGTCTTCGTCCTGGTCCTCCTCGATCTCCTGTGGCTGGGCTTGCTTGACCAGGTCGGGGTCCACGCCGAGCTTTTTCCACTGTTCCCGCAGCTCGGCGTCGTCCTCTTCAGTGCAGCGCGGCCTGGTCAGGAGGTGATGACGGGCTGCGCTTCGGAGTTTTTTTCCACATCCTCTGCCGTCACGGGCTTGTTGATGGCGTCGAAGTAGGCCTTGACCAGGCTGGTTTCGATGCCGTCCAGGTCTTCCTCCAGCTCCGCGCGGGCTGCGGGCGTGTACGCCACAAACTGGTCCTTGCTGTCGCGCAGTTCCCAGTCGACCAGGACCTCGTTAAGCAGCTCGGCATCCGTCATGGTCTTGGCGTCCAGGCGGGCCTTCCAGAAGGCGCGCTGGTGGGCGTCGGTCGCGGGATCGTCAATCAGCTTCTGGATGGACTGGCGAACCTCGGCTGTCATGCCCATGGCAGCCACGCGGTGGTTCAGCGCTACGCGCTCGGACTTCTTCAGGCGCTTGAAGCGCGCGCGGAACTTGAGCACCTCGGGCTTGTCATCGTCGCCCACGCGGGCGAAGGTGACAGAAGTCCAGAACGCAACGGACGGAAGGATGACGGCCATAACTACTCTCTTTGAAACGGTTTTTCAGGGAACTTGAGGCTCAAGGCGTGGCGGTCAGACCGTGATGGTCCATTCGTCATTGCCTGCACTGCTGGGGATCAGCGTCAGCGGGATGGTGATCATCTGGATGCCGTCCTGGTCGCTGAAGCTGGGCTTGCCTACTTGGGCCAGCGGCGCAGCTATGGCCACCGTATTGGTCACCGCTTGGCCGTGCTTGAGGGCCAGGGGCACCTTGACGCCTGCGCGGGCCATTTCGATCCAGTTCTTTGTGGCAACCGACGTATTGCGGAAGGTGACGCTGGCAGTGGACTCGCGGCCGGTGATATCGGTGTCATCCACCTTCATCAAGTCTTGCTTGACCACCTTGTTGCCAAAGTCCAGATTGAAGCTGCTGGCCTCTGCCTGGTAGCCGTCCAGGCTCAATGTGCTGTTGAGCTTATTGACACCCAGAGGGCGCTGGAACTTGGCGTAGTTCACTGCAGGCATGCTTGCAGCGTCTTCCACCGGAATGAATGCGCCCGTGAACTCAAACTGCCATTTCGGGATGCCTTTGGCGTCAATCACGGCCTTGCAGTTGCCGCGTGCGCCGCTCATCTTGTAGACCAGTTTGTCGAGCGTGGCGATGATGGTCAGGCTCTGCAGATTGTCCGTGACCGGGGCAAACACAGTGCCTGCCGTAGGGCTGGGCGCAGGCGTATTGGTGGCACTGGCTGCGCAGGCGCGAATCAGCGCTTCGTAGCCAGGCAGATCGCCTGCCACGCCCACACCGGCCAGGCCCACGCTGAATGCCACCTTGCGGTAGATGGTGACCAGAACTTTCTCAGAGGCACCAAAGTAAGGGCGGATCACGCCCTGGCTGGCCTCGTCGCCTTCCAGTGGCGTCAGCGTCACATCGCTGACTTCAATGGCGTGGGCAGCGGTGGGAGCGGCCAGGGTGCCGGAAACGGCTTCGATCATGGCCAGGATGGCCAGCTTGTTGATGTACTTCGCCATGTTTACTCCTCGGAAGTTACGGGCTTGTCGGCAACGAGCTGGCGTTTGCCGTCAATGATTTGGTAGAGGCCGCCCTGGCCATGGAACTCGTCCGTGGCGTTATTCGTGGCGGTCTGCGTGGGCTGAACCAAGGCCAGGGAGGCATCGGCTCCTGCGGCAGTGCTGGGCGTTTGCCCTTCTTTGGCTTTGCCATTGGCGGTACTCATTTGCTGCTCCAGTAATGCTCGATGTGGAATTCATCGCCCCACCAGACCCGGCCGTTGTCCAGGTCGATGAGCTGGCCCCTGCCTGCGGTCAGTGGGCTGTCAACACCGTCAGGTGCCCAGCCAAGCAGGGCTTTACGGATCTCGCCTCGCAGCCGCTCCAGCTCGTCGTTGGCAGCGCTGCCTGTGCTGTCGCGCTTGTTATCCAGGACCAGCACGATGGAAAGCGTGGTTTCGACGGCCTGCAGCACGCTGCCACTGAAGGCTGCATCAGCACCAGGTCGGTCAGCCATCGGCACCACAAAGGCAGCTGGCGTTGCCACAGACGGGGCTTTCAGCGCGGCCGCCAGCTCCAGAGCCCCATCCACCATGCGCAGGCTGGTTTGAGCTTTCAGGCGCTGTTTGACGGCATTCACCAAGCTCATCGGAAGGCCCCCAACTGGCGGCGGCTGAACACGGGGTCAGGGAAGCTGAAGCGCACGTCCGTATTGGCACCAGCGCTGCCACCGGCCTGCGGATCGTCCGCGCCCAGGCTGAACTTGCCCTCGGCCGTGGCCTGCAGCAGGCGCTGTGCGTCGCGGTAGTCGCGGGCAATGGGCGAGGTCTTCTCGTCGCTGATGCCGTCCTTCTGCAGCAGATAGCGGGCAATGGCGCGGGACCAGCCTGCAATCAGCTTTCGAGTGGATGCGGCTGTCAGGTCCATGGGCACGGCATAGCCACGCTTGGCCAGGTAGCCGTCAATCACGGCATCGGCCTCAGACACGGCGTCGTCAATGCGGCGCAGGGCTGCATCGGCATCCGTAATGTCTTCGGCACTCCATGCCCCACGGTCAAGCCCGCGCAGCGTGGCGTCCATCAGATCGTCCGCAATCACGGACTTACCGTCCGGTGTGGCTACCTGGGCCAGCTCACGAGCGCCTGGGCGCTCGGCCAGCTCTGCATGGGAGATGTAGGGCATGGTGGGAGCGACCTTTACAGCCAGGGCGAAACCAGAGACTTCAGGCGGTCCTTCAAGTCGTTGGACTCGGTGGCCGTGCCGTCCGCGTTGGGCACCAACTCAGCTGTCAGCAGCTTGTTCGCAACTCGCTGCAGCGAGGTAGGCACCACCAAGGTCGTAGCCCGCAGGCCCAGCGGACGACCGCCGTCACCCTTGCACTGCTCAATGGCATTGATGGCCGCCCAGACGTTGTCAGCGTTCAGAGGCTGGTTGCTGGCGAAGGCCATCTGCCAGAAGCCAAAGCCCACGTTGCAGCGGCTGTCCACGCCGTACTCGAACTGAGCCTTGCTGTAGACGTTGGGGTCGGTCTCAGCGGTCATTGCCACAAAGTTGGGCTTCTTGCGGTCCTGGAAGATCAAAGGCTTGATAGCGCGGGATGTGTCCAGCACAAACCACAGAGGGCCGTTGCCGCCCAGGTCGGCATTGGCCACAGATTCCAGTTTGCCCTGCGCATTCTTGACCGGGTGATTGGCCGCAAAGAAGGGCTTGCCGTCATAGCACTTCACTGACACGCCGTCCTTGAGGAGACCGAAGGTCAGTTCGTCAGGGTGCGCGGCGGCGGACCGGCCGAGTTCTTGCATCAACGGCGTGTAGGTGCCGTGGGTGTCGTCTTCGATGGCAGTCTTAGGAACTGCCACAGTCAGCTCAAAGGGCTTGTTCTTGATGCTGTAGCCGTGGTTTTCCAGGCCGTGAACAACACGTTCCGCGATCCATTCGCGCATGCCAGGCATCTGACCGAGCCAGCCGTACTCTTCGGTGCCGGTGGTACTGGGAACAACAGTGGCCAGTTGTTGGTACTGGCTGGCTGCCTGGCCCAGAGTGCCGACGAAAGCGGTCTTGTAGCCAATGAATAGGGTTTTCAGATTTGCAGGAGTGATCAGCATTGCTGTGCCTCTATGTTGATTGGGGGAATGGCCTGCGGGTGGGCTTAGGCCGTGGTGGGTACGGCTGCGGTGCCGATGGCCACCCACACGCCAAAGTCGTCGATATCGACGATCTCGCCTGCAATGCAGCTGCCGGTCTTGGATACGGTGTGGTCGTCGGCCACAAAGGCATTGCTCCCAATGTCGGGGCGCTTGATCTCACCCGCCCCCGCGCTGTTTTCGAAGCAGAAGACGGCCCGCTCGCCCTTGACCAGGTCGGCGCCGGCTTCGACACGCTCCACACAGACGGCGCGCACCGGCTTCTTGTCGGCCGCCACGGAGGGCTTGGCCGCGCCTGTGGCGTCCAGCGTGTACATGGCTCCGGCCATGATTGCGGCGGCGACGGTGTCTGCCACCATGAAGGGGGTGCCACGGCGTGGCGTGTTACGGTCTGCGGTCAGGCTAGGCATGTTGGTCCTCAGCGTTGTTGGTCAGGGATGGCGCGAGTTCAGGACTCGGCCTTGGTCTTGGCAAAGGCTTCGGGATCAACGCCCATAGCGCTGCACGCCGCCAGCTCGTCCTGGCTGAGACCGTGTGCGCCGGTGGCCAGTGCTGCAGGAGCCTTGCCCCCGGTCTGGGTGCTGGTGAGCGCTGCGACGGGCTGGGCTGTCTGCAGGTAGGCGGTCAGTGCGGCCATATTGGTTTTGCCCAGATCGCGTGCCCAAGGCTCCATGGCGGGCAGCAGACGGCCATCGGCCAGCGCGGGCTGGATCAGCTTGTCGACCTCTGTGGCATGGGCTTGCGCCGTCAGCGCGGCCAACTGGCCTTGCATGGCGGTGACCGTTTCGACTGGCACAAACTTAGCGGGGTCGGGGGCCTTGGCTGTCAGTGCGCTGCAGGCGGCCGCGACGGCGGTGGCACCGTCTTCGGCCTTCAGAACCAGGGCCGTGCGGGCGGCCTCGGCCACGTCCTTGTGGGTTTGCACGGCCGTCAGAGCGGCCTGTTCGGTGGTGCTGTCGGGCAGGCCGAGAACGGCCAGGAGGGCTTTGAGTAGGAGCATGGGTTCCTCGGTAGGTGCTGTGGTGGTGGAAAACTGCGCCGATGCGGCGGCCTGCATGGCGTTCAGCGCCTGCATTCCGTGGATGGCTGGGTGGTTCGTGAGCGCACCCATGGTCACTTTGAGCACCTCGCCCGTGCCTTCCGCATACAGGAACACGGGGCTGAAGTAGCGGTACTCACCAGAGGCAATGGCTTGCAGGGCGCGGGCGGTGAACTCAACTTCGGCAAACAGGCCAGAGCCCTCGGCCCAGCGCAGCCCATGAATCCAGCCAGCAGCAGGTGCGGGCTGACCGTTTGCTTCCTTGTGCAGGGTCTGGTGCTCGTAGTCGATGACGGGAGGCTGAGTCGCGTCGAATCGGCCAATGACCTGAGTAGCGATGGCTGCATTGATGCGCCAAGCCGGGACATCCATGGCGCGGCCGTCGCTGGGAGTGAAGTCCTGGCCTGGTGTCAGCTGTATCCAGTAGCGGCCATTGGCATTGGCCTGCTGTGTGCTGATGTCACCGAGCGTGAAGCTGCAGGCAGCCACAGCGGCACCGAGGGCGGCAGCGGTCAGGACAGCGAGGCGAGCGGTTTTGGAAGGCATGCCCGCCATGGTCTGCGGGCGGGGCTTCGCGGTCTTTTGGCCGAGGGCACAAGATGTGCCCTCGCTGGGGGATCAGTCGGGGAGACCGTTCATTTTTCGGTGCAGCCAGTCCTGGACGATGGCCAAGACTTCGGCATTGTCCTCGTCGGACACGCCCAGGAACTGTCGCTGCGGCATATTGCCATTGATGCCGCTCCCATTGCCACCCGCATTGTGGATGGCTGCATACACGCGGTTGCTGCCCCAAGCCACGGTATCAGCGGTCAGCACTTGGGCGAGGATGTAGCGCCGTAGATAAGCGTTGAGCGTCAGGATCAGGCTGGTGTTCTTCTTTTTGCGCTTGATGTAGCCAGGCGACAAAGGCTTCCAGGCTACGCCTTGTGGGTCTGTCTGGGTGGTGAATCGCTGTTGGGTGCTGCCCTGGAAGTACTCCCCCATGCGGTACATCAGCGGCGTCGTGTCTGGGCTTTCTGCCAAGTCCTGCAGATTGCGCAGCAGTTGGTCATCGCTGGCTGTGACGGTAATGCTTGCGCCGGTAAGGGTGGCCATGGTGCTTCCTGGCAGTCATCGTAGAATGGGTTCGTCACGTAGAAGGCAGCGCCTCTGTCCACCGACCCTGCGTGATACGGCCAGCCGGAGAGCGCTCCGCTGGCCTTTTTTATTCCTGGTCGTCCTGCAGACGGCGATATAGGTTCACCCCCACACGCCAGTCAGCCTCACTTTGCCCTGTGCCGGGGAATGTGGTCACACCAGCCCAGCCATCGCTGCCGACCTCAAACACGGCCAATGCGGGTGTTTCTTCGCCTTCCACCTGAAACCTTGCGATGTAGCGGCGGCGTACCACGGCCTTTTGCAGGGCGTGCATCCACTCAAGGCGCACCCAGATTTCGTCAGGGTCCTGCAGGGCCTGGGCCAGCAAGGGCATGAAGACCTCGCGGCCGCGCTTGGTGGCCTTGATGTTGCCTTTGGCATCGGTAAACAGCTCTGCGCCTACCGCCAGGCGCTCACCGATCACGTCCTGGTAGACGGCAGGCTGGGTGAGCGTGGCTCCAAACTTGGCCAGGTAGGCGCGTGCGTAGTCTTCGGCAGGGAGACCCGCAGGCAGCAAGTCCGCAGCAGCGAACGGGCGCGCAGCGGGTAGTGGCCAGTCTGGGCGCTGGTTGGGCAGGCCGTGGCCGCCTGCGCTGCCAGGCACGGGAGGATCTGGCCTCTCTGGCGGGATGGCGCTGCGCAGGCGGGCATTGCCTGGCGCGTACTCAAAGCCGGGGTCGATGCCCTCTGGCACTTTGACCGCGCGGGGACCATTGGGGCTGCGCACACCAATGATGTGCTCCGCATACTTGACCTCGGGGGCCTGGTCAGGCCCGGTTTTACCCAGCTTTTCCAGGTCACGGCTCCACAAGCCTTTGACGCTGCACTGGCAGCCCCAGCCATTGGGCGGGAAGTGGGTTTGCCAGAACGGATCGTCCTTGGCCAGGACCAAGCCATTCCAGGACAGGTGCAAGGGGCGCGGATGTTCCACCCAGTCCGCGTGCTGGTACTGCCAGTACGGGGCGTGCTGCAATTGCTCCCAGCGGCCCGCTGCATAGCTGGTGGAGAGGTTGGTGTCGTAGATGACGCGGCTGCGCCAGTTGCGGCCGCCGTTGTAGTCCCAGCCGTGCTTGGCCACGATGCGGTCAAAGTCGCGGCGAAACTCTTCCAGCGTGGTGCCGTCCACGATGGCCTTTTCCACGGCCGCGCGGAAATCGGAGACGATGGCGTCACGGTTGGCACCCGCCACCACAAACGCATAGTCATGCTCCTGGGTGTAGATGTCCGTCCAGGCCGTAGTCGGCAGGTTCAGCTTGCGCTGAAAAAAGCCGATCTGCTCTCTGAAGGGCAAGGCCCCAAACGCGGCGCTGGCCATCAGAGGGCTCCTGCTTCCTGCAACACCTCATAGCGCCCGGCCAGGCGCGCGGCCGCCATGGCCTCGCCCATGGCCAGGGCGAACTGGTCCAGCGTCATGTTGGGGATGAGTTGCTCTAGCCCGTCGCGGATCTGCTCCAGGCTGGTAGCCGACTCGACCAGTTTGCGAATTTGCGCAAACCAGGGGCTGGTGGCTTGCTGCACGTTGTTGGCCAGCTGCGGCTGCATGGTCTGGCTCACGGTCAGAGGCTGAGCAGGAGGGGCAGGCATAACAGCGGTCAGAGCCGCCGTGCCCGTGGGGGCTGTCTGGACCACGGGCGTCACGCCGAGCACCACCTGTCCGGGTTGGGGCATCGGGATACCCAGCTTCTGATTGGCCCAATCCTGCGGAACCTGCACACCGATACCCACCAGCTTGGGCAGCGCTTCCGACAGCACCTGGATGTCTTCAGTCTCGCCCGTGATCAGCCCGAAGCGTGGGCAGCGCTTGATGCCATCGGGTGCCAGGCCGTTCATAGCCGCAATGGCATAGACCAGGTCGCGGGTGATCGTGGCGTTGAGCTGGCGGATATCGCCGTCCCGCAGATCCTTGCGCACTTCGTTGTGCACATTGCCCAGGGCATTGGTGCTGGCCGCGCCATCTGCGCCGCTGGTCAGCGTGCCGCCCAGGATGACCTTGGACTGGTTGCGCTCGCACCAGCTGATCATCAGCTCAAAGGCCTTGGGGTCGCCGGTGGCAGCGTCCTTGAAGTCAATCAGCATGCCCTCGGGGATGATCCCGGCCGCGTTGTGGCCAATGCCCACCAGGGCACGCAGCAGCGTGGCCTTCTCGCGCTCACTGGCATTGGGCGGGTACTTGCCCAGGCGCACGGGGATGCCGTAGATCTCCAGAAACTCGGCCAGGTCGCCCACGCTGTAGTTCTTGAAAAGATAGGTCCAGACCAGCTGGCGGAACAGCGCCGTGCGCTCCAGGTAGCCGCTTTTGGCCTTGTGGATGTGGGTGACCCAGCCAAAAGGCCTGAGGGCCTCGCCCTGGATGCCGTCGGCGTCTGCGGTGTTGGAGCGCAGGCGCAGCTCCTGCCGGTAGCCACGATGCAGCTGGAACCAGGACTGGGGGCGATGCGTCAACGTCTTTGGTAGCCAGAAGCCTTCCACCCGGTGCCATTCGGTTTCAAGGCATGCAAAGCCTTTTCCGATGGCGTCGGTCGCATCAAAGATCACGTCTTCAAAGTCGGGGATGGACTGCACCAGCTCGCCCAGTTGCTCGGTGTTGCGCTTTTCCAGGGTACTGGCGTTGTCGGGGGCGGTGATCTCCCAGTCCAGAATCAGGGCGCGGCGGCGCTTGCCCATCTCGCTGGCAATGTGGCCGTCCTTTTCCTCCATGTCCTCAAACAGGTCGAACTGGGCCGTGAGGTCGCCTTGCTCGGCTGCGTCCAGGATGGCGGCCAGCTTGGAAGGCGTGAGGCCTCGGGTCGGGTGGCTTTGCAGTTCGCGCTGCAGATGGCCCAGCTGAGAGGTCTGCGGTGTGTTCACGCTGGCCAGGTCAATGGGCTGGCCGTCAGCGCCCAGAATCATGCTTTTTGCCATGGCGGCACCTCGCTTTGTGTTTTTGCATTGGGTGAGCTGCAGCAGCACGAGGCGGGGAGGCGTTTATAAACGCCGCAGAGGCCCCGGATGCAGCAAGCCGGGGGCATTGCATGTCCACCGGCTAAAAATCGCTCAAATCGCCGTTTTCGGGCTTGGCGGTTTTGCATCACCAGGCCTCGTGCTCGATGAGCGGGAAGTCCAGGTCTTCGCGCATGCCACCGGCCTGCAGGTTATCGAAGCCTCTGGGGTGCGTTGGTACGGCGATGTAGTCGATGGGCGCGTTCAGGTTGACCGAGGCATACCAGCCGAGGGCCAGCATCACTGCGCTGTCCCCGTGGCGCTGCAGCTCCGGGTCTTTCAAGTCCTTGCGGCGCAGCTTGGTCACCATGGGCACGCCGTCGACCTCTTCAATGGCGCGCAAGTCCATCGCCCAGTTGGCGTCCATTGGCAGATCGGTCAGGCCGTCTTCAAAGCCCTGGATGAACTTGGGCATCCACATGCTGTACCAGGCGCGGTTGAGGATGACCTGATGCACATGGCTGTGGCCAAACTCGTCGGCGGCTTCTTCGGCCAGCGCCTGGCCAGGGCCTGTAGCGTCCATAGCCCCGCCGCAGCGGTTGGGCAGGCGGCGGATAGCGTGAAAGATGATTTGCTTTTGCTGGGCATAGGGCACCTTGTGCATCTCAATGCCCAAGCGTGTTTGTCGGCGCAGTCCCAGCGTGAGCGCGTGGCCGCCCCAGACCGAGAAATCGCGGTGGCGCGCATAGTCTTGGGAAAACACATGGCGCACGCTTGGGTCCAGTTCGCCCAACACGGGGTCCAGCACGCGGGCAATCCAGTCAGCTACCCAGGCTTCACGCTCAGCAGGAGGCTTGGTCACAAAGTCATCATCAAGCGCCAGGCGCACCACCGTGGCCTCGGGCAACACCTGAGCGCGGTCAATCCACACGCCTGGCAGGCACACTCCACTGCCGTCGCGCGGGGTGGCGTCCAGCTCCTCGCGCATGGCGGCCTTGCGCACGCCATACCCGTTGCGAATCTTGGCGTACCACTTCTTCTTGCCCTCGGCCGTGGCTTCTTCACCCTTCATCCAGCACACGCGCTCATAAAGCCCATTGGCCACGGCATCGTCAAACGTGACCGTGAACACTGCGGCGTCTTCGCCATAGCGTCCGGCCTCGATGTCGCGGCAGAACTGTGCAAACGGGTTGTTCTTGCCGTTGTGCGAGCTGATGACCGTGATCTGGCCGCCCCAGATCAGCAGAGCAGTCGCGGCGTCCAGCACGCCCTGGACGTCCGGGTGGAATGCGGCTTCATCAATGACCACATGGCCCTGCAGGCCCCGGATGTTGGCTGGACGGCTGGACAGCGCACAAACCTGGAACCCGCTGGCAAAGCGGATGCGGTAGGCCGTGATGTGTTTGGTCTTGCCGGTTTCGGGGTCCTGGTCTTCAAACAGGAACTCTTCAATATCCGACACGGAGCCCTGAGCGCGGGCAATGATCTGGGCAAACTTGGCCACATAGCCAATCGCCTCCAGGCCCTTTTCGCGGGTGTCACCGATGTAGTAGACGTTGTCGCCGCCCGCCACCTTGCTGGCAGCAGCCACCAGGGTCTTGCGCAGCATGACCGCGAAAGTGATGCCTGTGCGGCGGCCCTTGGGGACGGCCACGATAGAGCGCTGCAGCTTCACCACCTCGCGCTGGTGGGCCATCAGCACGCCTTCGTCCAGCGGGTTGAAACCGGCCGGAATCTCGCGCACACGGGCGGGCAGCTCGTCCCACTCGACAATGCGGACAGTGCTGCTCAAGGGCTGGACAATAGAGGCCATCAGCGCACCCCCAGGAATTCCTTGACCCAGAAGTCCACCTGATCCTGGCTCATGCCTTGGGTCTTGGCGATCTTTTCCAGGTTGCCTTGCTGCTCCTCGAGGAGCCTGCGGCGGGCATGCTCTTCAATGGCCTCGCGCTCTTTCAGGCTCATGGTGCGGGCCTGCATGGCGGCACGGGCAGCGCGGGCCAGCTCGGACACTTCCTTGATGCTGACCTTTTCGTTGCCATGCGCGTTCAACGCCGCATTCGTGGCCAGCGTGGTCACGGCCTGGGCCAAGAGCGCCCCGGCCTTGTCGCCCACGCCTTCGCCCAGCTCGTCCACCAGAGCGGCCGAGGCCGTCTCAATCTCACGCATGCGGCCCATCATTTCGTCGAAGCCAACGCGGTAACGGTGGATGCCGCTGCGGCTGATGTCGGCTGCGGGGTACTTGGCGCGCATTGCGTCCAGCAGCTCGTCCAGGGTGTGGCGATCATCGCGGATGAGCTTTTCGAGGAACTTGCGGGCCTCGGGGTCTAGGCGCGATACAGAAGACTTGCGGCCCATATCAGGCTCCGGGGCGCTTGACGCCAGGCTGGACGACGCGGCCCTTGGCCACATCCATGCCGCGCTCGCTCAGCGTGGCCAGGAGCACCGACTCGACTTCTTCAACCTTGAGCAGCCCTTGCTCTTCCAGCCAGCGCAGATCGGTCTTGACCTGGTCACGGCTGGGCGAGTGGCCCCAGCGCTCCAGCAGCGTGCAGATGATGGAGCTATTGCTCTTGTACGAGGGCAGCTCGGCCAGCGCCCGCAGGATGACCAGGCGGCGGTCTTCGGTAAGGACTTGGGCGTAGTTGCTCATGTCTTGGCTCTATTTCGAGTTGTGGAGTAGATAGCTCTCGACACGCTCCAGCCCGCGTGCCATGGGGTCCATGCGCTGGCTGACGGCTTCAACAGAGCCCGCCAGCCTTGCCAGATTGGTGCCCAGCTCGTGCAGTTGCTGCTGGCTGGGAACCTGTTTCATCTGGGCTTCCAGCGTGGTGATGCGGGTGCGCAGGTCCAGCAGCTCGGCCGCACTGGCAGCTTGGCGGCCCACGAACCAGGAATAGACGCCCAGCGCGGCCATGACCAGCCAACGCACGGCCTCGGAGCTGAATGTCATATCGGAAAAATTCATGGTTTTTGCTGCTCAAAGGTGGACTGGCACTTCACACACCGCTGGCAACCTGGCATTGCCCAGCGGCGGGCTTCGGGGATCTGGGCATCGCAGTCGATGCACTCGGTGGCTGAGTCGGTCATGGTCTTGCCCACAAGACCTGCGCGGCGCGTCTGGTCTCGCAGCGCGTCCTCTCGCAACTGCAGCTCACGGGCCTGGGCACGGTCAAAGAAGTCGGTCAATCTGCAGCTCCTACGGCGGGCTGCAGGGCACGGCCTGCGTGGCAGACACTGGCAGCGAACTGCTGCAGTCCTGCGACCTGGTCTCGGAGCTGGTCAGCCTCTGCAGCCAGGTCGACATACGCTTCTGCGCTTTCTCCGAATAGCTCTCGGGCGGTGGCGGCTTCGCCAGCGCAGGCGGCAAGGCCGGCATCTCCAGCTGGGTAGGGATTGGTGCGCGATTTGAGGCGGGCAAGCTCTGCGCGCAGGCTGCGCAAAGAAGCGGCAGCAGAGTCAGCAGCAGCCTGGCTGGCCGCTGCGCGTTGGGTGTGGTCATGGGCGACTTTCTCGGCATTGCGTTGGCGCAGGGTGTTGCCTGCAGCGGTTACCTGGCTGCGCAGGCGTTCCTGGTCGTTCCAGGCTTTTTGCACGCGGTCTGCGCCCTGGGCATCACCTTGAGCAATCAAATGGTCCTGGTACAGGCCGAAGCCCCAGTAAGCTGCGGCCACCAAGAGGCCCACCAGCAGATAGCGCGCTGTGGGCTTCATAGGCCAGGCCCCCAGCTCAGATAGCGCGGCTGCAGCTCGACCAGGATGCGCTGGGGGTAGCCGAGGTTTTCACGGCAATGGACGGCCGCGCGGCGGGCTTTGCCGCAAGCCGCATCCACTTGCTGCCGTGTGGGCTGGGCGGCCCCGGAAACCGCTGCTTCACGTTGCCAATGGCCAAGCCCGCCGTTGTACCCGCGCAGGGCCACCCACATTCGGTCGTAAGCGCTGTAGTGAGTCGGCGTGCGGTCGTAGAGGTATTTGTCGTAGCCGACCAGGGCGCGCAATGCCCAGGTGGTGTTGTGAGGCTGACAATCGGCCGGGGCCAGCTTGTTCAGCTCGCACCACCAGGAGGCTGTGGTTGGCATGAACTGGGCCAGGCCACGTGCACCGACGCGGCTGACAGCCTCGGGCTTCCAGGCGGACTCCTGGTGCACCTGTGCGGCAAAGACGGCCACTGGAGCGCCCAGGCCCCAGGTGGCATTGGCGGTGCGCACCAACAAGGCCCTATGCGGCTGGGCTGCAGCTGGCACCTGGGCCTGGGCGCTGCGGCAGTAGCCCAGTGCGGCCGAGACCATCGCCACGCCTACCAGGATGGCTGCACGGATATGACGGCTGCGCATGGCTCAACCGCCCAGGCTGATGGCGAGAATGGCGGCCGAAATGATGAGCGCACGACGGAGCATGCAGCCCAGCATGAAGTACAGAGGGGCAGCGTCCGGCCAGGACACAAGCGTGCATGACTCGCCAGGAGAGGCTGGATCAGGGCTGTATTCGGCAGGCTCAGCTGTGCCGGGATGGCTCAGCAGGCGTAGCGCGTCCAGATTGGGGCGCGCATAGGGATAGACGGCGCGATCAATCCAGTAGCCAGCAAGGGCGGCCAGGGAGATCAGATTGAGCTTGTAGAGGCTGACCGGCAGTTGCTGTGGTGCGATCAGAAAGACGGCCAGGGACAGGATCGCGGCAATCAACCACCACGAGGTCATGCGCGGCAGCTTGGATTGGCGGAGGCTTTGGGCAGAAGTGGATGACATGAACGTCCTCGGTGTGAACTTTCGGGTTTGAAAGCCCACACTCTGGACGTCAGAGCGGGATTGGTCTTTTGGCCGAGGGCACTATGGCTAGGCCCTGTATAGGATCAGCTCGCGGTCTGCCTCTTGCAGTCTGCGTCCCAATGCACGATCTGGAAAACGCTGTTTCCGGGCGCAGGCTCAATCTCCAAGGAAAGCAGCTCTAGGTCTTTACTCCCTGCTGCTTTGCCAAGCAGGCCTACAAAGCGGATTCGCCCCTCATAAGCGCCATAGGAATTTTTAGCAGAAACGTCGCCGCATACCCGCCTTAGGTCGCTATAGATAGTGCTTTGCTCTTCAGGAGTGACGACAAAGGCCTCCCCAAATTTCGCAGAGTCTGGGTCCTTGAGCTTCGTTTGCACGGCCTTCTGTGTTTTGCCAATAAGGCCTGACTCGGCGCTGCCACACGCCGAAAGCGCGCAGGCCAGGGTGAATGCAATGATGCTTCTCATCTTGTTGACTCTCTCCTATGCCCTTTGGGTGGCTTCACGTTGAATGCAGGCCTCAAGATAACGGGTCGTTCTAAGGCATTCAAAGGTCGTCAGCTTCTTGACTCTGTCGGTCGAAAACTCGCGCCGCATAAAAACCACTGCTCGCGCCTCATTAGCAGGACTCAAGGCCATGAGCCGTAGCAAGTCGCGCTGAGACGGGGTTGTCTCGGTGGGCCTTTTGGGCAATGTCGCTGGGGCAAGTTTAGGCGTTGCCAAAGAGCTAGGCGGGGCCTTGGGAATCTCTTCAGCAGGGGCACTTTCAGCACTCACCACGACGATGTTGTAGATGGTCTGATTTGTCGTGTTCTGGGTACTGTTTAGATCGCCGTCAACCCGCCCCGCTTGGACATTACCGTCGCCAAGGTCCTGCATCTTCTGCTTTGGCAGCAGCTTGCTAAGCCACTGCAATATCTCCCTCAACTTCACCCTTGTCTCCCCTGCAGTCTGCGCTGTTGGTTACTTGGCTCTTTTTCTGCCGGGTTTTGGCTCGGGGCTGTAGTCGCCGCCGATATGGCCAATCTGCACTGATCCTGACCCGGTGTTTTTCATTACCTGGCCTTTGGCACCTACAGATCCGCCTTGAAGGGCACCGATTGCGGCTGCCTTGACTGACAGGGGCGCAGCACGGAATAGCGCCAGCAATTCACGCTCATCAGCGGTCAGAGTTTCGCCGCTGGCCGATGGCTTTCCGGTCACCACGTAGGCGACATCGACGCCCACACGCGCCCACACGTCAAGAGCCTTTGCATTGGGATAGGCGGTCTCTTTCTCCCAGGAGGCCTGAGAGCTTTTGGATGCCTCGGTCAATGCCGCAAAAGCCGGTTGGGAGAAGCCCAAGCGCTCGCGCTCTTCCTTCAGGCGTTCACCTATTCCAGTTTTCTGATCCATTTATGTTCCATGGCTCAGAATTCTGAGCTATCATTCGTTCACACAAGTTCAAACAAACGCGCACTAGCGCCAACTAGTACGCACTAACCGGGACGCAACATGCCAATCAAAAAACGCTCTGAGGTCCGCGCCGAGTTTGCTCGTCTGGGACTGTCGTACTCGGCCTGGGCTACGCACCACGGCTACAACGTGAACCTAGTGATAGCCATCGTCAACGATGACGACGAGAACCCGGTACGCAAGTGCGCTCGTGGTGCCTCGCACAACATCGCTGTGCAGTTGCGCATCAAGGATGGCGAAGTGCAGCAGGTAGCTGCTCCTCGCATGCCTGTTTTTGCTTGAGTGGCTGTTATGTCGCAACAAGATATTACAGGCAAAACTCGGGCCGATTTGGCCTCACCAGGCAAGGTTTTGGTGCTCTATCGCCTGAGCGATACATGGCTGGCGCACTGCCAGGCTATCAAAGTGCCATTCGCTGACGTTCAGGAACTGGCTGCCCAGGGCGCAGTGGTGGGGGCGTATCTCCGTCTATCAGAGCGCCTTGCTGGCACAGGTACTGGTGCCACTGCAGCTGCACTGCCTCCAGGCGTTCCTTTTGTTCGGGTGGCTCCAGTTGCCACATCTGCTCCAGTCGCTGGGCTGTTGCAAGCAGCGTTGCTCGCGGCAGTTGTCTCGTCATCTCAGTCAGCACCCAGTGGTGCGCCCAAAGCTGGTCTTGAAGCGGCTGCAGTTGCTTTTGCACAGCGCGCTCTACCAGTTTTTCAAGCAGGGAAGTCTCGACGTTTTCGGCCATTGGTTCGCTCCAGGTTGTTGCTGGTGGCCAGTGTCAGCGTGCCGCGGACTTCTATGCAGATTTTTGTTTTGAACCAGGCTCTGGGAGGTACTTCCAATGGCTGCGCGTAACTGGAAACGCTTTCGTGCCAACAACTTGCGTGATGCCATGCGTGCTTGCAAGGACTTTGCGCTGGAAAAGCGCCAGCTGTCTGTGCCCCGCATTGCCGAGTTGATGGGCGATGTGACTGAGGAGACGCTGTATGGCTGGCTGAGCAAGGGCCGCATGCCTGCGGTGCTGATCCCAACCTTTGAGATGGTGTGCGGGGCCTACTTTGTGAGCGAGTGGCTCGCTGCCTCATCAGGCCGGATGGTCATCGCCATGCCCAAGGGCCACAAGGCCAGCCAGGCAGAGCTGATGCAGATCACCACGGACTGCTCCAACGCCATGACCCAACTGGCTGCGTTCTACGCCGACCCTACCAAGGTGGACACCGCTGCGTTGATGGAGTTGCTGCAGCGCCACCTGGAGCAGGTGGCTTTTCAGCACCACAACGTGGGCCAGTTCATTGCGCCAGAACTGGAGTTTGGGTCATGAGCATGTCCCCCGCTACTACCAAGAGCGCCCAGCCTGTGTTGCTTGTGATGGAGGTCTTGTGCGATTTCGCAGAGCAAGGCGTCACCAACAAGGACCTGGCTGAGGCCTGCAAGACCACGGCCGTAGTGATCACCCGCGCTACCAAGACGCTGATCGCCTTCGGCTGGTGCCGCAAATGTGAGGAGACAGAGCGCTTCTACCCCACATCGAAGTTCACCCGCCTGACCTTCAAGGTCGCTGACTCATTTGACCGGGCGCAGCGCCGCTTTGACGAGCGCCGCCAGTCCATGACTTCCCACTAATTCAGGAGAAATGACCCATGCCCCGTGCAGCAACAAAAACACAAGAGCCCGTGACCGATATCGTGCTGAGCCCCAAGGCGGTAGCTCAAATCGAAGGTGCCCAGGACGCCTTGGCAATCGATGACATGCAGATGCAAGCCCGTGTGCGGGCTGTGGCCCTCCAGGTTGGCTACCAGCTCCCTGGTGACTGCATTGACGCCGACCTGATTCAGCGCGATATCGCTGCCAACATGCGTCGAAGCGTGGAGGCTTGCCTGGAGGTGGGCCGTGGTTTGGCAACGCTCAAGGCAGCTTGCCTACATGGCAGCTTTGTGGCCCGTTTGGAGGTCTTGGGCGTCGAGGCACGAGTTGCACAGAAGTTCATGCAGTCGGCGGTGAAGTTTTCAAAAGCGTCGACGTCGACGCTTTTGAAGTCGGTCGACTCCCAATCCAAGCTGTTTGAAATGCTCGTCCTGGAGGATGAGCAGATTGATGAGCTGGCACTCACTGGCGAAAGCGGTGAACTGAAGCTGGACGACATTGCGACCATGTCCGTCAAGGAGCTGCGCTTGGCCTTGCGCCAGTCCAAGCAGGACCACAAGTACGCCAGCGAGCAGCAAACCAAGGAGCGCGAGCGCGCCGAAAAGGCCGAGAAAGCCCTCAAGGCTGGCGGCCCCAAGGCCCCGCCACCGCTGTCGGAGCGGCTGGAAGAGATCAGCGAAGACGTTGACAAGGTGCAAAAGGCAGCCTCTGAGGCCTTGCTGCAGATCAGCGGCCAGATTAAGTCTATCGACCAATGGTGGATGGACGAGATGGTCAAGCAACCAGGCTATGAGCCCGGAGACGCTGTCCCCATGCCCGCCGAGCTGGTGGCCCTGGCGCAGAAGCTGCACGACAACGCCGAGCGCATCGCAGCAGCAGTTGGCAGCCTGCAGCACCTGGTCTTTGACCGCTTCGGCCACGAAATCCAAGCCGCTCATACCTATGTGATGCAGCCCGGCGTGATCCCCGGCCAAGTTGGCCAGGCAGTAGTTGAGTAAGTCATGGCGGAGGACGATTCCATGGCACTCACACCAGCGATTTGTGACTACCTGCGGGAGCTGGCGCGCAAGCTGGATGCGGCCCCCCATGGCGGCGCAGGCCAGTTGCTGGACGACGCTGGCCAGTTTCTGGGCATGAGCAAGCAGACCATCTATCGCCATCTGAAGGCGGTGGCTGGCTGGGAAAGCGGCCGCAAGGCCCGCGCCGACAAGGGCAGCACCAGCGTGGACAGCGATGCGCTGCTGACCCTAGCCACGATGCAGCGCGAGAGCGTGCGCGACAACGGCAAGCAGACCATGAAGACGCCTGTGGCGCGCAGCGTGCTGGAGGCCAACGGCCTGGAGGTTGGTGTGAGCAACGCCCACCTGAACCGCCTGATGCGCGACCGCGCCCTGAATGTGGAAGCCCAGCAGCAGGCAGCTCCTGCGCAGCAAATGCGTGCGCTACACCCGAACCATGTGCACCAGGTGGACCCCAGCTTGTGCCTGGTGTACTACCTGAACGGCCGCCAGCAGATCATGGAGGACCGCGAGTTCTACAAGAACAAGCTGGAAAACTTCGCCAAGGTGAAGTTCAAGGTCTGGCGCTACGTGCTGTGGGACATGGCCAGCGGCGCGATCCAGGTCTGGTACTGCGAGGCTGCAGGCGAGAGCCAAGCCAATATGTTCAGCTTCCTGATGCATGCCTGGGGCCAGCAGGAAGGCCGTCTGTTTCATGGCGTGCCCAAGTACCTGTACTGGGACAAGGGCAGCGCGAACATGGCGACGGCGATCCAGTGCCTGCTGCGCAGCCTGGAGTGCGAGAGCCGCACCCATGAGGCGGGCAACGCCCGCGCCAAGGGCGGCGTGGAAGGCGGTAACAACATTGTTGAGACCCAGTTTGAATGCCGCCTGCGCTTTGAGCCTGTGGACGATGTAGCTGGCCTGAACCACGCCGCGCAGGCCTGGAGCGAGTCCTACAACGCCAACCTGATTCCCGGCCAGGACACCCGTCTGCGCCGCACCGGTCTGACGGTGCCCATGGCGCGCTATGACCTGTGGCAGTTGATCAAGTCCGACCAGCTGCGCCTGCTGCCCCCGGTGGATGTGTGCCAGGCCCTGATGACGGGCAAGGAGGCCGAGCGCAAGGTGGATGGCCACCAGTGCATCACCTTCAAGCATCCCAAGGCCGACCGCTCCATGACATACAGCCTCAAGGGCATGGATGGCGTGAACGTGGGCGACATGGTGGCGGTGCGCCCCCTGGTGTACGGCGAGCTGGCCATCCAGATTGAGCTGCCGCGCTATGACGGCGAGCCTCTGGTGTACCGCGTAGAGCCTGAGCTGGAGTTCGACGCCTTCGGCCGCTCGCTATCTGCCGCAGTGTTTGGCGAGGAAATGAAGTCCCACGCCGACACGCCCGCCGAGAAGTCTGGCAAGGCCATGGACGAGCTGGCTTTCCCTGGCCAGGACGCCGACCAGGCACGCCAGAAAAAGGTGGTGCCCTTCGGCGGGGAGATCAAGTCGCACAGCTACCTGCAGGAAGTGCAACAGCCCAGCTATCTGCAGCGCCCTGGTGTGGATATCGCCACCCCGGCCCACGCCCAGCCTGCAGCGCCTGCGCTGCTGAGCGCGGTGACCGTGATGCTGCGCATTCGCACCGAGCTGGGCCGCAACCTGACCACTGCAGAAAACCAGTTCATGCGCAGCCGCTTCAAGGATGGCGTGCCTGAGGACCAACTGCAGGCTCTCATTGAGCAGTTCAAGAACCCGGCCCATGCCGACCAGGATCAGCCGATTCGCGCTGCCGGTGGCCTGCGTGCCGTCTGAAGGAGGAGCCCAACCCTATGAGCAGTGAGTACGTGAAGTTGAACCTGTATCCCACCTTGGTACAGCTAAAGCAGTCCCAAGCCCACCTGGCCCGGCACTGCCGCGTGTCCCCGGCCACGATCAACTTGATTTGCAAGTTCGGCAAGTGGCCCAGAACCGTCAGGACCAACGAGACGAATTTACGGTCGCTTATTGAAGAGTTCCTGCGGTGCCACGGCGCTACCGAAGAACAGGTGCTTCACGCCTTTGACGAGCTATTCGAGGGAGAACACCCGATGCGTTGCAGCGCACCAGGTGCCCTTCATTCCCACGGCCAGCAGGCCACAACACAAGAGGACCAAGAGATGTATGTTCGCCACCAACGCCTGACCCAAGAGGCCCGCCAACACTTCAAGATTCTAAAGGACCCCTTTATTGACGAGCTGCGCTCCAGCGCTGACGTCTTTGAGAGCGAAGACATCCGCTATGTCCGGGCAGCCGTTCGCCAGACCGCCAGCCATGGCGGCATGCTGGGTGTGGTTGGTGACTCCGGCGCGGGCAAGAGCACCATTCGCAAGGACTTGCAGGAGTGGATCAACACCAGCGGCGCACCCATTACGGTGATTGAGCCCTATGTGGTCAATACCAGCAGCGCTTCCAAGTCGGGCCGTCCCTTGGTTGCCGCCGATATCACTGGTGCCATCATCCGCAACATTGCACCCGGCAAGAGCGCACGCGTTTCGGTGGAAGCCCGCACCGAGCAGATGCACCAGCTGCTAAAGGACAGCGCCCGCGCTGGCCGCAAGCATGTGGTGATCATTGAGGAGGCCCACGACCTGGCCACCCCGACGCTGAAGGCCATGAAGCGCTTCTACGAGCTGGAGGACGGGTTTAGCAAGCTGCTGTCCATCATCCTGGTGGGCCAAAGCGAGCTGGCCGAGAAGCTCAGCGAAAAGTCTGCAGAGGTGCGCGAGGTGGTGCAGCGCTGCGAGCTGGTGACCCTGCCGCCCCTGGATCAGAACCTGGGCGCGTACTTGCAGCACAAGTTCAAGTGCGCTGGCCATGACATGGCGCGGGTGCTGGAGCCTGACGCCATCGACGCTATCCGCACTGCGCTGCGCCGTACCGAAAACCGCACTTTCGGCGGCAAGCGCACCGCCCAGGACGTGTCCAAGTGCCACCCTCTGGCTGTCAACAACCTGGTTACCCGCGCCATGAACCAGGCCGTGCTGATTGGTGCCGAGAAGGTGGATGCAGCCTTGATCCAGGCAGCGTTTCAAGGGGCAGGCGATGCATAAAAAAGTGGCATCCATGGCTGCTTACAAGGCCTTGCGCCTTGTATGGATCAAGCGGCGCGCCCGCGTGTTGCAGCGCGCATTCAGCGCAGACCGGGCCACGGCCGTTCTGGAGGCCACCCAGGACTGGTATCGCTTCAACGGCAAGGCCCTGCCTAACCGCGCAATCCGTCGAGTTCAAGAGGAGGTATCTGCATGAAGCGCTATTTCTTTGAGCCTGGTGCAGTCCAGTGCTACCGCAAGCGCGGCCTACGCGCCCGCTTGGAGCGCGGTCTGCAGGCATTCAAGGGCCTGCTCCAGGCGGCGCTTGGCAGGCATCCCTCTGACTCCATCGGCCAATTTTTGCTGCTGGGAGCGATGGTGGCGGCCGCCGCCGCTTGCCTGGGTTCGCTGGCGGGCTATGTGCAGGTTGAGCTGGGAATGGGGGTGATGTGATGGCACTGAAAAAAAACCGCCTGAGCGAGGACAGCAAGCGTCTGCTGGCGCACATCCTGGAGAACGGCCCTCAGAACCTGTTCCAGCTTCGACCTGTGACAGGTGAGCTGGAGAGCGACCTGGTCAAGCGTCTACGCAATCTGCGCACTGGCGGCTGGCTAGAGCTTGTGGATGACAGGCCGCAGCTGTGCTGGGGTATCTGCAAGGACGCCATTCCGTTGTTCAGTCAAGGCCTGGCAGCAAGGAGGCCAAGCAACGGCGAGCCTAAGCCCATGGGCGACATGCCCGAGCGGCGGCAGATCAATGTGATGGAGGGCGATTACAAGCCCGAACCGTTCACACCGCCCCGTCAGGGATCAATGGATTTCAGCGCAATCGCCAGCCATGGCGTGCGCTGCTGATAGGAAACGTGATGACTCAAATTCTGACTATTCCCCGAGAAGAGGCCTCTAAACGTGTCGCGGCTTTGTGCCAAGGCATCACACAGTTGATTGCCGACAGCGGAGAGCTGGTGGATCTCAGCATGGACGCATTGCTGAGTTCCTACCTAACTATTGCTGAGCAAACAGGACGCATGCATGAGGTCCCCGCGGTGCTCTCTAAGGTCGCCCAGGCGCTTTCCAGCGGCCTGATCTCCCCTCAATCCACCACCAAGCATTGATAAGAGTCACTACAAATGACACAGCAAAATATTCCTGAAATTCCTCTCGGCTACTGGGAGAACGCAAAGGGCAATCTGGTGCCCGAGTCCAAGGTCAAGCCCATCGACAAGCTGCGCGACCAGTTGGTGAAAGACCTGTGCGCCAGCGCCGAAGTCATGAGCCAGGCCATGGGCAAGTTCAAGCTGAAAACGCTTGGCGATGTGCATGCCTTCATTGAAGCGAGCGTGGAGCAATACGACGTCAAAATCGGCGGCAAAAAGGGCAACGTCACGCTGATGTCCTTTTGCGGTAAGTTGAAGGTGGTTCTGCAAATGCAAGACCGCATCACCTTTGGCGAGCAGCTGCAGGCGGCCAAGGTGCTTATCGACAAGTGCGTGACGCGCTGGTCAGCGGGCTCCAACGACAACATCAAGGTGCTGATCACGGACGCATTTCAGGTGGACAAAGAGGGTTTGATCAATACCGGCCGTGTGCTGGGCCTGCTGCGCTTGGATATCAAGGACGACGACTGGAAAAAGGCCATGCAGGCCATTGCCGATAGCCGTCAGGTGGCAGATACCAAGCCCTATATCCGCTTCTACAAACGCGCCGAAGCCAGCGCCGAGTGGAAACCCATCACCATGGATCTGGCGGCTGTATGAGCGAAAAGTCACAGCTCCTTC
This sequence comes from Comamonas sp. E6, assembly GCF_001010305.1. Lineage (NCBI taxonomy): Bacteria > Pseudomonadati > Pseudomonadota > Betaproteobacteria > Burkholderiales > Comamonadaceae > Comamonas > Comamonas sp. E6. The sequence continues at coordinate 78,557 of NZ_BBXH01000025.1, forward strand.
AATTTGTAGAAGGCATTCAGGAATGGCACGAGGGGCGGCTACAAGCAGCGCGTGGCATTCAATCCAATGCCAATGAAGGCACGTCGGTCAAAGTCATTGGAGACTCAGGCAAGGAGATTCAAGTCGAGCTCACCAAGCGTGAAGCGATGATCTTTTCTATGGGTATGGAGGCCGGCATCGCCCATTTTGAAAAGCTGCCGTTCACCGTATCCACCAATTCAGAGGACGAAGACGATGAAGAGCTTTGAAGCCATTGCCCGTGAGGCTTACTCAGCATTCCAAGATGCCATTCCGCAAAGCTCGGGCTGGACTCTGCCCTGGGAAAAGCTGCCCGATACGACCCAGGAGGCCTGGCGCGTAGCGGCTCGCAAGATGGCCGAAGAGATCCAGCAAGTTCACTGACCCACAGAAATGATGGCCCCCATGCAGGCGAGCAGCCAGCTGGGGGCCTTTTCTTTGCCCAAAGGCCACAAATATGACGACAAAGACCCAGAAAGAATATCGAAACCGCCTGATAAAGCTGATCCAGGTGGCCCGCCGCGACCTGAACCTGGACGAGCCCAACTATCGCGCCATCCTGTTTGCCCAGGGCGGTGATGAATCCTTGGCAGCGCTGCCCATCGACGGCATGCAAAAGGTGCTGGACTACCTCAAGGCACAAGGATTCAAGGTGCGCAAGACCAGGACGGACCGCAAACAGGCCACAGGCATAGACGCCAGAAAAGTGCGCGCCCTGTGGCTGTTCCTGCACGAGCTGGGAGCTGTGCACGACCCGTCAGAAGCGGCGTTGACGGCGTATGTGAAGCGCATGGTCAAGGTGGATGACGTGCAGTGGATGCGCAGCGGCCGACGCGTTGAAACAGTGATTGAGTCCCTGAAAAAGTGGGCCATGCGCTACTTGCCTGGGGCCGTGGCCACACTCAAGGAGGAAGTGCGCGATAGGTATCACAAGGGGCTGATGAGCGAGGCACAGACAGGCTGCGCTGCTCGCGGTTTTGAGCGCTCAACCCAGGGCGAAGGGTTTGATGTGCAGTGGGAAGCATGGGAGAATCTACGCACTGCCGCAGGGCGTCCATTCCCCACCTGAAGACCCGATTTCAATGGCCACTCACGTCGACCGTGACTCCAACATGGCGATCCGCAGGAACCAGTTCCTGGCGGACCTGATGGACGTGGCCAAGAAACACCTGCAGGAGCATGTCTCCGGCCCAGCGGCCGACCTGGTTGCGGGCTCGCTGACAGACCACCTGGCTGATTACTGGGGCGGCCAGCTGATCAACATCCCCAAGGACTACCGGTGGAAGCTCAGCCAGCGCGAAGCTGAGATCTACGCCGAGTTCAACGGCTACAACATCGCGGACCTGGCCCGAAAGTACGACATGCACGAACGCAGCATGCGCAAGCTGCTAGACCGGGTCAGAAAGCGCATGGCGGCGGCAACTGACCGGCGCAACAGAGACCTATTCAACGACTAAGGCCCCATATCTGGGGCCTTTTACTTTTTCTGGCTATTGCCGGGAACTGAGGGCATTCTCAAATGCATGCCTAGTCTCCTAAGAACGTCCTTTGATAGGCGTCTTGTTGCAACTTGAGATTAAGCGGGACCTATCGCTCGTGATATCGATCTTTCTGGATTTGCTCCTCAAGAAGGGCTCGGACGTAGCAGCTCTTAATAATTTTTCCGAAGGGAATTCGTGTACGTACTTCAGGTATCGCATCAATAGGCAAAGTTGCTTGGGCACTCACGACACCGACCAGCCGATCATTGGCCACAACAGGCCCCCCGCTATTGCCTGGAAAGATACTCATATCAACCCAGTAAAACGGTAACTGTTCATGGAGCATTGATACACGCCCGAAGGATGTGACGGGAACGGAAAAATGGCTAGATGACCAGTGAGCCGTCGCAGGATGTTGACTTACTTGACCAATCAATGCTGTTGAGCTGGGAAAGCCCACAGTGATGACCTCCTGGCCCTCTGAGTCGGGCCAATCAGCAATGTCGTCTGACGCTATTGGAGCGAAGCCACGAGCGACGAGTTCGTCCGCAAAGCGAGAATCACGTTGATCGAGAGAGATGAGGGCCAAATCAAGATCCGGACCAGAGAAAGTGTATGGAACGGTAGCGGATGTTCTTGCTCCGAGATTCATCAGAAACTCTTCACCCTTTTGATTGGCCAACACCTCTTCAATTGAGGGCACGCGAAATATGATGTTGAAAATTCGGCTCTGTGCTCGCTCCGTCGCTGTTTGATGCAGGTGTTCGCGCATGTGTTCCGGCCAACCCATCATGCGTTGAGCATCTTCCTCCATCTCTCGCTTAGCCGATCGCTCGTCCCACACGACGTGTCGTGCTGTCAAGAGAAAACGGCGTCCGGCATGGGAGAGGAACAAGGCAGTTCCATGGAATCGGATATCCCTAGATCGGCCCGATAACTCTTCGGCGAACTGCTCATGTGTAATTTTTTCTTGTTCAAGCAGTGCGCGCATCTCATCTATTCGTTTGATCCTGTCATAGAAATGCTCGCTGTCTGTGGCGCACTCTAGGTGAACCACCGCACGCTTCCATTTTTCTAGCATTTGTGCTCCCTCGGTGAGTTGGACGTAGCCTAATGTAGGACCAATCATCCCAAAAGATATGTCTTACTTCTCGTCCCACCGTTGTTTCAACTGATGCAACTCATTTTCAAGTCAGTATTGCGGTACGTCACGCTATGTGCCGCTACGTCTCGATTTATCTCGCCACACCTACTACCTTTATCTCACTCTCTTTCAGCCACAGCCAGCAAGATCGCTGCACCCACGGTCGCCACAGCACTGACGGGCACGCCCAGAGGCTCCAGAACAAAAAAGCCAATCAGAAGCAAGACCAGCACGACCCAGCCGGCCCGGAATGTGGCCCGGTCTTTGATCGCAGCCGAAGGCTGTTTGAGCTGGGCCACGTCGTAGGTGGCAGGAATATCGCGTCGGAAAAACAGCAGCAGCACACCGAGGCTGGCCAGGACCGAGGCGATGTTGACCGGCACCATCACCGATGCGTAGTCGTTGAAGCCGATCTTGAAAAAATCGGCGGAGACGATATTCACCAGATTGGAGACGATCAGCGGCAAGCTCGCAGTGTCGGCAATAAACCCGGCGGCCATTACGAACGCCAGCGTTGCCGCCGGAGAAAAGCCCAGCGCCACCAGCATGGCCATCACGATGGGCGTAAGAATCAGCGCGGCTCCGTCATTGGCAAACAGGGCCGAAACGGCGGCACCCAGCAGCACGATGCAGGCAAACAGCTTGACTCCGCTGCCGCCACCCCAGCGGGCAAAGTGCAATGCAGCCCACTCGAAGAAACCAGCCTCATCCAGTAAAAGGCTGGTGATGATGATGGCGACAAAGGTCGCCGTGGCATTCCAGACGATGTGCCAGACAACCGGAATATCAGCTAAGTGCACGACCCCCAGCAGCAAAGCGACAGCGGCCCCGATTGAAGCGCTCCAGCCAATGCCAAGGCCGCGCGGTTGCCAGATGACCAACGTCAGTGTGAAGATGAAAATCAGGATGGCCGTCAACATGGTGAACTGTTCCTAGCAACGAGCGCTTCAGCACTGGCACAAAGCTGCGGCGTCTGGCGTGCAGGCAGCTCCCTGGCAGCAGTTCTCGGTGAGATATGCGAGCAGACCATTCATGACGGGAAATGCAGCGCGATAGAGCACATTTCGGCCCTGCTTCTCTTGACTCACGAGTTCAGCATGGAACAGTTCCTTTAGGTGAAACGACAGTGCATTGGGGGCAATACCCAACTGTTCCGCCAATGCACTGGGAGTCAGGCCTTCAGGTCCTGCAACCACCAACGCACGAAAAACGCGCAGGCGTGCTTCATGGGCCAAAGCTGAGAGGGAACGGATAACTTGGATTTCTTGCATTAATCAATAATACAAGAAATATTGAATAATTGTGCGATTGAGATGCGGGATCGGGATTGCTGTCGGGCTAAGGGATGACCGCTTTATGGATGCTCGTCAAATGGCTGCTTGTGGTCGATAGCGGCCTGCAGTAGGGCGTACACCCCTCTAGGGTTCGACCATTGAGTCCAGCCCCGGAACACTCCGGGGCATGAAAAAAGCTCTCGCATCAATGCTGGCGCTGCTGGGCATTCACCAGCATCTGAGTGCCGAGCAGAAACAAGACATTGTGGTCGCGGCCGCACAAGCCACGCCGGGGGCAGTAACAGCCGGAGGCTTCCGGCTCGCAGGCCTGCCCCTCAGTGACTGGCTGGTCCTGGCATCGATTGCCTTTATGGCATTGCAGGCAGCCTACCTGGTCTGGAAATGGCGCCGTGACTATGTGCATGAGCAGGTGCGCGGAGCTGCGCGATAGGGCCAAGGCTGCCGTAGGGGGCACGCCATGAGCAAGATTCACCAGCATTGGTGCCTTGCTGGTCTTGACCGGCATTGGTGGCGGCAGCTACTACGTGGATCAGGCCGCGACGGCCGAGGTCCAAAAGAATCAGTACATCCAGGCAGTCGTCGCCGATCCCGATATGCCCGATGGCATGCGTATTGCCATGTCCGCGGTGAATACCAGGAGCCACTTGCCGCCTATGGTGCTTTATCTACCTTCGGTAACAAGGCCATTGAAACCTGCCTCCATATCCCCCAGTCATCGACGAAAATAGGACATGGCCGAGGTGATCCAGGTATGGGGTCCATGAAGGCTCGGATACCAAGCCTGCATTGCCGCCATCGAGCAATCATTGATAGAGAAGTACAGACAAAAGCCATGCTGCGCAGCAAATTGGGAACACTGCTAGTGATCAGTGCGGCACTTTCTTTTGCGGCAGGATTTGCTCTGGATGCCCAGGGCAGCATCGCGAACCTTGAGCTTTGGATAGCTTCGGCAGTCCTGCTACTCTTAAGCGGTGCAGTTCTGATCGTCTTGGGTCAGAACGACTAGCAAGGAACCGGGGAGCGCACCACACTTACCGGGCCTAGCCCGAAATACACGAGGCCATCCTCACGGCTGGTCGCCAGTAGCCATCCCGGGTGGGCTTCGTCTCTCAGTCGCCTTCAGCGAGAGGCATTTCCGTCTCATCGACCGCAAGCATCACGCACCCCATCACTGATGGGGAATTCGTATTAGCCAATCCATAGCAGTGACAGGCCTGCTCCTGTCACCATAGAGGCTAGTCCCAGACTGATTCGTGTTCCATATTTGGCTCCCCCGGTGGTGAACGCCAGTACGGATTTGGCGATTGCGCTGGAAGCAAGAATCACAACCAATCCCCATTGAGCGGTGGACAGGGGCAAACTACCTGACGCAAAAAGCTGGCCTAAGCTCGCAGCAGCGGCATGCAGTTCGGCCAAAGCTGCAAATGCCGCCGCGACCAGCACGCCAGTGCTGCCAAAGACATGCTGGAGCCAGGCGCCTAAAACTAACATCAACGCAATGGTGCCGGCAATCAGCAATGCAGTGGAAAGCTTAAATATCCGTTCGGTCTCAAATTCAGTTTGCGTGGCAGTTTTTTGTCGATTCAGCAATCCTGTGGCTGCAGCCAACACAAGGCAGAGAGCTGCAACTAGTAGAGGGAGTGCCATAGACAGCATCAGAGCTATGGATGTTGTCGAGAGAATTGCTATGAACAGGCATAGCGAGGCCAACTGAGCCAACATGGCACAGCCAAAGGCTTGCGCCTGCTGATGTTCGTCGGACTTGGCCAGCTGGCCAAGGCTGGCTATAGCCGCGGTAGATGACACAAATCCAGAAAAGAATCCGGTCACAGGTAGGCCCCAGTGCGGGCCCAGCACTCGAGTCAGTATGTGTCCCAGCATGCCAACAGCCATGAACAGCACGACCACTTTCCAAAGGGCTGGGAGGCTTAGCACACCCCATGGATCTACAGGCGCTTGCGGCAGAAGTGGCATCACGACCAGCGCCGCAGCGCCCAGCAGAAGGCCATCCCTCAATTCCTTCTCTCTGAGTAACTCACGACTCCAGCGTTGTATGGGGCCTTTGGAATGCACCAGCAAGGCACAAAGAATGCCCAGAGCTGCCGTCAAGGTAGGGCTCTTGTGCGATAGGGCGCCCAGAGTTAGTGAGAAAAGTAGAGTCACTTCACTGGTCAGGCCTGGGTCATTGGGGGCTGAGTGCCAGTAGGCTGCAACGGTCAGTGCCCCGACCAACAGAAGTACAACGGCGAAGGGCAGCACGCCTAACCACCAGGCCGCGCAGCCAAGCAACGCTGCTATGGCGTGGGTACGAGTTCCTGCGATGCTCTCGCGCTCACTCCCGCGACGCTCGCTTACGAGACCGATAAGCAGACCACAGCCTAATGAGACTACCCAATGGTCGACACCGGCCCAACTTAGCTGCATAAGTCTCAACCCCTCGATCTGAATAAGGCTCGTCCGATTGATGGGACTTCGCCTTAGCTACTACGCAGCATAGTCGAGCACGAGATGACGCCGCAAGCAACAAGAGCTGGGACGCAAGACGCTCAAATCTCACCTATCTAAGGCACCCTGTGTGAAGGAGCGTGACAGAGGAGAAGTCAAGTCTGCGCGCTCCCTCAGTAGCCTCGACCAAAGGCATTTCCATCCCATCGACCGCAACCATCACGCCCGTGGTGTTGGGGTCGATTTCTATTGGGACGCCCCACAGCTCATTGGGCTTGCCGAAGGAGTTGACGATGTTGAACTGCCGACATCCGTTTCATGAGCCCGAACGTCAGCAATGCAGCGACTGCTGCCGCTAACGCCCGTCATGCATTCATTTCGTTAATGGACAGGCAGACAACCTTGGTCTACCTTTGGACTGCTCCAGTGCGATAGGCAACTCTAAGCTTCATGCTCGAGCACCCTCAAATTTCCGTGGTTGTCCAAACCTTCATCGCTTGGAGAGCAAGTCAACAAAGCTATGAATTGCTCGGCAGGCAGCGCTTTCGCATAGAGCCACCCTTGGCCAAACTGGACACCTGCATTTTTGAGATAAGTCTCCTGCTCACGTGTCTCGACGCCCTCTGCAATCATGGCCAACTTCAATTCATGCGCCATGCCGATAATGTGGCGCGTGACAATGTTTTGTGCAGCGTCGTGACCAATTGCATCGACGAAAGATTTGTCGATTTTCAATGCATCTAACGGTAGTCCGTCAAGGAGTGCAAGGCTTGAATAGCCTGTTCCGAAATCGTCGACCGCAATCCTGAACCCTGCGTCTCTAGCGGCCGCGATTGTCCTCCTTGCAGCTGGAACATTCATAAAGCTACGCTCCGTCACTTCAAGCCAGATCTGCGATGGATCAATTCCAGCCTTTGCGGTGGCCGCGGTAAGTCCAAGCAGAAATTGCGCACTCTCTATATCGTGAACCGAGATGTTGATGGAGACATGTAGATCCGACTTACTGCGGAGCAATGTCCCCATTTCGCTCGTAACGGTCTCGACCACCAAATTAGTCAACGAAGGGATCAGGCCACTCGCCTCTGCCAGAGGGATGAATTGATCGGGCGGCACCAGCCGACCACCTTGCTGCTGCCAGCGCACTAGCGCCTCAGCTGCGATGCACCGCCGAGTCGAGAGTTCAATGATCGGCTGATAATGAACAACGAATTCGCGGTTTCGTATTGCCTGCTCCAGTGTCTTTGCAGGGGAAAGCTGTAATCTTGAGAACCAGACGATAAATCCAATAAGAGTGAACGAAATTCCACCGCCGACTAGCAGGATGTAACGCCAGTCCACAGAGGTTTTGTATCGGGCATGTTCACGGTCGATGAGTGCAAAGGCAACCAGATCATCATTGACTGCATGTGTCGCATACACATATCGGGAGCTCGTTACGAAAGGTTCGCCAGAGATCAGTGCCTTGATGATTTGCGAATCAGCAGATCCAGAAACTTCCAGTACATGCCCCTGGTTGGTCGCCAGACCTAGCGTCGTGTCGGGATGCCCAACCAAGTCGGTAAACCGCCCAGGCATGATGAGCACCCCGTAGTCGCCGCGACGCAGTTCAATGCGTGGCTTGCCTTTAAACAGTATGGGCTGCTCGGCAAAGTGAAGTGAATATTCGTCGCCGAGATCCAAATCTCCAGCGTGTGCCCTAGCGGGCGGGGAGATCACGCCTAATCGTGTGCAGACCAATTGTCCGCTTCTGAAATAGCCAACGTCCTCAATGCTATGTGCATCTACGGCAACCTGGCCCATTTGACCCATGTGCTCTGGTGAGCAGTCCGCCCCGTCTATCGCTTGAGCGCGGACGAGTGCCTGCTTTGCATTCTCCAATGTCCGTTCACCCCGGAGTGCTGTATAGGATGCGCGGTCATTGACGTAGAGTTGCAGCGTCTCGTTAGCGTTGTCTTGGTCAATCGCGAACATGGCGACTAACGGCAGGGTGCTGGCGAGAATTGCAAACAAGGTGGCAGCACTAATAACTATCCATCTTCTCATGCGTTCTAGCTATACAGAGGGTTCCAAATTAACCCATTGATGCTCTGCGCATGACTATTAACATGCACACATAGTGGGCGCTTTAATGGTTGTTGCTCCCAGCATTTAAACTCAAAAATCTTCCCGCTCGCCTTTAGAACAAGAATTTTGTAATGGCTTTTTCCATAATTCCATGATCAAAAATTCAGATTTCTTGTGTAAGAAACTCATTGATCGGAAAAAAATGATCAGTGGAATGTCTTTGTTTTTTGCTGCATGCGTCATCCAACCGATCCAACAGAAATCGGAGGCAGCGATCATAGGCTTGCCAGATCTCAGCAGCTGCAAGTAGTTTGAAGCCGACACTAGCAATCGTTGGCTGGAATTCCGCTTCTGGCCGAAGCCGGGCCTAGCTACTGGTGAGTACAGCACCGCAAAGCTGACCTTCGGGGCTGTGCCTTGAGCGTCCGGTTCAGGACAGGCAGTCAACGGGTGCAGGGCCGTCGCCAGTCGGCCAGGAGCAGCCGTTCGCGAAGGCTGCTTGGCCAACTGCTTCAAGCTGAGAGCTGACGTAGGGGCTTCAACATCGAAGGTCGGCGGCGATCAACAACTGAACTTGATGGTCTCTGGCTGCAATCTCCAAGAATCGGCATTCAAGGATTTCCGCAGCCCTTGTCGGCGACCACCCCGATCCGGCCCCTTGACGACGAATCACCGTGCCTTCAGGCAAAATCCAGAGGATCGGGGCAAGCCTGGCGTCAGGTCTGCCGGGAAGCCCACCTTGAAGAATGGAACAGCATCAATGGCACTGACGAAGAAGGGCGAGTTCATGTACGGGACGACGTCCGGCGACACCCAAGCCGAGCTGCGCAGCTACAGCGTTGCGAATCGCCATGAGGCCGTCCGGTTTGCCTCGTCCAAATGCAATTGCGGGTGCCGGACTTTTGCGCTGCAGACTGATGAAGAAGCAGGCGTGGCAATCCGCACCTGCACCGACTGCGGGCAGAGACACCTGATGGGCGACAGCGCGGACTACGTTGAAGAGGCCGCCCCCGAGGCGCACGAGTGCGTGTGCGAGAACGAGGTGTTCGAGCTGATGTCCGGCGTCTCCGTGTACGAGGGCACACATGACGTGCGCTGGTACTACATCGCTTGCCACTGCGTGGAATGCAATCTGGTTGGGGTCTTCGCAGACTGGAAGTGTGAAGCGGGTGATGCGGCGGCTTTCCTAGCCAAGGTATGAGCGCGTGCCCTCCGCAGAGATCCTGCTCGCAGGCTCGAGCGGCCGAGTAGTGTCATGAGGTGGCCCGGCGGACTTGGCTGTATCAATGACGGCAATCGCTGCATAGCGAAAGTAGATGTGTGAAGTAGCTTTTGCAGTCGTTAGGGCTCTGCTCGGTCTGCGACGGAACATATCAACGCGGACATTTCCCTGTTTGTTAATTTCCACGCAGAACTGACCTGCAGGGGATGCTGTCGATGCTGGCCGGATCGATGCCTGTTTTCTGCAGTGCAAGTCGGCACAACAATGAATTGGCCGCGAAGGCGAGCATCGCCACCGCAGCGAGAGCGTTTGCAAGGAGGTGCGGCCAGTACGCGTGTCAACCATGGCTCATTACGATGATGGCAGACCAAGACAGCAGCGCGATACCTAGCGGCTTGCTGAGACGCCGGCCCCAGGGGATGTTCTTTTCGATCGCCATCACGGCCGCGAGCAGGAGCATCCAGCCGAGGCTGCCGGTACCGAGCGCAAACATCAACAGCATCAGCGCCCAGCAGCAGCCGACGCAAAACAGGCCGTGGTGAGCGCCAAGCGCGAACGCCTGCCGCGCTGGGTGCTCACCCCCATGCCAGTGCTCGATCACGAAGCTCAAGGGCGTACGACACTTTTCCAGGCATTGGTACTTGAGCTTGCTAAATTGAAAAACACCGGCCAAGGCAATGGTCGCCGCACCCAGCAGCCAGCCATGCCAAGCCAGCGTGGGTACGCTGGAGAGCAAAGACAGCACCGCAGAGTGAAGTGCGTGTGCCAGCAGCCCGAAGCCCCCCCATACCGCCATATAGCCCAGGCCGAGCAGCATGCAGAGGCGCCCATGGTCCGTGCGCCCGGTCGTCAACCGATCAAAGGCGTTGAACAGCGGCAAGGTGGTGGGTAGCATCATGGCCGCCGTCATCAGGATCCAGGCAACGGCGTAAAGCGCCATGGGTACGACCACATCGCCGGCGGGAACGACGCGGCACAGAAACGCTGCCGGCCCTTCCGCCGTCCAGTCACCGTGTTCGAGATAGCGACCGTAAGGGCTGCGCGCCCAAGCCCACAACGTCACCCAGGCAAGCACCACCAGTGCTGCCAAGACCGGCAAGAACACGCGACGGTGACGGGTGGCGCTGGTCAGCGTAGGGCTTGCCTGCGGCGTCATTGGGAAATCTCCGCGCTTGTGCTCCGATCGCTACTCGCCTTGGATTGACCCGGCGGCTCAGGCGTCAAAGACAAAGGTGCTCTGCAGGGCGTTGTGGTTCTTGATATCGAGGTCGATGGCGAGGGCGGCGTTTTTCGATCGGTAGGTCGGAGCCTTGCCCACAAAAACCGGTGCCCCGGGTACCGTCGAGAACACGGTATCGGAAAGCGTGGTCTGCCTATCCATGGCTCCACGATACGGCTCGAGTTCAGCGAAGTAGTCCTTGCCGATCTCCAACTGGCCCTTACCCTCCTTGACCGTGAAGCGGATGGGTGCTCGCTCCACGGATACCACCTCGCCGATCAGCTTGGCGAGATCGGCGACCGGCCCCCCGGCTTGGCCGGTGTAGACCTTGAGCAGCGCTTCCTCTTGTGCCTTGGAGGCCTGGTCGTCGACAAAAATCGCGGCCCTCCAGTTGCCTTCCAGGATATTGCCGGGAACATGGGCTACGGCAGCGATGGTATTGCCGCCCACGTCAACACCATCCACGTTTCCCTTGTCTATGCGCCAAGCGACGATGGTGTCGCAAGTGCCGTAGTCCGGGTCCTCGCCAATCCAGCAGGGGCACAGAACCTTACAGTTACAAACCTCGAGCAGGCGACCTTCCAAGTGATAGCTCATACGAACCTCCATGGGAGCCACAGGAACACGCACTTGTCGTCTTGGCTCGCGGCGGCAAGATGAACAATAATTCTGCGCAGCGTGGCGGATCAGGTCAAACTCGATGACGTGCCAATTGCGAGGTTATTGGGTTATTCAACCTCGGAGGCGAATGAGCACTTCGGCGTTGGCAATCTGCAGCGTCATTGAAAGACGGCCCGTGGGCGACAACGTGAGCTTGGTGTGCGCCCTGACAGCAGTCATTCGACTTGTGATCAGGAAATCGTTCGACAGGCCACTATCGGCGGCCAGTACGAAGTGGTGCTCTCGGCCAGGAGCAGACCTCTAACTTAAGGGCAGAATTTCGGCCATGAGCAACGACTTTAATGAAGAGCTGCCATGGGACGCGACCCTTGCGAACACGCTCCCCGGGCAATTGGTTCTCGTTGGACTTGCCTACTTTGACGTGGGTGCCGAGGAGCCTTTCGAGCAGCAACAACTGTTCGGTCGCGTCGTCCATGCCGATGAGCGCAAGGGAATTCTTTTATCACTGGAAGGCCAGCGAGCCGGCGAGCAGTTCCACCTACCTCCCGATACGCGTTCGTTTCGAAAGGCTGAGCCCGGCGAGTGCCGGCTTCGGACCACTGGCGAAGTAGTGGTGAACCCGGACTTCACGGTGACGTTCTCGATTCAGAAGCAAGCGAAGACTCAGCGCGACAACTGAAGACGGCCAGAAGCGGACTCCGACTAACGACGGCCATGAGGTGACGGAGAATCTGCGCATTGTGAACATGAATCGTTTACTTAGTGAAAGAGACAACACCGTGTCCAACATACGAGAGCTGCTGCGGAACCTAAAATCCTTGCCCGGCCCATATAAGCCTTTCGACATCACGCTTGCGCCCGCCAACCCCGAAGTCCTTTTCGTCGAATGGCTGCAGATGGCCATCGACGCTGGAATCCGAGAGCCGCACTCGATGACCTTGTCCACCGTGGATGCTGACGGACATCCCGATGCGCGTGTCTTAATCCTCAAAAATGTAGATGACCACGGTTGGCACTTCGCCATCACACGCAGCAGCCCCAAGGGCCACCAAATTTCCTACAAGTCCAATGTGGCACTGACCTTTTATTGGCCTGCACTTGGACGTCAAATCCGCATTCGTGGTGTTGCGCACGACATGGGTCCTCAAGCTCAAGCAGCCGATTTCTTGGCGCGACCACATGGCTCTCGCGCCGGAGCTCTACTCGGTCGGCAAAGTGATGTTCTGGACTCTGATAGGGAATTTGAAGATGGGTTGGCCAAACAACTGGAGCGGCTTGAAGAGAACCCGCAACTTATCTCGCCCGAATGGGTTGTCTATGCTGTGCGGCCTGACACCATTGAGTTCTGGCAAGGTCATGAACAGCGACGCCACATACGTCTTCGCTACAGACGCGACGGCGCTGTCTGGACAACCGAGCGCCTATGGCCGTAATGTTACGTAGCTCGGAGCGGGCAGCGGTTAGCTGGCTGCTCTTCGGCGGTCAATTCGCTAGGGCGACGGTCAGCATAGGGTTGTTTACGGACTTGGGTTGTGCCGAGGCTCGCATAAGGCTTTGCGCCAATCCCATGGCGCGATTGGCCCGGCCTCTCGCCAAAGTCCAACTTTTCGAGCCTTGGCCTCTTGCTCTGCAAACTCGTGTTGCCCGCGCTCCTGCGGTGACTGTTCGCGGGCATATGCGCGATACCAGCAGCAAGCAAGCGCGTTTTTGTGCATGGCACCGTCTTTAAAATCAAAGACTTAGGTGATTTTGATGCCGTCAACTGCAGAAAGCAGGGCTGATGGTATCGACGAGGTGGATGGTATTGGCGACGCTCGGTGCCATGCAAAGTGCCATCGAAACCCGCCGACTTCGCAAGACCGGCTAGTTCCAGATAGAGCTAGATAGAAATGAAAAAAGCCCGCGATATCGCGGGCTTGCATGAGAAAAGGTCTAAAGCTTGCGCGTCAGTTCACGACAGCGCTTTATTCCCACTCAATTGTCAATAGCTAAAAAATTGAGCCTTTCTCGAATGCTACAGCACGGTGCTGTACAGGTACTGGGGCTAACTGAGTAGAGCAGTACCGTCACTTCTACCGTCAAAGGAATTGGCTGTAGTCGCATGGTGCTGCACTCATGGCGTGGGCATGCTCATCAATACTGTAGCCTTTATTTAATGGCTTCACGCCTGAGCATACCTTTGAGCAACTGCACATATTCCGTCACTTGCAGCGCTGTGTCCGTGGCCCAGTCGGCCACATCAGCCAGACTCATACCGGAAGGATTCCACAGTCCATCACACCAGCCACAGCTGATTTCCCATTTGACGGGGCTGATGCGCTCACACATTGGCTGCTGGAGCCGGGCTGCTTTCCAGCGCTTGGCGATGTCCAACTGCAGCTGAGCGGGCAGCACGCCTTCGCCTTGTAGAAGCAAACGTAGCCCCAGCCCTGATCCACAACCTTGTTGGGATAGCTGCACCATGGTCAAGTTGGGCCATGCGGGTGCTGCACCAAACGCACGGGGCAGCTGAATCGTCAGCATGGGTTGTCCCTGGCGCAGGTGCACGGCCAGCGACAGCGGCAAAGGCTCTTTGACTCCCTGCACTTGCAGTTTGGCCGCTGTAGCGTTGGTCAGTTGGGTTTGCAAAGTGCGCTTCACGCACCGCCACCACGCCAGCCGTAGCTCTGGCACATCGCCCAATGCTTGAAACAGCCGCTCATGCCACGCTATGCGCCTGGCCAAAGCCTTAGCACTCAGGTTCATGGCTTCGGCCATTTCTTGCACTGCCAGCATGATGTGCCCATACGCCGGGGCTTGACCGAGCACCCGCCTTGCAAACGTCAGCACCCAAGGCACATCACAACGCACGCTGTCCAAGTGCCACAGCAAAGCATTGACCGTGTCTGGCTCCTGATGCGATGCACCGTGCACAACCGCTTGCGCATCTACCGAATCCCGCCACTGCAACCAGCTGGCGGCATCCGTGATGCCCTGGCTTTGCAAGAATGCGACCAGGTGGCGTAAACGCTGCACAGCCTTGAGTGCGGCTACTTGCTGAGTGATTTTTCCTTGCCACAGCAATACAGCCAGCTCAGCATCTTCATCAGGCCCGTATTGCTGCAGCAGTGCCACCAGCCGTGCAAAGCTGCCCAAACCCAACTGGGGCACCGCACACCGTGCAAATGCTTGCCACGCGGCTGTGCGCTGACTGATTGGCTCAACCGCCTGCAAAGCCGCATCGGCCAATTCGAGCACCATGGCCGACTGCGGCTCCATGCATGGCCTTGAAGCATGCACATAGCGGCCAGCTTCGGCACAGCCATTGAAACAGCACGGCCACTGCCCACTGAATTCATGCGGAACAAGCGTTGAGGTATCCAGTGCAGGCAAAGTCATCACCGCCGCCAACAAACGCCGGTAGCGGTACCACCTCAAGTGATAAGGGTGCATGGTCAAACTTTCAAAACAGGCACGCCGCAACGGCACCTGAGTGCAGCCTCCAAAGCCAAGCACCAGGCGCACAACGTGCACAAGGGAAATCAGGTAAGAGAGATCGAGAACTGAAACTCAAGCCAGCGCAATGGCCGTGCCACGGCGGCTGCGCAAACCGACTTGCACCACCTTGTCCAAGGTGGCTTTTTCTGACCAGCGGGCGTTGGTGTTGCGCAGCTTTTTGCTGCCCCAATGCTCCAGCAAGGCATTCCAGGGAGTGAGCGGCACACCTTCCATCAAAGGGTCGAGCACCAGCAAAGAATCTGGCTTGCCATCGGAATACATCACACCCACTGCCAGCACCCAATGGCTGTAGCTGGGCGAAGTGAAGCGCACCAGGCACACATGGTCAGATTCCAATGCAGCCACCGTGCGGGCCTCGACATTACGGCGCAATTGGCGGCACTGCAGTTGTTCAGAAAACGGGGCAAACTGTTCTCTGATGGCTGCGCTGCTACAGCCGCTAAAGTACAGAGCTTGGCCCATGGCACTCACTTCCATCAGCCGTGCATCAAGGTCGCCTTCATACAGGTCATCGCGTGACACCTGGCCCAGCAGCATCAAAGCCATCAACACGCAGTGGTGCCCGCAAGCCATGTCGTTTTCGCCCTGGCGCAGCAGCAGCTTGTTTTGATAGGCCATTGCACCTGAGCGGCCCACGCTCAGCTGCGAGTGCACCACAAAGTGCCGCCCCAGCATCAGTACTCCTCGGGCAACAACAGCGTGGTGCTACTACGGTCAGCTTCCGTGATGATCCACAAGCGTTCTGCCTTGGAAATCACATACACCGACATCAGCCTGTAGCCATACTGCAAAGCGTCAGCATTACTTTGCCGATCTTCTGCACAAATATCGCCCCAATCACCCGACTCATGGCGCAGCACAAACGGCAGTGCTGTCAGTTCATGGGTTTCCAGAAGCTCCAATGCCCCAGGTGTGGCCAGTACCTGGCCCAGGGCAAACAAGGGCGTACCAGCAACGGCCTTGTGATGAGAAGCAGGAGAAGAATCGTTCGGGCATGCGGCGGCCTGACCTGTATCAGTCATAGAAAACTCCAAAGGGGGAAAGTGGAAAAGAAGTGCCCTGTGCTACCCAATTCTTCCCAAGGCTCACGCCCTCAAATTGACAGGCACGGCTACGCCGCACAAGCGTTCAAAACGCATGCGCGAGCAAACTACCTGATCAAATCAGGCGCACAAAACGGGGGGGAAGCTCAGGACGTCGAGCGAGAGAAGCGGCCGATCAACAACCAAGCTACTGGTTGCGCTGCGTGGCACTACTTATGACTATTTTAAATAATATTTAAAATAACATATCAAATATATTTGATATATTTAAATGGATATTAAAAGTAAAGTTGAACCAGTGGCAAATAGGCTAAATAGCCGCTTCAGGCTGATCTGAGTCATTCACCGTCCAGTGCCTAAGCGGCAGCAAAGGCTAACACCAGCCGTTGAACGCAGCCTGTTCATCCTCGGGACCTGCCGCTCGATTGCGTGGTTTGCTGTGTACTGGCTCGAACGACCACTCCTACGTTCTCCGGAAGGCTTGCGTCGACCCAAAACAGCCATTCTGAATCAGCGCAATTGAGCTCTCAGTCTTTTCGCTATGTACTGAGCATCTGGCCCCACACCGCGCAATGTGGCCGATGCAAAGCTGCGCTGCTTGGGCAGCCCAATGAAGTACAGGCCCGGCACCATGGTCGAGACACCGTTTTTATGAGCTACCCGGTTTTGATGATCGAACACTGGCAGTTGCCCGAGTGCCCCCAGGTTCGGGCGAAACCCTGTGGCAAAGATGATGCTTTGAACCGGCTCATGAGTTCCGTCTTTCCAGACCACACCATCACGCGTCACTTGATGGAACATGTCTTTGTGCCGAATCTGCCCAGAGTGCAGCGCACGCCGATAGGTCCCGCGATCGAGCACAGGAGTACTTTGGTCGTTGAGCCATTTCGTCTTCTCTAACCCTGTCCATTTCAGCCAAGCGTGGAAGTCGATACCCAAAGGCCGCTGAGGAAAGAAGCGCACAGGTTCTCGGGTCGCTAACGTCACATTCGCCACTTGGGCCAGCTCATGCGCTATCTGTACCGCAGAGTTTGCAGCGCCTACCACGATGACACGCTCTCCAGAAAACTCTTGGGCTCTTGCATAGCTTGCACTGTGGAGCACCCGGCCTTCAAAGTCCTGCATGCCTGTGATTTCGGGAATGTAGGGTTGGCTGAATGCCCCCGTGCCCACCACGACGGCTTTCGAGAAAAAGATCTGTCCATCTGCTGTCGCAACGCGAAAGCCTGTCCCCTCTCGCTCCACCAGGACGACCTGTGCTTTTTGCTTGATTGGCAACTGGAAGTGATCACTGTATTGCTCCAGGTACTCAACCACCTCATCGCGCAGGGGGTAGCGACCTGGATCTCCCGGAAATGCCATGCCAGGCAATCCCGAGTACCTTGCCGGCGAAAACAGCGTGAGGCTGTCGTAGTAGTTGCGCCAGTTCCCCCCCGGCCTGTCTTGCGCATCCAGAATTACGAAGTCACGCCCTTGGCGCTGCAGGTGCCACCCGCACGCCAATCCAGCCTGACCGCCACCGATCACGATCACCTCGAAGTCATTTCTGTTCATTTGTGCGCACATATACACGTATTGGGTGAAATAAAAACTACCCTTGATTGCCAGGGCAGCAATACGCTGCAATGCCCTTCGTGTGAGAAAGCATGTCCTCAAGCCGCTGGATGATTGAGGGACCGTCCACCTCGTAGAACATCTGTCGGCCCACCTTCTGTGCGCGCACGATCCCAGCCTCAGACAGGATCTGCAGATGGCGAGAAACCACGGATCTCTCCTGCGGCAGCTCGGCAGCGATCTCCGTAACGTCAGCGCTCCCCAACTGCATCACTCGCTTGAGCACTGCAATCCGGGCAGGCTCGCAAAGCGCTTTGAAAAAGCTGCTTTCCAAAGACGCAATGGCGGCGTCAATGGCATTCGTGCGGTTGAGAGGCGAGGAGGACATGCTCCGAATAATACGTGCATTCTCATGCACATGTAAACCAACGCATTAGACGGAACCTACGCAAGCACTTGTGCGGTAAGGTACTGGTCAATCTCGGTTGCAGTTGAGCGCGCCGTGCGCATGACGCCAATGAGAGTGGCTGATGCGGGCCCGGTCCACTCGCCGTAGCCGACCAGCCAGAGACCTGGCACATCGCACGCGCGTGTCCCGTCTACGATGACTTTGTTATCGGAAACCACGCCGAGAGACTCCAGATGCTGGAGTGCGGGCTTAAACCCGGTGCACCACAAGATGGCGTCAACCGTGCGACTGGTGCCGTCCGCCCACTGTGCGCCTTCGGCCGTCAGCCTCTCAAATGTTCCTACGGCATGAAGCACGCCACGTGCGCGGGCCTCCACGACAGGGGGCACCATGACGACATCGCCAAATCCCCCGGGCAAGTCCGTCGGGTCACGGCCTTCTTGGATAGCTTGCCATCGTACAGTTGCGCGTTCAAAGAGCACTCTCCCATCCACATGGTCTGCCAGAAAGGCAGGCGGGCTCAAAGTGGCCCAGGTAGTGGACGCAGCGACCTGCGAGACCTCAGCCAAGATCTGCGCGCCCGAGTTACCGCCGCCGACCACCATGACGCGCAATCCTTGAAATGCGCTGGGCGACACGTAATGTGCGGAGTGAACCTGGAGACCGCCAAACGCGGACCGACCTTCGAGTTCCGGAATAACCGGATTTCGCCAAGTCCCTGTGGCACTCACCACCACGCGCGCATCCCACGATCGATCACCTGCTTTTACGGCAAAGCCGTGGTCTCTTGGTTCCACCGCCGTCACCAGCACAGGCCGCTGCACCGCGAGGCTGTAGCGGGCTTCGTACCGGCGCAGGTAGCTAACAACATGGTCACGGCTGGGGTACTGCTCCCCGGAGCTGGGCATGGGCCAGCCAGCAATGGAGCTCCAATTTGCAGGAGAGAACAGGCGCAGAGAGTCCCAGCCATGCTGCCAGGCACCTCCACCCGCATCCTCAGCGTCCAAGATCAGCACTGAGCGGTTTGTGCGTCTCAGGAAGTAAGCAACGGACAGTGCAGCCTGGCCTCCTCCAACAATGATCACGTCATACAGCGTCATGCTCAATCGACCTCCAAATTCATGATGCACTTGCCGCGCGCGGCTGAATGCGCATGGCCCACAGCGCCAAGAACGCGGTGATGCCGAGCATTGAGGAAAGCCACAATGCTCCCAGCGCCCAATGGGATACAGCCATTCCGAAAAGAAACGGGGAGCCCGCTTGCACGATGCGCGCGGGCACCATCAGCCAGCCTTGCCGCTGCCCATAGCCCTGTGCACCGAACACCCTGAGCGGCAACGTGCCCACGGCAATCGTCAAAATTCCGTTCCCAAGCCCGTGCAAGACGGCAAACAGGCTCACTGCAGGCGCTCCAATCAGATACAGGCACAGCGCTGCAGCGGGATGGGCCAAGATTGCCAGCTTGGCAGACAGCAGAGGGTGTGCGTTTTTCAAGAACCCGTATTCCACCAACCGCCCAGCCACCTGCGCGGGTCCCACCAGTGCAGCAGCCCCGATGGCAACGCCTATCGCAGCTCCGGTCGTCTGCAGAAGCTGCGGCAGATGGGCCGCCATTGCCGTGCTGATGAACCACGAAACCGCAAACACATATGCCATCAGATAGGCAGTGGATCTGTGCGGCTTGCCAACTGAGCTTGAATGGTCGTAGGGGCTTGCGGCAGGTTGTTCATCGCCTTGTGCCGGCTCGGCTGCGCGCGGCAGCAGCAGGTTGAGTGGAAGCCCCAAAAGAAGGTGCAGCAGTGCCCACGCCAGACATGCCTCGCGCCAGCCAAACTCATGCGCGAGATAGCTCGAAAGCGGCCAGCCTACGGTACTGGCGAACCCGGCAAACAGCGTGATGCCAGTGATGGCACGCCGAGCGTCCTGACCATACAGGCGAACGACCGTGGCAAAGGCGGCTTCGTACAGACCGCTGCCCATGGCTATGCCCATGACGGCCCAGGCCAGGAACACATGGCTGGCCTGCGTGGCTAGACTGAGGATCACCAGTCCAGCCGAGAACACCAGGTTGCTGGCGATCAATATCGGACGACCACCGAAGCGGTCAATGAACCGTCCTGCAATGGGTCCTATGGCAGCGGAAACCAAAAGCGCCACCGAGAAGGCCGCGAACACAGTGGGGTACGCCATTCCGACTGCACTGCTGATCGGCTCCGCTAAAACGGCAGGAAGGTAGTACGACGAGGCCCACGACAGCGTTTGAGCCACGCCCAGCATGGCAGTGATCCGGGTGCGGCGCTGCATAGTCTCGGTGCTTTAGATGCTTCGCTGATTGACGCGTTTTGAGAGCGCTTCTGCAGATTCACGCCGCTCGCTGTATCGGTCCACAAGGTAATCTGCAGTGTCGCGAGTCAACAGCGTGAACTTGACCAGCTCCTCCATCACATCGACCACCCGCTCATAGTAGGCAGAGGGTTTCATGCGGCCGGCTTCATCGAACTCCAAGAATGCTTTGGCCACCGAAGACTGGTTGGGGATGGTGATCAGGCGCATCCAGCGACCCAGCACGCGCATTTGGTTGAGTGCGTTGAACGACTGCGAGCCTCCACTGACCTGCATCACCGCCAAGGTCTTGCCCTGGGTCGGGCGCACGGCACCCACAGACAGCGGAATCCAGTCAATCTGGGCTTTGAGGATGCTGGTCATTGCGCCATGGCGCTCGGGTGAAGTCCACACCATGCCTTCGGACCATTGCACCAACTCGCGCAGCTCCTGGACCTTGGGGTGGCTCTCCGGCGCATCGTCTGGCAGCGGCAGCCCACGTGGATCAAAAATCCGAGGCTCGGCCCCTAGTTTGCGAAGCAGCCTGGCGGCTTCTTCCGTCAGCAGTCGGCTATAGGAGCGCTCACGGGCCGATCCATAAAGCAGCAAGATGCGCGGTGCGTGCGTGGCGCGCTGGGCAGGCAGCAGCCGAGTCAGGTCCGGAGTCTCGAAGGACTGTTCGTCGAGGTTGGGTAAATCAGTGCTTTGCAACACGTTGTCCTTTCGCGTCGATGACGGCCTCACCGTCTTCTTTGGTGAATGCGCCTAGCTGAGGGCTGGGCAAGATGTCCAGCACAGCCTCAGACGGCCGGCACAGACGTGTACCCAGCGGCGTCACCACGATGGGTCGATTGATCAGAATTGGATGCGCAAGCATGAAGTCGATCAGCTGCTGATCGGTCCACTTGGGATCGCTCAGACCTAGTTCATCAAACGGCGTGCCTTTTTGCCGCAGGACCTCGCGCACGGGGCGGCCCATATCGGCCAGCAAACGCTCCAAGGTGGCGCGGTCTGGCGGGGTTTGGAGGTATTCGATGACCGTGGGGTCCTCACCGCTGTTGCGGATCAGGGCCAGCACATTGCGGGACGTGCCGCAGGCGGGGTTGTGATAGATCGTGATGGCGCTCATTTTGGCTCCCGTGGAGAGGGATGGTTTACGCAAAGAGGCTTAGGCGCAATGCCAGGGCCGCCAGGGTGGCCAGCAGGACCGGCACGGTCAGCACGGTGCCGACCTTGAAGTAGTAGCCCCAGCCGATGGTCGTGCCTTTCTTGGCCAGCACATGGAGCCACAGCAGCGTGGCCAAGCTACCGATGGGTGTGATCTTGGGACCCAGGTCACAACCGATTACGTTGGCATAGACCATCGCTTCTTTGACGATGCCGCTGGCACTGGAGGCGTCGATGGACAAAGCGCCCACCAGCACTGTCGGCATGTTGTTCATCACGGACGACAGCAAAGCAGACAGCAGTCCCGTGCCAATGGCTGCACCCCATACACCGCCTTGTGCAAAACGCTCCAGCATCGCCGCCAGATAGTCCGTCAGGCCGGCATTGCGCAGCCCATAAACCACCAGATACATGCCCAGCGAAAAGATCACTATCTGCCAGGGCGCACCGTGCAGCACCTTCTTGGTACTGATGACCGAACCACGGCCAGCCACGGCCAGTAAGATGACCGCGCCCACTGCCGCCACGGCGCTCACAGGCACACCCAAGGGCTCCAGGCCAAAGAAGCCAATCAGCAGCAACCCAAGTACTACCCAGCCAGCGCGGAATGTGGCTGGGTCTTTGATGGCATCGGCTGGGCGCTTGAGCTGGCCAAGGTCGTAGGACGCGGGAATATCCCGGCGAAAGAACAGCATCAGCATGGCCAAGCTGGCGAGCACCGAGACGATATTGACCGGCACCATGACAGAGGCGTACTCGTTGAAGCCAATCTTGAAGAAGTCGGCAGAGACGATGTTGACAAGGTTGGAGACGATCAGCGGAAGGCTGGCCGTGTCCGCAATGAAGCCTGCCGCCATCACAAAGGCCAAGGTCGCTGCCGGTGAAAAGCCCAACGCCACGAGCATGGCCATGACGATGGGCGTGAGGATCAGCGCGGCCCCATCGTTGGCGAACAGTGCCGACACGGCGGCACCCAGCAGCACGATAAAGGCAAACAGCTTAGAGCCTTTGCCACCACCCCAACGTGCGAAGTGCAGCGCTGCCCACTCGAAGAACCCGGCCTCATCCAACAGCAAGCTGATGATGATCACCGCGACAAAGGTTGCCGTGGCGTTCCACACGATATGCCACACCACGGGAATGTCGGCCAGATGCACTACCCCCAGCAGCAAGGCGATGCCTGCCCCCAAAGAGGCACTCCATCCGATACCCAAGCCGCGTGGTTGCCAGATGACCAAAATCAGGGTGAAAACAAAGATCAGAACAGCCGTGAGCATCGTGATGGAGACTATGGGTAAGTGATGGGCGTAGAAGGGTGAGGCAGTGGATCAGTGCGCGGAAAGTTCGCGGGCTGTGCCCTGCAGCCGTGCCTTCTCCAGCTTGTCTGCGGGCAGATTCACCAGCAGCTCCAGACGGCGGCGAATCATGTGCATGGTCTGGCGGAAAGCTTCGAGCTTGGCGTCGTCAGCAGCATCGCCTTCCGAAGGATCGGGGTAGCCCCAGTGTGCAGTAGCGGGGTGTCCGGGCCAGATTGGGCAAACTTCGCCTGCGGCGTTGTCGCAGACGGTGATGATCAGATCCATCTTCGGCGCATCGGCCACGGCAAACTCGTCCCAGCTCTTGCTACGCAGCCCCTCTACGGACACGCCTGCGCGTTGCAGCACTTGCAAGCCCAGCGGGTTGGGCTGCTGATTGGCTCGTGGGCTGCTTCCAGCCGAGTAAGCCTTAAAGCGCCCCTGACCCATGTCGTTGAGCAAGGCTTCCGCCAGGATGCTGCGCGCCGAGTTGTGGGTGCACAGAAAAAGAACATTCAGGGGCATTGTGGTGTTGGTCATATCGTCTCAGCAGCAAGACTTGGAGTTGGAGGTTTGGGTTTGGGGTGCACAGCATGAAGACGCCGTGGTTGTCGCCGCTGCAGCAGGAGTGCAGCAAGCGCTGGCCTTGGGCGCCGACTGCGCCGCTTCATTGAACACAGGGATGTTTTCAAGGGAATGAAAGTGCTCCCAGGCGATGCCTTGGGGGTCGGTGATCCAGTGTTTGTCACTACGGGCGTAGCAGCAGGTGGTAGTGCCTTCATCAAGCAGCGCCATGTCAGCAGCCTCGGCACGCGCCTTGAGCTCTGCCAGCTCCTCAGCTTCATCCACCTGGAAGCCCAAATGATCCAGTCCAGGCTTATTGCCACGGGTCGAGATGGCGAAGTTCACCCGGGGCTCATCAATCATCCACTTGGCGTAATCGCTTTCCACGCGGGCAGGTTCTGCACCAAAGAGCTGGGAGTAGAAGGCGATGTTCTTGGCCAGATCATCGACATGCATGTGGACGTGAAAGCGTTTCATCGTGTGCTCCGTTAGCAGTTGCAGGAAGAGACATCTGCCGGAGTGCACACAGCGCCCTGGCAGCAGTTTTCGGTGAGGTAGGCCAAGAGGTTGTTCATCGCAGGGAACACAGCCCGGTACAGCACGTTGCGCCCCTGACGCTCCTGGCTGACCAGCTCAGCATGGGACAACTCTTTGAGATGGAAGGACAGCGCATTGGGAGCGATGCCCAACTGCTCGGCCAAGACACTGGGTGTCAGCCCTTCGGGGCCTGCCACCACCAGGGCGCGAAAAACGCGCAGGCGGGCTTCATGGGCCAGAGCAGAGAGGGAGCGTATGACTTGGGCTTCTTGCATTTGTCAATAATACATCAATTGTTGAATAAATGAATTTATTTGATAGAGTGACATTCGCAAATGACTGCTGATGCGCCGCAAGTGCTCCAGAAGCTCCTTCTTCATGGCCCCGCGTGTTTGGACGAAGAGCGTGCGGTAGATGGCTTCGTGAGACACCTGCAAATCCTTTTCGCCGGGGTAAGTGCGTTGGAGCCACCCCGCTATTTGCTCGTGCAACCACTGACTCTGTAATTTAACCGCCACGATGTGAGCCAATGCCGGATTGCTGGCTAACTTGCATGTCTTGGGGCGGCGTGCTCGCGTCCAAGCTGCCTCATCTGCTTTGGCTGCTCGATAGCCAGCCTTGCCTCGATTGCCCAGGAGCTCGCGGCTGATGGTCGACGCAGCTCGCTCCAAGCGGCTGGCAACGCAGCGGATAGATTCACCTGCGGCCAACGCCCTGGAGATTTCTTGTCGCTCAGACATGGTCAATGCCCAGCGAGACCGACGGCTCGCTGTTGGCCGGATGCCACCCGTCGCACTCAAGATAGTGTGAATGGAGGTGTGCGGTCGGTCAAACAGCTTGCCGATTTCGTGCAAGGTATCGCCAGCTTTCCAGCGATCCCACATCAGGGCCTTCTGGGCTTCGGTGTAGTAAATCCGCAGTCTTTGCCTCATGCCAACACAATGACCGCCAGAGGCGGTCATTGTGTTGAATCGACTGGTTGAATCCACAACCAAAAGCAGCCATCCAGCTCAGCTATCCCCGGTCACATTAACCATTGCGCTTTGCATCAAACAACTTCTTGTTGACCTCAGGCTTTTGCGACTTATAGATGCTGGTGTTTCCTGATAACAGGTAGCTGACTGAGCAGGCCAGTGCTGCAAACACACCAATGTCAGCACCAAACAATTCCATGGCCATCAGTGTGCAGGCAATCGGGGTGTTGGCTGCAGCAGCAAAAACAGCCACAAAGCCAAGAGCTGCCAGCATTGGGAATGGCAAGTTGAGCAGTGGCGCGAGGGCATTTCCCAGAGTTGCTCCCACAAAGAACAAAGGCGTGACTTCACCACCTTTGAAGCCACTAGCAAGCGATGCAATGGTTAGTCCCATCTTGGCGGCGAAGTCCCAATGAGCTACAGGCTGCTCAAACGCATGGACTATGGATGGAAGTCCCAAACCAGCGAACCGCCAAGCGTCTGCGAACCAGACTACTGCCGCGATAGCGATGCCGCCAAACAACGGGCGTAGGGGCGCATATGCAATACGTTGCTTGATGAACGCACCAGAGACTTGCAAGCCTTTTGAGAAAACCATGCCTGCCAAACCAAATACCGCTCCGGCCACCACCACGGCTGTGAGGTTCAAGGCTGAAGCAGTCGGAATCGAGGCAACTGCGTAATGGGTGTGATGGACGCCCAATAAGGTTGTCACCCTGTCAGCCCAAATTGCAGCGATAAAGCAAGGTAAAAGCGATTGGTAGCGGATGCGGCCTAGCATCACGACTTCAAGGCCGAACACCGCTCCAGCAATGGGTGTCCCGAAAACTGACGCGAAGCCTGCACTGATACCCGCGAGGAGCACTGTGCTCCGCTCCTCCTGAGATAGTTTGAAAGGTTTTGAAAGCTGGTCAGCAATTGAGCCGCCCATCTGGACTGCCGTTCCTTCTCGGCCAACAGACGCTCCAAATAGGTGAGAAATCACTGTTCCCAGGAGAACCATGGGAGCCATGCGCAATGGCACAGTACTCTTTGGCTGGTGGATTTCCTCAATCAGCAAGTTGTTGCCTGCTTCCACGGAGCTGCCAAATTTGAGATACAGCCAGCCGACAGCGAAGCCTGCGAATGGGAGTCCCCATATCAGCCAATGATTGGCGTCCCGCGTTTGGGTGGCCCACTCCATCGAGTGCAAAAAGATGGCGGATGCACTGCCAACCAGCATGGCAATTGCAATGCAGATAACAAGCCAGCGACCTAGATAGGTCAGCGCAGCAAGCTGGTCATGGAGGTGGAAACGTGGCTTCATCTGTACAACGAGTTAGATCATGAACCCGGACGATGAAAGCTGGAGGCGAACGCACCTACACAGCCCAGTCTCCGGGGCAATGTAGGCATCATTAGCGTCACTTAGTGAGGCGGTTTAAGGAGGAATGCCATCTCCTAAAGAATGATTGTAGTCCTCACACCACTCCAACGTCTGCTTATGGCGGCGGATTCAACCGGTCGATGCAACACACTATGACACGGCCCAGGCCGAAGGAGTGCTGCAGATGGCCGCCGCCTTCGAGCACTTCAACGAGGTGCATCCGCACTCGGCGCTGAAGATGAAATCACCCGGAGAGTTAAGGCAGCATCGTGCCTCCCCACAGCCTCTTGCTCAGAACGGGCAGGCGCTACATTGCGAATAGTCCGCGTCCTGAAATACGGGGGCAAGATCACCGGGGATTCAGGGGGCTAGCTCACCCGGCTGCCAAAACCTTATGACTGTCAATTTCCTGGCGGAGCCATGAATTCAACATCTCGGCCAGAAGCTGACCTTGAGCCACAACTTAAGTAGTCCGCTCTAGGCTCTTAACTTAATGAAGTTGTACGTTGCTAGTGCTTTCACTTTT
>NZ_BBXH01000026.1:0-97832 GCF_001010305.1 Comamonas sp. E6
TCGAATCTCGTTGCTTGCTGCGATCAGCGAAGCCTTGCAGTGTATCACAACTTCCGAGGCGCTGCACAAGAACTTTTGAAGTTTTGCGAGGCAGTCGTTTGCTGCGATGGATCGAACTATAGCATAGGTGAAACCCTAGCCAGGCCGCTTCTGACACAAAAGATTCATCTGTCAGCGTGGTCTTTGCATGGGCTGTGTCCATAGACAGAGATAGAGACAGCGGCCTTACGGCCGCTGTCTCTATGGAGGCCAACGATAATGCTGGCACGATGGCACTGATTACTTTGTTAGACGCTCAATTGGCGTTTGGGCACGTGGCCCTGCTGGACCACGCAAATTTTTCCCTGGAGACCGGCGAGCGCGTCGGCCTGATCGGCCGCAACGGCGCCGGCAAGTCTTCACTGCTCAAGATTCTGGGCGGCCTGGCAAAGGCCGATGACGGCCAGCTCCAGGTGCAGAACGGGGTCCGCATTACCTATGTGGCGCAGGAGCCCGACCTAAACCCTGCGCACACCATCTTCGAGTCGGCATCTGACGGCATTGCCGCCGTGATTGCGATTCGTGAGCGCTACCTGGCTGGCGGCGAGGGCGAGGATCTGGACGAGTTGCAGACACAGATCGAGGCTTATGACGCCTGGAACTGGGAGCAGCGCGTAGAGGAAACATTGCAGCGCCTGCATCTGGACCCGAACGCTGTGGTGGGCAGCCTGTCCGGCGGCACCCGCAAGCGCGTGGCGCTGGCCCAGGCTCTGGTGGCCCGCCCCGATGTCCTGTTGCTCGACGAGCCGACCAACCACCTGGACCTGGACTCCATCGAGTGGCTGGAAGAGCTGCTGATTGCCTTCAAGGGCAGCGTGATCACGATCACCCATGACCGCAGCTTTCTGGACCGCATCGCCACCCGCATCGTGGAGCTGGATCGGGGCGTTCTGCGCACCTACCCCGGCAACTTCTCCCAGTATGTGTTGCAAAAGGAAGAGCAGCTCAGCCAGGAAGCCGTCATCAACGCCAAGGCGGACAAGCTGCTGGCCCAGGAAGAGGTCTGGATCCGCAAGGGCGTGGAAGCCCGCCGCACCCGCAGCCAGAGCCGTATCAGCCGTCTGCAGGAATTGCGTGCCAGCCGTGCCCAGCGCCGTGATGTGCTGGGCAGCGTGAACATGGATATCGCATCCGGCAAGGGCGACGGCTATCAGGGCAAGATCGTGGCCGAGCTGACCGATGTCAGCAAGTCCTTTGGCGAAAAGAAGATCGTTGAAAGGTTCAGCGGCACCATTTTGCGTGGCGACAAGGTCGGCTTGCTGGGCCCCAACGGCGCAGGCAAGACAACGCTGCTGAAGATGATTCTGGGCGAGCTGGCTCCGGACAGCGGCCAGGTGCGCCTGGGCGGCAATCTGCAAGTGGCCTACTTTGACCAGATGCGTCATCAGGTGAATCTGGATGCCACGCTGGAGGACTTCATCAGCCCCGGCAGCGAATGGATCGAGATTGGCAACCAGAAGAAGCACGTCAAGAGCTATCTGGCGGACTTTCTGTTCTCTCCGGCGCGTGCGCATTCCCCGGTCCGATCGCTGTCAGGCGGCGAGCGCAACCGCTTGCTGCTGGCCCGTTTGTTTGCGCGGCCGGCCAATGTCCTGGTGCTGGACGAGCCGACCAACGACCTGGACATCGAGACGCTGGACATGCTGGAAGACCTGCTGCAAAGCTATGACGGCACGGTCTTTCTGGTCAGCCACGACCGCACTTTCCTCGACAACGTGGTCACCAGCACGATTGCCTGGGAAGGCCCCGGCCACTGGCGTGAATACGAAGGTGGCGTGACGGACTGGATGGAGCAATCGCGCCGCAGCAAGGCCATGGCCGAAGCCGCACAGGCCAAGTCTGCCCCCAAGGAGGAGCCCAAGCCCGTCGCAAGCCGCACCGACGCTGCGGCCAGCCCCAAGAAGAAGCTCAGCTACAAGGATCAGCGCGAGCTGGAAGCCCTGCCGGCCACGATTGCCGCACTGGAGACCGAGCAAAAGCAGATTCAGCAAGCGCTGGCCGACGGCAGCCTGTTTGCCAGCGACAACGCCAAGGCCGTCGCCATGCACCAGCGCGACGCGGAGATCGATGAAGCACTGATGGAGGCGCTGGAGCGCTGGACCTTGCTGTCTGAATAATCAGGCCGTCAAATA
This sequence comes from Comamonas sp. E6, assembly GCF_001010305.1. NCBI lineage: Bacteria > Pseudomonadati > Pseudomonadota > Betaproteobacteria > Burkholderiales > Comamonadaceae > Comamonas > Comamonas sp. E6. Next base: position 2,172 of record NZ_BBXH01000026.1, read on the forward strand.
AGAGAGCACCTTGCGACTGTCAGGTCTTGATTTCAAAGCTATAGAAGCCTGAAATCATTATCTGACAAGCGCAAGACGCTCTCTTTTTATGCAACCTTATATGCGGTGATGTACCTGGTCCGAGCCGCCGCGCAACTTGGTCAGCAGGGCATGGGCGATCTGCGGCAGAGGCAGCACCTCGTCGGCCGCACCATGGGCAATGGCTTCGCGGGGCATGCCGAAGACGATGCAGGTGCTCTCGTCCTGCACCAGGTTGTAGCTGCCGGCATCGCGCATCTCGCGCATGGCGGTGGCGCCATCGGCCCCCATGCCGGTGAGCATGATGCCGTAGGCATTGCGCCCGGCGCTGGCGGCAACCGACTTGAACAGCACTTCCACCGAGGGCTTGTGACGGTTGACGGGCGGCGCATCATCGACCACGGCCACATAGTTGGCACCGCTGCGCGTGATGGAGAAATGCTTGCCGCCGGGAGCGATATAGGCATGGCCGGGCAGCAAACGCTCGCCGTGCGTGGCTTCCTTGACCGTCATCTGGCACAGGCTGTTGAGCCGAGCCGCAAAACTGGTGGTGAAGCCCGGCGGCATGTGCTGGGTGATGACGATGGCCGGGCAGTCGGCCGGCAGATGCGTGAGCACCTCACGGATCGCCTCCGTGCCACCGGTGGAAGCGCCGATGGCGATGATCTTTTCGGTCGAGATGCGCCCCAGCAGGCTGGGTGCCGCCGGCGCACGGGGCGCTGCGGGCTTGGCACCCGTACTCGCTGCCGCTGCCACGCCGTGCGGCACCACCGGCAGGCGATGCACCTGGGCCACGGCAGCCACGCGGATCTTGTCCACGATCTGGCTGGCCAGCTCCTGCAGGCCGTTGGCCACGCCGACGCGGGGCTTGGCCACAAAATCGATGGCACCCAGCTCCAGGGCGCGCATGGTGACTTCGGCACCGCGCTCGGTCAGCGTGGAGATCATCACCACCGGCATGGGACGCAGGCGCATGAGCCGCCCGAGGAAATCAATGCCGTCCATGCGGGGCATTTCCACATCCAGCGTGATGACGTCGGGGTTCAGATCGCGGATCATTTCGCGTGCGATCAACGGGTCATTGGCCGAGCCGATGCACTCCATGTCATGCTGGCGATTGATGATCTCGGCCAGAAGACTGCGCACCAACGCAGAGTCGTCCACCACGATCACCCGGATTTTTGGCTTTAACAACGCTCAACCTTCCTCAAAACAGATCCACCGAGCCGCCCGCCGTATTGCGTGCCACCGCAGCCGCGCTGCCGCGACTGATTTCCTGCTGCACCAATGCCTCGGGATGGGCGTGTGCCAGGCGCTTGACCATGGCCTTGCCCGTGGATGGAAAAAACACCACCTTGCGCGGATAAATGTCCAGCACGTCCTCGGAGACGATGGGAATGCGCTCGGTTTGCAGATACTCTGTCACAAAACTGGTGTTGCGCTCGCCCACATTCATGGTCGTGAAATTGGCCATGACCTGGGCGCCACCAAAAATCTTGGCCTGCATGGATTCGCGCCGTGCGCCCAGCTTGAGCATCTCGTTGATCAGCAGCTCCATGGCGTACGAACCATAGCGCCCCGAGACATCGCTGCTGTCGCCATCGGGCAGCATGAAGTGGTTCATGCCGCCGATACGCATGAAGCGATCCCAGAGACATGCCGCGATGCAGGAACCCAGCACGGTGACGATGGCCATCTCGTCGCGCGAGACAAAGTACTCGCCCGGCAACACCTTGGCCGAATTGAGCTGGAAGTGCGGGTCGTAGTAGAAGAACGAGGCCTCGCCCGGCTGGCGCGGCTGGCGCTTGAGCTGCTCCAGCGATGAGACCGGCGCCGGCATGGCCGGATCAGGATAGCCCTGGGGCACGAAGCTGTTGCCGCGCAGGGGTCTGGCTGGCAGATCCAGCGGAGAGCTCAGATTCCTCATGACTTGCAGCCCTGCCCTTCAGCTTCATTGGCGCTCATAGACGGTCTTGCCCTTGAGCGCGAACAGATCGCGCGAATCGCTGAAGTTCTCGGCATGACCGACAAACAGCAGCCCGCCCGGACGCATCACCTGATGAATGCGCTCCAGCACGCGACGCTGAGTCGGTGCGTCGAAATAAATCATCACGTTGCGGCAGAAGACGATGTCGAAGCTCTCCCGGAACGGCCAATCTCCGGCGATCAGGTTGACGTTGAGAAAGTCCACCATGCGGCGCAGTTCCGGCTTGACCCGCACCATACCCGAGTTGGCCGAGCGCCCGCGCAGGAAAAAGCGGTGCAGCCGCTCGGTGCTCACGCCCTTGAGATTCTCTGCCCGGTACACGCCGCGCGAGGCGGTATCCAGCACGCGCGAGTCGATATCGCTGGCCATGAGCTGAAAGCTGGCCGAGGCACCGAGACTCTCCACGGCCGTCATCAGGATGGAATAAGGCTCCTCCCCCGTGGAGGCCGCGCTGCACCATACCTTCCAGCCATTGCCGCCGGGTTTGTGGCTGCGTAGATGCTGGGCCAGGATGTCGAAGTGATGCTGCTCGCGGAAGAACGAGGTCAGATTCGTGGTGAGAGCATTGACGAACTCCTGCCATTCGGGCCCGTCATTGATGCTCTCCAGCCAGTCCAGATAGCTGACAAAGCTCTCATGCCCGGTCTCGCGCAGGCGGCGCGACAAACGGCTGTAGACCATGGCATGCTTGCCGTCATGCAGGCTGATGCCGGCACGCTTGTAGATCAGGGCCTGGACGCGGGCAAAGTCGCGGTTGGACCAGACGAACTCGCGCCCCTGCGCCAGCGGGCCGGACATGCCGCCCGGCAGCGCCTCATCGTCCTGCTCAAGCCTGGCAGGAGAGGCTGCGAATGAAGCGCTACGTCCCAGGTTCAGCACACGGACCTCTGGCGCGCTCAGGCTTCGGAGGCCACCAGGCCCATGTCGACATTGCCCATGAGCTTCTCGATGTCCAGCAGGATCAGCATGCGCTCGCCCACAGAACCCAGACCCAGAATGCAGCCGCTGTCGATGGCGCTTTCGATATCGGGTGCGGGACGCACGGCATCGGCGGGCAGCTCCATCACATCGCTGACCGAGTCCACCACAATGCCGACCACGCGATTGCGCAGGTTCAGGATGATGACCACGGTAAAGGCGTTGTACTCCACCTCGGAGCAGTTGAAGCGCAGGCGCATGTCCACGATGGGCACAATGGTGCCGCGCAGATTGACCACCCCCTTGATGAACTCGGGCGCATTGGCAATACGCGTGGGCTGCTCGTAGCCACGGATTTCCTGCACCTTGAGGATATCGATGCCGTATTCCTCCTCGCCCAGGCGGAAGGTCAGATATTCGCGGGCACCGGTGGCCACGCCTTCGGCAGTCTTGTTGATGATGTTCATGTCAGCTCTCTCTGCGTTGTTCGGCTCGGCGACGGCTCAGGCCAGCGGCCTCAATGGCGGGTACGGCGCACCAGAGCGCCCGTATCCAGAATCAGCGCAACGGATCCGTCGCCCAGAATGGTGGCGCCCGAGACATTGGGCACCTTGCGGTAATTGCTTTCCAGGTTCTTCACCACCACCTGGTGCTGGCCCAGCAGCTCGTCCACCAGCAGCGCCACGCGGCTGCCTTCGGCCTCGACCACCACCATGATGTTGCTGGTCTGGCTTTCGTCGGCGCGCGGCACCTGGAAGGTTCGCTCCAGCGCGATCACCGGCATGTATTCGTCGCGCACCTTGACCAGCTGCGTGCCATTGGCCACGGTGTTGACATCGTCGGCCTTGACCTGGAAGGACTCGACCACCGAGGACAGCGGCAGGATATAGACCTCTTCGCCCACCCCGACGGACATGCCGTCCATGATGGCCAGCGTCAGCGGCAGGCGCACGGCCACCTTCATGCCCACGCCGGCAACGGACTCGATCTCCACCGTGCCGCCCAGCGAGGTGATGTTTCGCTTGACCACATCCATGCCCACGCCGCGGCCCGAGACATCGGTAACCACATCGGCCGTGGAGAAGCCGGGCGCAAAGATCAGCTGCCAGACATCGCTGTCGGGCATGCTGTCGGAGACATCCATGCCGCGCTCGCGGGCCTTGTTCAGAATCCTCTCGCGATTCATGCCCTTGCCGTCGTCGCGCACCTCGATGACGATGGAGCCGCCCTGATGGGATGCCGCCAGCGTCAGCGTGCCATGCTCGGACTTGCCCGCAGCGATGCGGTCCTCGGGCATCTCGATGCCGTGGTCCACGCTGTTGCGCACCAGATGGGTCAGCGGATCGGTAATCTTCTCGACCAGGCCCTTGTCCAGCTCGGTGGCTTCGCCCAGCGTGACCAGATCGATCTTCTTGCCAAGCTTGCCCGCCAGGTCGCGCAGCATGCGCGGGAAGCGGCTGAAAACCGTGGACATGGGAATCATGCGGATCGACATCACGGACTCTTGCAGGTCGCGTGTGTTGCGATCCAGATCGGCCAGACCGGCCAGCAGCTGCTGATAGGTCGTCGGGTCCAGCCCCTGGCTGTTCTGCGCCAGCATGGCCTGGGTGATGACCAGCTCGCCTACCAGATTGATGAGTTGGTCCACCTTCTTCACATCCACGCGGATGCTGGTGGACTCCATATGCGCAGCGACAGCCTTGGGTGTGGCCTTCTGCACCGTGCTTCCAGCGCCGCCAATCACGGCATGCTCCTGATTTTGCTGAGCCTCGGGGCTGCCTGGAGCACCCGCAAAGAAACCGTAGGCTTCTTCGGCCGGCAGATTGTGGGGCGGCATGGCGGCTTCTTCATCCACCACGGCTTCCAGCTGCTCGACCACGGGCTCGGTTGCGTTCTGCGGTTGGGCGGCATCGCTGATCTGCACCTGCTCCTTGGAGACATGGAAGACAAACAGATCGCGCAGCTCGTCATCGGTGGACACCGTTCTGACCTTGAACAGGCGGTGATCGGCCTTGGTGCCGACCTGATCCTGAATCGTGCCCAGACCCGGAATGTCGCGGAACAGCTCCTTGATGGCATCGCCCAGCTCCAGCCTGGACAGCGGGCCGATCTCGATCATCAGCTCGCGCGCACCCTCGGAAGGCTCGGTACCGATCACAGGGCCTGGCTCTGCCACCTGGGCTGCCGCAGAGGCCGGAGCTTGAGCGGGCGTATCCGCCACCACCGCGGCAACAACGGCAGCTGACTGCACAGGCTCGGCAGCCGCGGCACTGCGGTTGACCTGGGGAATCTCGGTCAAGCCCTGAGCCAGAGCCTCGATGCGCACCACCAGTTCCGCCGTGGAAACCGGTTCGCCCTCATCACCGGACTGGTGACGTGCCAGCAGGCTGCGGCTGGCGTCCGCCGACTCCAGCAGCACATCGACCATTTCGGGGATGGGCGTGATTTCATGGCGACGCAGGCGGTCCAGCAGGGATTCCATGCGGTGCGTGAGCTCGGTCACATCCGAGAAGCCGAAGGTCGCCGCACCGCCCTTGATGGAGTGAGCGCAGCGGAAAATACCGTTGAGCTCTTCATCGTTGGCGGCCGAAAGGTCCAGGCTGAGCAGCATCTGCTCCATCTGGTCGAGGTTCTCGCTGGCTTCCTCGAAAAAGATTTGATAGAACTGGCTAAGGTCGAAGTCTGCGCCCGAACCTGCGCCATCCTGGTGTGTATCCGCCATGGTGTTTCCTGCTGTGATTCGTTGTTATCGGCTTAACGCAGCACTTTTTGAATAACTTCGATCAATCGATTGGGATCGAAGGGCTTGACCAGCCAGCCCGTGGCACCTGCGGCCCGGCCCGCCTGCTTCATCAGATCGCTGGATTCCGTGGTCAGTATGAGGATGGGCGTGCCCTTGAACTTCGGGTTTTCACGGAGCTTGCGCGTGAGACCGATGCCGTCCAGGCGCGGCATGTTCTGGTCGGCCAGCACCAGATCGATGTTTTGCGCCTGTGCTTTTTCCAGCGCATCCACACCGTCGACGGCTTCCACCACCTTAAAACCAGCACTGCTCAACGTGAAAGACACCATCTTTCGCATCGAGGGGGAATCATCAACAGCCAGAATCGATCGCATGTACAGCTCCAACAGACGGGCAACGGAAAACAGGGTAGAAGTTCAAAACAGCTCCACAGAGCCTGCATCCATCTCGCTTTGCGTGACGGGATTGGGCTTTTCGGGCAGGTTTGGCAGACTGATGGCGGACTCCGCCTCATCCTCATCCCTGCCCATGGCGGCAGCCCCGAGCCTGAAAGCGCAGGCTTGCAAGGTATGTGCCATATGGGCAATCAGCTGAGACGACATATCGTGAAACTGGAGCTCGGTCACGGCCAGCCGCAACGACTCACGTGCTGTAGCCAGCGCAGCCGAATCGGGCAAAGCCGGCTGCGACAATTGCCCGTTGACTTGCTCGAAGCGCTCCAGCAGATTGTGCGTGGCATGGTCCAGCAGCCCCTCAAGACGCTGCAGATCACGCAGTGTGACCAGCAAGGCATCCTGCAGCTCCGCAGCCACCATCACCGGCACGGCAACTGCAGGCACACCCGAAGGGTTTTGCATCGTCTGCATTGTTACTCCAACTGCGTAAAACCATCATGACAGCCACGCCGCCATGCTCCACGAAATGAACCGCCCGGCAGCCTGCCCCGTGACCACATGGCCACACTTGACGACTACCCTCGATGTTCCAAAATGTATCCAATGATAGCGTCCTTGGCGATATGCAATTCCGGAATCAGACCTTGAAAATCCTTCATATTGAAGACTCTGTCGCAGATCAGGCTCTGGCACGCCTGAGCCTCAAGCGCGGGCAGTTGCCCTGCACGCTCACGACCGTGGACAGTCTGCAGGAGGTACGCGACGCCCTTGAGGCACAGGATTTCGACCTGATTCTGGCGGACTATCATCTGCCCGGCTTCACGGCTCTCGACGTCTGGGATCTGGTGTGCGACCGTGCCGATGCCCCCCCTTTTGTGCTGCTGTCGGGCGCCATCGGCGAATCCGCCGCCGTGGACATCATGCGGCTGGGCATCAGCGACTATCTTCTCAAGGACCAGATCAACGGCCTGCCCCATGTCATCAAGCGCGCCGTGGAGGTCCATGAGGCGAGGCAAGCCCGCCGCCGCGCCGCACTGCAGCTGGCCGAGTCTGAAAAGCGCCTGGCCGAGCTGACCGAACATCTGCATACCAGCATCGAGCAGGAGCGCGCCAATATCTCGCGCGAGATACACGACGACATAGGCGGCTCGCTCACTGCCGTCAAGTTTGATCTGGCCTGGCTGATCCGCAACAGCCCCGAGGGCAAGCAGCGCGAGCATGCCAGATCGGCACTGGAGATGCTGGAACACGCCCTGGGCGCCAGCCAGCGCATCATGCAGAACCTGCGCCCGCCCGTGCTGGATCAGGGACTGGTGGCCGCCGTGCAATGGCTGGCCCAGGACTTCGAGCGCCGCACAGGCATACCCGCCCGGTTGCACACCAGCCGTGAGCATATGGAAATAGCACCCGCGCAGCAGGTGGTGGTCTACCGTACGGCACAGGAATCCTTGACCAATATCAGCAAATACGCACAGGCCAGCCAGGTGACGCTGGATTTGTCCGACCACGAGGGTTTTTTGACACTGGAAGTAACAGATAACGGGGTAGGTCTGAGCCAGGATGATCGCAAAAAGCCTCAGTCTTTCGGACTTAGAGGGCTAAGTGAGCGCGCGCGAACAATTCAAGGTTGGCTGGATGTGAGCAGCCACCCCGGCCGAGGAACCTCTATCATTCTCACCATTCCTCTGGCAGAGACCCAGGCATGAGCCATCCAACCACGCGCTTGTCCGGTCTGCCATCTGACTTCCTGGGAGAGCGACCTTGATTCACGTGGTGCTGTGCGACGACCATGCCATTTTGCGCCGGGGCATACGCGACACCCTGGCGGAGGCCACGGACATCAGCGTCACCGCAGAAGCCGGCAGCTATGCCGAACTGCGTGAGCAACTGCGCGACGCAGCTTGCGATGTGCTGCTGCTGGACATCAATATGCCGGGCCGCAGCGGCCTGGAAGTGCTCGCCAGCGTGCGCGAAACGCATCCGCAGATCCGCGTCATCATGGTCTCCATGTACCCCGAAGACCAGTACGCCTTGCGCAGCATCAAGGCTGGCGCGGCCGGCTATGCCAACAAGGCGGGGGATCCGGTGCTGCTGATCGACGCCGTGCGCACCGTCCACAGCGGACGCAAATACCTGACTGCCGAAGTGGCCCAGATGCTTGCCGACAGTCTGGCCCAGCCAGCCGCCCCCGTGCCGCATGAAACCCTGTCCGAGCGCGAGATGCAAACGCTGCTGAAGATTGCCAGCGGTCAGCGCCAGACCGAGATTGCGCAGGAGCTGATGCTCAGCCCCAAGACGGTGAGCGTGTACCGGGCACGGGTGCTGGAGAAGCTGGGCATGGGCAGCAATGCGGAACTGACCGCCTATGCCATCAAGAATGGGCTGATCGATACGCCCTGAGCTGCTAGCCGGAAGCCAGATCTGGCTTTAGCGCTTGCCCACAAAGCGTATCGAGCTATAAAAAGAATAGTCGTTCGCCCTAGACCCCGAAGACTGCCATCCCCTTTTGGAGCAAGGCCACCAGAGGCTGCTCCAGCAAAGGCAGAGTCGCCGTCAGGCCCAGCAGCCCCACAGTCAAGGTGACAGGAAAGCCCACGGCATAGATATTCATCTGCGGCGCGACACGGGAGATGATGCCCAGCACCAGGTTGACGAACAGCAGCATGGCAATCATGGGCAGGGCAATCCAGAAAGCGCTGGCAAAGACGGCACTGCCCATCTCGTGGATCCGCATCTGGGAGATGGCCTGCAGAAAGTTGCCATCGACGGGGAAGGCCTCAAAGCTCTTGAGAACCGCCATCAGCACCAGCAGATGACCGTTGATGACGATGAACAGCAAGGTGGCGATCTGCACCATGAAGCGCGCCACGGCACTGAGCTGGGCATTGCTGGTCGGATCGAAGAAAGACGCGAAGTTCAGGCCCATCTGCAGGCCTATCACTTCACCTGCGACCTCGATGGCCGCCATCACCAGACGCACGGCAAAGCCAACGGACAGACCGATCACCACCTGCTGCACCAGAGTGCCCAGTGCCTGGGCCGAGGCAATGCTGACCACCGTCTGCTCGCCCAGCACCGGCTGCGCGCAAAGCGCAACCAGAAAAGCCAGCCCCACCTTGAGCCGCATGGGAATGGCTTTCTGAGAAAACACAGGCGCCGTGGTGAACAGCGCCAGCACGCGCACAAACGGCCAGATCAGTGGCGAGAGCCAGGCGGCAATCTGCGCTTCGCTAAAGGAAATCATCCCACCGAACCTGGAATGCTCTCTATGGTGCGACGAATGAAATCCACCAGCGTGGACAGCATCCACGGCCCGGCCACGGCAAACACCAGCACGGCGGCGATGAGCTTGGGCACAAAAGCCAGCGTGGCCTCATGCACCTGGGTCACGGCCTGAAAGACGCTCACCAGCAGACCCACGCCCATGACCACGCCCAGCACAGGCATGGAAATCATGAGCAGCAGGGTCAACGCCTCGCGGCCAAAAGTCAGAACAAATTGAGAAGTCATTGTTTTTCTCCCCACATTAGCGACAGGATTAAACGCACTTGAAACTAGCGCAGCCTAAGTGAGAGGCATCAAGCAAGAGCCGCCTCGCAGCAAGGATGCCGTCCCCCTTGGGGGAAGGCGCGGGCCGCCCAGGCAAGCGCCTCAGGGGGCTCTCATGTCGCAAAGCTCGCCGCCAGAGAGCCGATGATCAGGTTCCAGCCATCAGCCAGCACAAACAGCATGAGCTTGAAAGGCAGGGCCACCAGCACGGGCGAAAGCATCATCATGCCCAGCGACATGAGGATGGAAGACACCACCATGTCGATGACCAGAAACGGAATGAAGATCATGAAGCCGATCTGAAAAGCCGTTTTCAGCTCGCTGGTCACAAAGGCCGGCACCAGCACACGCAGAGGTGCTGTTTCTGCCGTGACATTCGCATCCAGCTTGGCCAGGCGCTTGAACAGCGCAAAGTCCGACTGGCGCGTCTGCTTGAGCATGAAGCCGCGCATGGGGGCTTCAGCCTTTTCCATGGCTTGCTCGAAGCTGATGCTGTTTTGCGTATAGGGCAGATAGGCGTCCTGATAGACCTTGTCCAGCGTCGGCCCCATCACAAACATGGTCAGAAACAGCGACAGACCGATCACCACCTGATTGGGCGGCGCGGACTGCGTGCCCAGCGCCTGGCGCAGCAGGCTCAGCACAATGACGATGCGGGTAAAGCCCGTCATCAACAGCAAGATGGCGGGCAGGAACGACAGCGCCGTGAAAAACAGCAGTGTCTGGATGGGCACCGAATAACTGGTGCCGCCCGCGCCCTGGCCTACCAGCAGCGGCAGACTGGCGGGTGCGCCCTGGGCTGCGGCCATCAGGGGCATGGCCAGCAGGACAGCGGCAGCAGCACGAGAGACGAATTTAGACATTTCCAGAATTCCGTGCCGCTTCGTCGGCCTGCGCGCGCATCAGCGAGTCGGTGAACGATGAGACGGCAGGTGAATGGGCTGCACGGGCGGATTGCAAAGATGCGGACGGGTCTTGCAGCACATGCAAACATTGGATCTGCTGCGCCGTCACACCAAGCACCAAGCGCACGGCCTGCTCCCCTTCACCCAGTTGCACGGTCACCACCCGCTGCTGCGGGCCAATGGCCAGCGTGCCCAGCACCTGCGCCGGAACTGAGGCGACACCACGGGCCATCCCCATGCCACGGGGCAGGAGGTTTTTTTGCTGCAGACGACGCACCAGCCAGGGCAACGCTGCCATGACCGCCACAAACAGGACGACCAGCAGCAGCGTGGGCCACATGGAAGGGGCCGCTGCCGCAGAGTTTGCCGCGTTATCAACCACGGCTGACCCGGCGCAGACGCTCGGACGGTGTCACCACGTCCGTCAGGCGGATACCGAACTTGTCGTTGACCACCACCACCTCGCCCTGGGCGATCAGGTAACCGTTGACCAGCACGTCCATGGGTTCGCCGGCCAGAGCATCGAGCTCCACCACCGAGCCCTGGGCCAGTTGCAGAATGTATTTGATGGGCACTTTGGTGCGGCCCAGCTCCACGGACAGCTGAACCGGAATGTCCAGCACCATGTTGATATCGTGCACCGGCACATCGCCATAGCTGCGTGCGGTGTCGCCCGCCAGCGGCCCGCCCTGGTCGGACAGATCGGGGCCTTCGACGGCCTGGTCATGCTGACGCTGCTCTTCCAGCGCCTCGGCCCAGCCGGAGAACGGATCGTCACCCGCGGGCTTGTTGTTGTCGTCAATTGCCATGCTTCTCTCCCATCCAGCTGGTCTCGCCGCCGCGCAGGCTGCGTTCCACGCGGATTGCATATTTGTCGTTGTGCGTGCCGTACTGGCACTCGAAAACCGGCACCCCACCGATGGAGGCGCGAATCAGCGGCTCGCGGTCGAGCTCGATAAAGTCACCCGGGCGCATGGCCAGCAGCTGCTCCACCGTGGCATCGGCGCGGGCCAGCTCGGCCACCAGCGTGACCTCGGCGGCCTGAATCTCCCGCGTCAGCACCTTGACCCAGCGGCGATCCACCTCGATGGCATCGCCCTGAGTCGACGAATACAGCACATCGCGAATCGGCTCCAACGTCGCATAAGGCATGCAGATGTGGATGGAGCCCGAGATATCGCCGATCTCCAGCTGAAAAGCCGTGGAGACCACGATTTCGCTGGGCGTGGCGATGTTGGCGAACTGCGGCTGCATTTCCGAGCGCTGATAGGCCAGCTCCAGCGGATAGATGCCGTGCCAGGCTTTTTTGTATTCCTCGCAGATCACATTGACCATGCGGTTGATCACGCGCTGCTCGGTGGTCGAGAAGTCGCGCCCCTCGATGCGGGTCTGCAGGCGACCCGTGCCGCCGTACAGCGTGTCGATCACGCCGAACACCAGCGAGGGATCGCAGACGATCAGACCATTGCCGCGCAGCGGGCGAATGGCCATGATGTTGAAATTGGTGGGCACGGCCAGCTCGCGCAGGAAGGCGCTGTAGCGCTGCACCGTCACCGTGCCGACGGAAACCTCGGGGCTGCGGCGGATGAAGTTGAACAGGCCGATGCGGAAGTTGCGGGCAAAGCGCTCGTTGACGATTTCCATGGTGGGCATGCGCCCACGCACGATGCGTTCCTGGCTGGAGATGTCGTAGCTGCGGACCTGGCCGAGATCGACCTCCACCACCTCGGAGCGCTGGCTTTCGCCGGTAACGCCTTCAAGAAGAGCATCAACCTCTTCCTGGGAGAGAAAAGAATCGCTCATGCACTCCCTCCCTGCTTACTGAATGATGAAGCTGGAGAACAGCACGCGACGCACAGGCCCCTTGCGATTGGCACGCGGGCTGTCTTCGTCGGCGTCCTCATCGTCGCGCGAGCGCTTCTTGGCGCCCGGGCCGAAGCCCAGCGGTGCCGAGACCTCGGTGAGAATGTCGGCGGCCAGCTTTTCCTTGCCCTCGCGCGCCAGCAGCTCGTCGGCCGTGCGCTGGGACACCAGCATCAGAATGCCGTTGCGGATGCTGGGCAGGTACTGCTTGACAGTGGAAGCCGTCTTCTCATCGGCCAGCTCCAGCGTGATGCCCAGTTGCACAAAACGATCGCCGCCGGGGTCGGCCAGATTGGCCACCATATTGTCCAGTGGCAAGAAAGTGGGCACTGTGGCTTTGGCGCTGACTTCTTCTTCGCCATCGGCGCTGCTGTGCTGGCGCTGCATCATCAGCACATAGGCTGCGGCAGCCACGATGGCCAGCACGGCAACGATGGCCACGATGACGATCAGCTTCTTGCTTTTGGCAGGAGCAGGTGCAACAGGGGCGGCATTGGGATTGGCTGACACGGCGGGTATTCCTCAAGAGTGGGGGACTGCATCCACCCCGCAGCCATTGCCGCGACACGGAAGATCCACGCCTGAATTATTCGCCGCCCGCCCTTCTTACCATTGCCCGAATAAAAGCGCGAAACCCGGCTTCATTCCGGGTTTCGCGCCATGTCCGGCTCACCGTTTCCGTAAGCCGGCTCTGATCATTTACACGAAAAGGTCCACACCGGACTGCACCGGCCGCGCGCCATTGCCTGCGCTGGCCGCACTCATGGGCAGCTCGGCAGCATTGACCGAGACCCGGGCCACCCTGGCCTGGCCGCGCTGGGCATCCTCGCCCTGGCTGTCCCCCCCGGACCGGGCGCCGGCACTGCCCGCATCCACGCTGACGCCGCTCAGATTCAGCCCCTGGGCCTGCAAAAGCTCGCGCAGCTGAGCCTGACCGTCGGCCAGCAGCTGACGTGCCTGCTCATCGCCTGCGGCAAAGCGCACATGAGCCTCCTGGCCGTTCAGCTGCACCTGGACCTGGATAGCCTTGCCCTCATGCTGGATCGACAGCGCGGCATTCTGCGTTTTCTGATGCACCCAGAAGGCCACCTGCTCGGACACTTCCTGCTCACGCTCTGTAGGTGCGGCATCCTGCCCCGCCAGGCTCTGGCCGAAGTCGGAGCTGTTCTGACCGCCGCCCTGCATGCCTGCGCTCGCTGCTCCCATGGCTGCCCCGACAGCAGCCGCTATGGCCTGCAGGTCGGCCCCGCCCTGCACTGCCGCCGTCTTGCCCTGTGGCGCAGCTTCATCCTGCTGGGGTGAGCGGGCCGCACGCAGCAAATCCTTGAGACCTTCCAGGGCCTGCGGCTGCACAGCCGTCATGCCCTGCAGGCTGATGCCCTGCTGCTGCAATGCCTGCGCCTTGTGCACAGCAGGCTCGACGCGCGCAGCAGGAGCCTCTTCCACCGCCGAAGCCAGCGCGCTGTGTCCGCTGTCTTGCCCCTGCGCGGCTGCGTCCTGCTGCGGCTGCAAGACAGTCGCATCAGAATTAATAGCTGCTTGCGCTTGTGTCGTATACGTTTGAGCCTGATTTGATTGAAAATCCTTGCCCATGAATGCGGCATGCGCCTGCTCGGACCCGGGCTGCAAAGCCTGGCGATGGGCCAGTTGCGCGGCATGGCCTCTGCCTGAAAGAAAGTCGGTGGCCACGCCCTGGCGCAGATCGGCGTCGCCCTGCCCGTCCAGCTGCGCGGTCTGTCCGACCAGGCTCATCCACGGCGCATGGCCTTGAGCGATCAGCAGCGCATCGTGCTCGCCTGGTGCCAGCTTCGCGTCTGATGTCTCGGCAGGCTGCAGCGTCGTCTGCGGCAGGCCTGCAGACACGAATCCGTCCAGCGATGCCAGCAGCGATGAAAAGCCCTGGCCGGGCTCGCCTGCCGTAGCCGTAGCGCTTTTGGCCGAGCTCATGGACTGCGCCATGGCCTTGCCGGTGCGAGCTTCGCCGCCGCGCGGGCCATCAATTCTGGTTTCCGCCATGCTCAGGCCTCCTGAAGTTGCAGGCCGAAGCTGCGTCGAAAAAATGCCATGGTGGCGCGCTCGTCGGTATCTTTTTGCTCGCGCCGCATTTGAGCCAGAGCCACATCACGGCGGCGGGCCTGCACCACTTTCTGCAGGCTGGTCACGCGCAGCTCGGCCGCCAGCAGGGCCTGACGAGCGGTCTCCAGCCGAATGTCCTGATCGGCCACGACCCGGGTCTGCAAGCCGATGGCGTGCTGCAGGCGCTCCATGAACTGATACTGGTGATGCATGACCTCGGGCTGCACGGCCAGCCCTTCCTGGGCCCCCCAGCGCGCCTGCATCTCCAGGACATAGCCCTGCAGCTGATCCATCTGGGCCTGCGCCGCCTGCTGGGCACGCTGACGCTCCTGCATGGCGGTGCGGGCCGCGTCACGCTTGCGTTCTGCGGCTTCAATGGCGACGTTCAAGGCATTCAAGGACGACATCTGCGACTCTCCCTCTGGCTAACCCGTTTAGTCTCAGCCCCGCTGCATGGCTTGCGCCATGCCGGCCAGGCTTTGCTCCATGCTGGAGCTTTCAAACATGCTTTGCTGCAGAAACCCGGTCATGGCGGGCTGCAGCGCAATCGCCTCGTCCAGCTGCGGATCGGAGCCTGGGACATAGGCGCCGACCTGCACCAGATCGCGCCCCTTCTGATAGCGCGAATAGACGGCGCGAAAGCGACGCGCCAGCTCGAAATGCTCGCGCGAGACCACGTTGTGCATGACACGCGAAGCCGACTGTTCGATGTCGATGGCCGGGTAATGTCCGGTCTCGGCCAGAGCCCGCGAGAGCACGACGTGGCCGTCGAGAATGGCGCGGGCCGCATCGGCAATCGGATCCTGCTGATCGTCACCTTCGGACAGCACGGTGTAGAAGGCCGTGATCGAGCCCACGCCGTGCAGGCCGTTGCCGCTGCGCTCCACCAGCGCAGGCAGCTTGGCAAAGCAGGACGGCGGATAGCCCTTGGTCGCAGGCGGCTCGCCGATGGCCAGGGCGATTTCACGCTGGGCCATGGCATAGCGGGTCAAGGAATCCATGAGCAGCAGCACATGCTTGCCCTTGTCGCGGAAATGCTCGGCGATTGCCGTGGCGTAGCTGGCGCCCTGCATGCGCAGCAGCGGCGGCGCATCGGCGGGAGCGGCCACGACCACGGCACGGCTGCGGTCCTGGGCGCCCAAAATGTCCTCGACGAACTCCTTGACCTCGCGGCCACGCTCGCCGATCAGCCCCACCACGATCACATCGGCCTGGGTGTAGCGCGCCATCATGCCCAGCAGCACGGACTTGCCCACACCCGAGCCGGCAAACAGGCCCAGACGCTGGCCGCGACCCACGGTCAGCAGCGCGTTCAGCGCCTTGACACCGGTATCCAGCGACTCGCGCACGGGGTCCCGGTCCATGGCATTGATGGGGTTGCGATCCAGCACCTCGGGCACCACGCTGCCCAGCTCGCCCGCATGATCCAGCGGAATGCCTTGCGAATCCACCACCCGCCCCAGCAAGCCGTCGCCCATGGGCAGGCGCAGCACGCCCACGGTCTGGCTGACTTTCTCGGTCTCCATCACGCCCAGCTGGGGCACGGGAACAAAGGGGGCTGCCGGCGTCACTATGGCGCCGCTGGACAAACCCTGAATATCGCCCGCAGGCATCAGAAAGGCGCGCTCGCCGGCAAAGCCGACCACCTCGGCCAGCACAGGCTCCTGGCCATGCTGATGAATATGGCATTGCGCCCCCACGGGCACGCGCAGCCCCGAAGCCTCCAGCACCATGCCGGTCAACCGGGTCAGACGGCCCTGGCATTCCAGCGGCACTGGCTCGGCATAGCGTGCGTGCGCCTGGCTCATGAACTGCTGCCAGGGGTTCATGCCTTGTCTCCGTCATACCAGGTGGAGACCAGGCCCAGAGCAGCCACGGCACGACGCCAGCGCTTGTCCAGGCCACCGTCGATCTCGGCACCACCCGACTCCACCTTGACATCGCCTGGGGCAATCGAGGCATCGCCCAGCCACTGAATACGGCTGTGCGCGCCATGCTCGGTACGCAGAGCCTCGTCGAGCAGTTCAAAGTCAGCGGGGTTCAGACGAACGGTCACCGGGCGGCTCTCGTCGACCAGCATGTCCAGCGCCTCGCGAATCACAGGCAGCAAGGCCTGGGGCTGGCTGCGCAGCTCCTGGCGCACCACCTGGCGTGCGATGTCACAAGCCAGGTTCAGCAGCTCATGGGCCATGCCCGACTGCAGCTGCTTGAAGTTGTCTTCCAGGCCCTGCAACACGCCATCGACACGCTGCACGCTCTCGCGGCCCGCGCCGTTGATATGGTCGTCCAGGTGCTGCTGCCATTGCTGCTGCGTCTGGGTGCGGCCTTCGGCCATGCCCTGTGCATGGCCCTCGGCTCGTGCCTGCTCCAGCATCTGCTGCAGCTGCTCCTCGTCGAAAGCCGGGGCGGCTGGCTCCACGGGCTCCACAGCCTGCACCTCTGGCTGCGCCTGCGGTTGATGGGCAATCGAGGGGGAAAAACCGTTGAAATGCTCTACCCCAGCCGGTATGAAGGCAGCTTGCTGTGCTGGCGCGAAGACGCCGCGATCCTGTGCATCCACCGCGCCGAAGCGCCATTGCACCACGGTGCTGTCGTCGATCTCTTCCTGCGGGATAAAGCGCGAGTGCGAGCGCGGAGGCTGGCCCTTAGACATAGCTGTCCTCCGGACCGCTGCCGATGGTTACCTGGCCTTCCTCGACCAGACGACGCACGACCTTGAGGATTTCCTTCTGCTGGGCTTCCACTTCGGACAGACGCATGGGGCCACGGCCTTCCAGGTCCTCGCGCAGGGACTCGGCCGCACGCATGGACATATTGGCCAGGATCTTGTCGCGCACTTCCATGGAGCCGCCCTTGAGCGCCACGATCAGCGTCTCGGACACCACCTCGCGCAGCACCAGCTGCACCGAGCGGTCGTCGAGCTTGACCAGGTCGTCGAAGACAAACATCTTGTCCATGATCTTCTGCGCCAGCTCGGGGTCGTAGTTGCGGATGGTGTCGAGCACCGCCACATCGGCATTGCCGCCCATCTGGTTGAGCATTTCGGCCGCTGTCTTGACGCCGCCCAGCGAGGTCTTGCGCACCTTGTCGCCGCCCGCCAGCACCTTGAACAGCACCTCGTTCAAGTCCTTGAGCGCCGTGGGCTGAATGCCTTCCAGCGTGGCCACGCGCAGCATGACCTCGCTGCGAGCCCGGTCGGGGAACTGCATCAGCACGGCCGCAGCCTGCTCATACTCCAGGTGCACCAGAATCGCCGCCACGATCTGCGGATGCTCGCCGCGCAGCAGCTCGGCCACAGACAGCGGATCCATCCACTTCAGGCTTTCAATGCCCGAGATATCGCCGCCCTGCATGATGCGGTCGATCAGCAGCGCCGCCTTGTCATCGCCCAGGGCACGCTTGAGCACCGAGCGCACATAGTCGCTGGCATCGTCCACCAGCAGACTCTGCGACGCGGCATCGCTGGTGAAGCGGTCGATCACGAAATCCACCTTTTCACGCGTCACGCCACGCATGCGGGCAATCGTCTCGCCCAGCTTCTGCACTTCCTTGGGCGTGAGGTGCTTGAACACCTCGGCCGCCTCTTCCTCACCAAGGGAGACCAGCAAGATGGCAGCGTCGTTCAGACCTCTATCGTCCATATTCAAAACTCTCTACTAGTTATTCAACCGTCCCATGCCGGGGATGCCGAGCAAGGGCCTAGGTGGCCCCGCCGCCCCGCAGCGAGGGCATCGTCCCCCTCCCAAAGAGAGAGGGGAAGGCGCAACGCGCCTCAGGGGGTGACTTCGTCACCCCTCGCCGTTAATCCATGTCTTCACGATGTTCGCCACCGCGATCGGGTTCTGCTTGGCCAGATGACGGGCCTGATCCAGTCGTTCCTGCTCCTTGGTCGGAGACAGCTCCTTCGCAGGGGCCGGCAGAGCGGGGCGATCCAGCGCCTCGGCTTCAATGGCATTGAGCTGGCCGCCGGGGCCGGTATGGCGTCCCTTGAGCAAGGGGCGCACCAGGCCCAGCAGCACCAGGGCTCCAAACAGCGCCAGCGCAATCGGCACGCCCAGGCTCTTGGCCATGGCCTGAATCTCGGGGTCCTTCCACATCGGCAACTCGGCCGGAGCGGCACCGCTGTCCATGAAGGGAGCGCTGACCAGGTTCACCGAGTCGCCTCGGTCGGCGCTATAGCCCACGGTTTCGCGCACCAGCGTGAGCAGTTGCTCCTGCTGCTGGGCTGTCAGTGGGCGCAGGCCGGAGCTGACTGCGGCTGCCGTTGCCGCAGTCGCGGCATCGGTGCCGGCCGCAGCAGCCAACGGTGCATTGACCACCACCGCAGCCGTCAGGCGCTTGACGGTGCCGGTGCTGCCACGTGTGACCCTGACGGTCTTGTCCACTTCGTAATTGGTGATGGACTCGCGCTTGTTGCCCTGGCCATTGCCCTGGCCTGCACCAGCAGCCTGCGGCGCAGGATTGGCACCGTTGATGGGCGCGGTGGAGTTCTGAGGTGGCTGATTGCTGGTCGCGCCAGGCACGCCGGTAGGTGGAGTGGCCGTCTTCTCGCCATTGGTCTCCATCACCTGCTGGCTGCGCACGGCCCCGCCGTCTGCAGACTGGTTGGGACGATGCTGCTCGGAAGTCGATTCGGTCTGGCTGAAGTCCAGCTCGGCCGAAACCTGGGCCTTCACATTGTTCTTGCCGACCACAGGCTCCAGAATGTCCAGAATGCGGCGCACATATTGCTGCTCCACCTGCTGGGTGTAGAGGAACTGCTGCATGTCCACGCCGCTGGCATTGCCGTCAGGCGACTGCGACAGCAGCTTGCCGGTGTCGTCCACCACGCTCACGGCCGAAGGCTCCATCTCGGGCACGCTGGATGCGACCAGATGCACGATGCCCGCGATCTGCGCACGGTCCAGCATGCGGCCCGGATGCAGGCTCAGCAGCACGGAAGCCGAAGGCTTCTGCTGCTCGCGAAAGAATCCGTTCTGATTGGGCAGGGCCAGGTGCACGCGGGCACTTTGCACGGCATTGAGCGCCAGGATGGAGCGCGTCAGCTCGCCTTCCAGGCCGCGCTGGAAGTTGAGGCGTTCCTGAAACTGGGTGATGCCGAACTTGCTGTTCTCCATCAGCTCGAAGCCTGTCACCGAACCCTTGGGCAGGCCTTGCGTGGCCAGCTTCAGGCGCACATCGTGCACACGGTCTGCGGGGATGAGAATGGCGCCGCCGCCCTCGCTGTACTTGTAGGGCACGTTCATCTGCGTCAGCTGCGCCACGATGGCACCGCCATCCTTGTCGCTGACGTTGGAGAACAGCAGCTTGTAGTCAGGCTGGCGATAGAACACCGCAGCCGCCACCAAGCCTACAGCGACCAAGGCCGCCAGCGCGCCCCAGCGAAGACGTTGGCCACGGTCGAGCGCATTCCAGCGCTGCGCGAGCGCAGGGCGGGGCGCATACGTGGCACCGGGCACGGCATTGGGGACAGGTACTTCAGCTACAGCAGACATCTTGATTCCATGGTGTCAGACCCCACACGAGGTCTAGCGTCCAGTGGATTATTCGGACTCGGGCCGGCGGCGTTCCCCCGATAAGCGAGCCGATTCACCCACTTATTGCCCGTCTGCGATCAAGCGAAAAACCTACGATCACCTCCAACTCACCAAGCCAGTTGGATAAAGATATGGACCTGAAGATCCCTGCAATCAACCCCGCCCAACTGGGCAACCAGCTCACCAAGGTCGGCAGCGCCGGCACCGCGCCCGTGGCCGGCGGCTTTGGCCAGGCTTTGCAAAATGCACTGCAATCGGTGAGCGCCGCTCAAAACCATTCCGGCCAGCTGCAACGCGAAGTGCAGCTGGAAAACCCCGCCGTCAGCCTGGAACAGACCATGGTGGCCATGCAAAAATCGCAGATCGGCTTTCAGGCCACGCTGCATGTGCGCAACCGCCTGGTGCAGGCCTACTCCGATGTGATGAATATGCAGGTGTGATCGGCGCAACGCCGCACATCGCTCAAAAGGCAGATTGCCCTCCAAGGCTTGCCCGCATGTTGTGATGACATGCGGGCTTTTTGCGCCCTGCCCGCCCAGCAGCGCCCAATAAAAAAAGCCCGATCCTTTCAAAAGATCAGGCTTTTCGGGCTCAAACGCTTATCTACAAAGCGCAAGCAGCTATTGCTTTTAAAAACCAAGACTGGCCAGCAGATCATCCACCTGGGACTGCGAGGTCACCACGTCTGTCGTGTTTTCTGGATCCACCACCGGGCCGGCCAGCTTGGGCTGCGCGGCCTCCACAGGCGCCAGGGCCGGTGCCTGCGCAGCATCCGGCGAAGTCTGGATCAGCAGCTCCAGCAGCTGCGACTCCAGATCGGCCGCCAGCGCCACCACGCGCGCAATCACCTGACCGGTGAGGTCGTGGAAGTCCTGAGCCATCATGATCTCGGTCAGATGGCTATTGGTCTGCTCCGTAGCCTCTTCCACCTCCTGCAGATAATTCATCACGCGACCCTTGGCCACTGCGGCCACAGGATCCTTGATGAGTTCTGCACGCATGGCGCGAGTGCGCTCGGCCAGCGCATCCTGGCGATTCTGCGTCACTTCGACCTGGCCCAGCACCTTGTTGGCCGCTTCCCCCGTCAGACGGGCGATATAGGACAGACGGCTTTGCGCATCGGGAAGCTCCCCCGCACTGCCGCGCAAACGATCCGCATAACCCAGCTCATTGAGCGAGTTATGCAACTGGCGCGTGAGCACGCCAATCTTGTAGTGGACGTTGGCGGAAGCCTGGTCGCTGCTCATGGCTCAGAGATCGAGTTTCTTGATGATGAGATTGACCTTCTCTTCCAGCGTGGCCTTGGTGAAGGGCTTGACGATATAGCCGGCCGCTCCGCCCTGGGCGGCAGCCACGATATCTTCCTTGCGGGCTTCGGCGGTCACCATCAGCACCGGCAGATGCTTGAGCTTTTCATCCTGCTTGATTTCGCTCAGCAGCTGAAAGCCGTTCATGTTCGGCATATTGATGTCGGTCACCACAAAGTCGAACTTGCTAGCACGCAGCTTGGTGATGGCAACCACACCATCTTCGGCTTCATCGGCATCGGCAAAGCCACTCTCCTTGAGCAGATTGCGCACGATGCGGCGCATGGTGGAGAAGTCGTCAACAATCAAAAATCGCAGGGCATTAGCCACGAGAGGCCCTTTCGGTCGGAATAGGTGCGTGGGAACAAGTTTTCAGCCGTGATGGTAACAATTTGTCAACCTCCCGGCATTGGACGTGCATTGTCAGGCTTTTCGACAGTCTCCGTGGCAACTTCAGGGTTTGTTACAACAAACTCTTCCTTGGCATCCAGAGACTGCTTGTCGGCAGCGCTGGGTACTGCGCGCCGGGCCTTGGGTTGGTTGATCGTACTGGCAGCTTCCTCGGCACTGGTCACCTGCTCCGTGCTGCGCTCCTTGTCGTTGCCCAGCACACGGCGCTCGGCCTCCTTGGTCAGCACGGTAATTGTGATGCGGCGGTTCTGCGCGGCACGCGGTTCCTCGGGCAGCAGCAGGTCGCTGCTGGACATGCCCACCACGCGCGCCAGCTTGTCCAGCGGCATGCCGGCGGCCACCAGCTCGCGGCGCGAGGCGTTGGCGCGGTCGGCCGACAGCTCCCAGTTGCTGTAGCCGCGGTCGGCATTGCCGTAGGGCGCAGCATCGGTGTGGCCCGAGAGACTGATGCGATTTTCCGCATTGCCCATGGCCGCACCGATCTCGCGCAGGATGTCGCGCATATAGGGCTTGACCACGGCACTGCCGCTATCGAACATGGGGCGGTTCTGGTCATCGACGATCTGAATCATCAGGCCGTCATGCGTGATCTCCGTGCGAATCTGCGAGCGGAACTCGTTCAGGCGCGCATTGTTGGCAATCATGCTGTCCACCTTGGCCTTGAGCGCATGCAGACGCTGAGCGTCGCGTGCGGACTCATCGGACCGGCCCATGGCCTGGCTGGAGCGGCGGTTGGCATTGTCTTCGGACTCGGAGCGGCGCACCTGGCCGTGCACCTTGGAGAGGTCGTTGCCGCCGCCGGGCACGATGCTGGAGCTGTTACCCGCACCGCTGCCGCCCGACATGGCCACCTTCAGCGGCGAATTGAAATACGCGGCAATCCCCTGCAGCTCGCCCTGAGCGGTCGAGCCAAGCAGCCACATCAGCAGGAAGAAGGCCATCATCGCCGTCACAAAGTCGGCATAGGCAATCTTCCAGGCACCACCATGGTGGGCATGGGCGGTCTTCTTGACGCGCTTGATGATGATGGGCTGCAGCTTCTTGTCAGCCATGGAAGCGCTCCATCACTAGATTCCGGCGAGAGCGGGCACTCATCACTTCTTACCCTTGACGTGCGACTCCAGCTCCAGAAAGCCTGGGCGCTCGGTGGAGAACAGCACCTTGCGACCGAACTCGATGGCCGTGCCCGGGTTGTAGCCCTGCATGCTGGCCAGCAGCGTCGCCTTGATGCACTCGAACTCCTTGGCCGCATCCTGGGCACGCTGCTCGAGCAGCGCAGCCATGGGCTCCACCAGCGCATAGGCCAGCAAGATCCCGAGGAAGGTACCCACCAGGGCCGAGGCAATCATGCCGCCCAGCACCGCAGGGGGCTGCCCCACGAAAGCCATGGTGTTCACCACACCCAGCACGGCCGCAATAATGCCGAAGGCAGGCAAGGCGCCCGCCAGACGATTCAGTGCCATTACCGGCGCATGGGCCTCGGCATGATGGGCTTCGATTTCGCTATCCATCAGCGCCTCGATCTCGTGCGAGTTGAGATTGCCCGAGACCATCATGCGCAGATAGTCGGTCAGGAACTCGACGACATGGTGGTCGGCCATCAGCTGCGGATAGTTCTGAAACACCGTCGATGACTGCGGATCTTCCACATCGGACTCGATCGACATCAGGCCTTCCTTGCGCGCCTTCTGCAGCAGCTCGTACAGAAGCGCCATCACTTCCATATAGCGCGCCTTGTTATAGCGCGAGGGCTTGAGCGCCGATGGAATCGCCTTGGCCGTGGCCTTGAGCACCTTGGGCTGGTTGCTGACGATGAAAGCGCCCAGGGCGCCACCGCCAATGGTCACCATCTCGAACGGCAGCGCCTTGACAAGAACGCCCACGCTGCCGCCGTGCAGCACATACATGCCGAAGATGCAGCCGAAGGCGACGATATAACCGATGAGAACAAGCATGGTGCCGATTGTGAAGTTGCAGAAGCCCCGCCATAGGTGCAAAAAGCTGGGCGTTTGGAAGCTAGATCGGCAGCTAGCCGCCGTTATGTAGGGTAATTCCGAACCAAGCAGCGACTTGAAGACTCAACAGCCTGCAAGCAAGGCAAAGCCCCTGCATTTGTTACATCCCGAAAAATATTTGCAGAACTCTCTAAAGTTTTTGCGGGATGGCTCCGATAACAGCTTCAACAGGGAAACAAAGCCCTGTCACCAGCGAGCCACAGCAGCAAAACATAAGGAACTGCAGGCTGGGGTGCTGGATTGGGCTGCCGCCGCCGCCCACCCTGAATATTTCAGGTCACTGTGGCGGCGACGTTTTGATCGCATCAAGGAGTTCGCATCATGGCAATGACCATCAACACCAATATCCAGTCGCTCAACGCACAGCGCAACCTGGGTGCTTCGCAATCCTCGCTGTCCACTTCGATGCAGCGTCTGTCGTCCGGCATGCGCATCAATAGCGCCAAGGATGATGCTGCTGGTCTGGCCATCGCCGAGCGCATGAGCGCCCAGGTTCGCGGCCTGAACCAGGCACAGCGCAACGCCAATGACGGCGTCTCGCTGGCCCAGACGGCTGAAGGCGCGCTGAGCACCATCGGCGGCAATCTGCAGCGTATCCGTGAACTGGCCGTGCAATCGCGCAATGCCACCAACTCCACCGAAGACCGCGCAGCTCTGCAAAAGGAAGTGGACCAGCTCAAGAGCGAAATCGATCGCGTTGCCACCGACACCTCATTCAACGGCACCAAGCTGCTGGATGGCTCCTTCACATCCCAGGCTTTCCAGGTTGGCGCCAATCAAGGCCAGCGCATCAATATTGATAGCATCCAGAACTCCAAGATCGATCAACTGGGTACCTGGACAAGTGTTGACAAGCCGGCCTCTGTGTATAGCAGCGCGCTGGGAGGCACTGAAAACGCAGGTGCAGGTTCATTTACCGTTGCAGCACCTGCAGATGCCACTGCAGCTTCTGCAGCATTTGCAGATTTCAAAATTACCGTGGGCGGTACAGAGCTGAATGTTACTGGCCTCGGAGCATCCGCCCGCACCGTAGCTCAAGCACAAGATCAATTGACTGCGAACATCACGAAAGCGATCAACGATGCAGGCATCAAGGGCGTCACAGCCACTGCCGGCGCCACAGGAACTGGTACTGTTTCTATCAAAAACGAATCGCTGACCGCTCAACCCTTGGCAGTTGCTGGCGCCAGCTATGTGACAAAGACAGACGTCACTGCTGGATCAAATTACGCTGCAATTAATACTGGCACTCTGCAAATCAATGGCAAAGATATTGTGGTTGATGCCGCCTATTCGGATTCCGACCGTGTGGCGCAATTGACTACTGCTATCAATAGCCAATTCAAGGATGGATCTGTCGTTGCCTCCAGTGTTAATGGCACACTGGTCTTGAAGTCCGACAAGGATATTGCAGTCACCGGCACAACTACAGGCACAGGCTTGGCTGTAGCGACCACAAAGGTCGTTGCCGGTTCCGCCCAGACGGGCTTCAAGGATATCTCTGTGGCTACCGCCGAAGGTGCGGATGACACCATTCTGGCCATGGACGCAGCTCTCAAGGCCGTGAACTCCGCACGTGCCGACCTGGGTGCCATTCAGAACCGCTTTGAATCCGTGGTTTCCAACCTGAGCGTGAACAGCGAAAATCTGTCGGCCTCCAAGTCCCGCATCACCGATGCAGACTTCGCTGCAGAAACCGCCAATCTGAGCCGCTCGCAGATTCTGCAGCAAGCCGGTACCGCCATGGTGGCCCAGGCCAACCAGCTGCCCCAGGGCGTGCTGTCCCTGCTGCGTTAATTGCATCAAGCAGCTGCGCCAGCCAAACGCCGGGGCAGTCAACGCCTTGCCAGGCCTCCTTCGGGAGGCCTTTTTGCTGCCCAACTGCACCCTATATGTAACCGTCAATTGCAAAAATGGCGGGACTTTAGGCCTCTTATCGGTCTTATGTCCTGCATGGCTTGCTCCAACAATCCTCGTACCCGGAATACCAGACTTCGTCCACGTTTCCGGTCACGTGGGCCAGCGCCGTCGCTGGTCGTGAAAACGGCTAGTACGTCGCCGGTTTACTGGCTTGAAACAGGAGCACACGCCATGGCAGCCATCATCAATACCAATATCCAGTCGCTCAATGCGCAACGCAATCTGAGCTCGTCCCAAAGCCAGCTGGCTACATCCATGCAGCGCCTGTCCTCGGGCTTGCGCATCAATAGCGCCAAGGATGATGCAGCCGGTCTGGCCATTTCCGAGCGCATGACCACCCAGGTGCGCGGCCTCACGGTTGCCATGCGCAACGCCAATGACGGTATTTCCCTGGCGCAGACCGCCGAAGGTGCCTTGGGCTCCTTGGGCAGCAATCTGCAACGCATTCGCGAACTGGCTGTGCAGGCTCGCAATGCCACCAACTCGGCGGAAGACCGTGCTGCCCTGGACGTGGAAGTGCAGCAGCTCAAAGCCGAAGTAACCCGGGTCGCCCAGCAGACCAGCTTCAACGGCACCAATCTGCTCGATGGCTCGTTTACCAATATGGCCTTTCAGGTCGGCGCCAATCAAGGTCAGACCATCGATATTTCCTCGATTGTGAATGCCAATGTGGATGCGCTGGGCACTTGGGACAGCGTGGCCGTTCCCTCGAAACTGACCGGAACAAGCATCTCCGGCAGCAACACGCCCGTGACGGTCCCCGCAAAAACCAGCTGGAACCTGAACGAACCCGACCCTGACGGCTCCTACGACACCTTCACGCTCACCATCAATGGCGGCACCGCTGTCAACGTGCCGGCCGTTGGCGCCGTCGGGTCGCCTCCAGCATCAGCAGCTGAAATAGCTACAGCCAAAAATACTTTGGCGACCAGCATTCAGACGGCACTGAACACAGCCGCTCCCAATGGTCTGGGCGCCAACGCGGTATCCGTGAGTGTGGTCAACGGCAAGATCGAAATCGTCAACAACACGACCGCCAGCGCCGTGGTCGCGCCATCTGCCGGCGCAGCCCTTGGCAACGCAACATTGAGCGTCAATGCCGCGAAGAATGTGACTTCCGGCGGCATGCCTGCCGCAAGCGTACAGATCAATGGCGTGACATTGAGCCTTCCCGCACAGGAAAGCGCAAGCAACCGCATCAACGACCTCGTGAGCCAGATCAATTCCGCCAGCACCACCCCCAAGGTGCAGGCATCGATCGTGAATGGCGCGCTGTCGCTGACTTCCTCCTCTGGTGATGTGGTGATTGGTCTTCCCAATCCTCAAACCACTCCTGCCACGGCTCCCGCCGATATCGCAGCGGCAACCGGCCTGTCGGTTGGCACCACCAACGAGTCCAGTCCTCAGCATATTGGCGGGACACGCGGATTCACTGGCGCAGAGTCGGGAAAGAATGGCTTTTCCGACCTCAATGTGCTGGATGCGGAATACGCAGATAACGCCATCCTGGCGATGGACGCGGCCTTGAAGGCGGTCAATGGCGCACGAGCCACGCTGGGCGCAGTGCAAAGCCGTTTTGAAACCACAGTGGAAAATCTAAGCGTCAACTCGGAAAATCTCTCTGCCTCTCGCAGCCGCATCATGGATGCCGACTTCGCAACCGAAACCGCCAACCTGAGCCGGACACAGATTCTGCAGCAGGCCGGCACGGCCATGGTCGCACAGGCCAACCAGCTGCCACAGCAAGTGCTCAAGCTGCTGCAAGGCTGATAACGGCATCTGGCATTTCGTACTCAAGTTCTGTTTCGGGTTGCCGAAACACAATGCGTAGTACTGTCCATAAAGACGGCGCAAAGGCGCCGTTTGTTCAATGACGCAGACCAGGCGTACCACATACCTGCTGTTCTGCGCAGAGGGAGTTTTGTATGGCAATCAGCTCAATCGGTATTGGCAGCGGCCTGGAAGTCGAAACCATTGTTTCGCAACTGGTGGCTCTGGAGTCAAAGCCCATCGCCGCGCTGCAGACCAAGGCCACCGGCATCAATACCCAGATCTCGGCCTTTAGCCAGCTCAAGTCACAAATCTCCAATCTGCAGGACCAGATCGACAAGCTGACCAAGCCTGCGACCTGGCTGGGCAATACGCTGACCTCTTCCAACTCTACTCAAGTGACAGGTACGGCAACATCCAGCGCCGTGCAAGCCACTTATGACGTGGAAGTTTCGCAGATGGCGGCAGGTCAAACCATTGGCTCCGGCCTGGTGGCCAGCGGCACCACTCTCGGACCAGGCAAACTGACCATTTCCATGGGAACCTATGGTACCAATGGACTGACACCCAATACCAAGGATGGCAAGAATGTGAGCTTCAGCGTGGAAATCGCTGCAGAAGATGACTCTCTGGCCAAGATTGCTGCCAAGATCAATGCCGCCAAGGGCGATGTCAGCGCCACCGTGCTCAAGGACCACACGGGCGAGCGCCTGGTGCTGCAATCCAAGACCACAGGCGTGAACTCGGCCTTCTCGGTGGAGGCCGAAGGCGCTGGGCTGCAGCAATTTGCTTACAACGGCACCGACGGGACCATGAAGCGTTCCGTTGAGGCGCAGGACACTCTGGCCAAGATCAACGGCATCGACATGGCCTCGCACACCAATGTGTTTGAAGAGGTGGCGGCGGGTGTGACGCTGACGGTAGCGCAAAAGTCTGCGAAAGATGCTGCTCCGGTGCGCATCACCATTGCCAATGACACGGCGACGGCCAAGACAGCGCTGAAAAATCTGGTGGAGTCCTATAACGCACTCAGCAGCGCCCTGAAGACCATGACCGCCTATGACAAGGACAGCAAGACGGCTGGTACCTTGCAAGGCGATTCAACCGCCATCAATCTGCAGTCTGCGCTGCGTCGCTTGCTCTCCGGTCCAGGGGGAGAAGGTGGTGAGTTCAACAGCCTGTCTCAGATGGGCATCGCCTTTCAGGCAGACGGTACGCTCAAGATTGACGACACCAAGCTGGACAAGGCCCTCAAGGACCCGGAGAGCATGTCCAAGTTCTTCACCGCAGACGTTGCCGATGCCAACCAGGACGGCCTGGCAGTGCGCATGAAGGATTTCACAAGCGGTCTGCTTGCCACTGGCGGCACCTTCTCGACCAAGGACGAGACGCTCAAGAATGCGCTCAAGCGCAATACGGCCGATCAGGAACGCCAGACCGCACGTGTGACAGCCTACGAAGCGCGCGTGCGTGCCCAGTATTCGCGTCTGGATACGCAGATGGCCAGCCTGAAAGCCCTGGATACCTATGTCGCCCAGCAAGTAGCCGCATGGAACAAGTCCAGCAGCTAAGCTATTGAAGCCTGCAGAAAGGGCTTAATTGCCCCCTGAGTCGGCCGATAAGCAAAACAGTAATTTGAGAAACTGCAACAAAGGAGTTTTGTGATGTTTTCCCCAGCCAATGCGCGCGCAATGTCGGCTTACCGTCAGGTGGGTGTGCAATCCATGGTGGACAGCGCATCGCCTCAGCAGTTGATCAAGATGCTGTTTGATGGCCTGCTTGCCTCCATCAATGCGGCACGCGGCGCGATCGAGCGCGGTGATATCAATGAAAAAGTGCGCCATATCGGCAAGGCGGTGCGCATTCTGCAGGAAGGTCTGCTGGGCGCGCTGGACCGCGAAAAAGGGGGCGAGCTGGCCGGCAACCTGGCCTCGCTCTATGAGTACTGCACCACCCGGTTGACCCTGGCCAATGCCCGCAACGATGCAAGCATGGTCGATGAAGTCGCAGGCCTTGTGAACACGGTGGCACAGGGCTGGAATGAAATAACCAATGCACCAGCACCCGCTGCTGCCTAAAAAATGGAGCACACATTGATCGACTTCTACCGCGCCATAGAGGAGAGCAGCGCCAAGATGCTGCAAGCCGCCCAGGCCAAGGACTGGGATGGTGTTGCGCGCTATGAGGGCACTTGTGCCGTGCTGATCGAGCAACTGCGCTTTCGCTCGCGTGACGAAAAGCTGGCGCCCGAACTGCGCAAGGAAAAGGCGCGCATCATGCAGCGCATCTTGCGCAACGATGCCCAGATTCGCGTGCTGGCCGAGCCCTGGCTGGCCAGCTTCGAGCATATGTTCGACGGTCAGCCGCATGTGATGCACTGATTGCAAAGCCACTCAGACCAAAAGCCCTGCTGCAGCGATGCGACAGGGCTTTTTGCTTGCAGCGACAACGGATGATCGATCAAAGCATCCGTGAACCCAATGTCGTAGAACGCCACAAGCTATCGATAGCGAAGCACCAGAACGCAGCCAGGCTGCGTCACAAAAGCAAAGCCGCCGCGTGGGCAGATGGAATCTGTCAGCGCGGCGGCTTCTGTTGTAGTGAACGGCCCGCGCCTGGCGAGCCGTTTAAGTGATCAATGCGAGCGCATCTTGGTGCGCAGGCGGGCGATGGCCTGGCTGTGCAGCTGGCAGACCCGCGATTCGGTCACGCCGAGCACGGCGGCGATTTCCTTGAGGTTCATATCGTGCTCGTAGTACATGCCCATCACATATTGCTCACGCTCCGGCAGGGCCTTGATGGCCTCTACCAGTGCCGAGCGCATGCGCTGGTCGCGCAGCAAGGCAAAGGGGTCTGCGCCCGAGTCAGCCACATGCCGCTCCAGATAGTCATCGCCATCGTCGCCGTCACCGCCGCCGATGTCCTCGAGATAGACCAGCTGCGTGCCGCGTACCTTGCCCAGCAGGGACTGATAGTCGTCCAGGGCCATGCCCAGTTCGGCCGCGATTTCCGACTCCAGCGGGGGCCGGCCCAGACGCTGCTCCAGGCGGTTGAGCGCCTGCTCTATTTCCTTCTGGCTTTTGCGCGAACTGCGGCTCATCCAGTCGCCTTCGCGCAGTTCGTCCAGCATGGCGCCACGGATGCGCTGGCTGGCGAAGGTGTCGAATTGCACGCCTTGCTCGCTCTCGAAGCGCGACAGCGCTTCGGCCAGACCGATCATGCCGACCTGGATCAAATCATCCAGCTCGACGTTCGGCGGCAGTTTGGCGATCATGTGCAAGGCAATCCGACGCACAAGCGGCACATGCTGACGAATCAGCGCGTCGCGGTCGAGTTGGCCTTTGGCGGTGTACATGGCAGTCAATGGCTCCAGACAAGAGATTCAGGTGCGGCAGCCGCCGTGGGCTGGGCATGCATGGGCAGGATGCAGGCCGTCTTGAGCATGTGCAGCGTGAGCTGATGCAGATCGCTGGCCTGGCGCCATCGCAGGCGCATGAGCACCGGGGCATCGCCCAGGTGGCGCTGCGAACACTGTAGCAGCGCATTCAGACGCTGCAAGCGTGTCTGAGCGTTTTGCTTGGCTGTCTGCGAGCTGCTCTGCTTGCGGCTCCAGTCGTATTTCTGTGGGCCGTCTGCTGTCAGCGGCGCTTCCAGCGCGGCAATCGTGCATTCCACGCCGGCAAACACGGCCAGATGCTTGAGCTGGCGGTAGCTTTCGAGCAGATGCTCGGAGTCGGGCGGCACGACCAGCAGCGGCTGCAGGCCCTGGCCTTGCAGCAGCGGCGTCAAGGTTTCGCTGCTCGCATAGATGATCACGGTGGTGTAGCCGCGCACATAGGCTTGCAGGGCCGTCAGCATGTCCAGCCCCATCTCGTCGGCCGAGGCCTTGAGCTGCTTGAGGCCCATCCGCGCCGGCAGGCTGGCCACCGATTGGGCGTCGCCGACGCTTGCGCGCAGTCCCGCCTGGGCCTGCCAGGCATGCTGCGCCAGCAGTTGGGCAAGACCTGGCGTGTGAAAGGATTCGGCCTGGCTGCCGTCGAGCACCAGCACCTTCTGGCCCAGGCGCTGCAGCTGGGCGCATAGCGGCCACAGCACGGCCTGCTCGGCAGCGGCACCTGACGCACTGTGCAGCACGGCCAGCACGCGCAAGCCGGCGGTGCTGGCATCGCTCATATGCAGAGCCATGCCCTGATGCAGAGGCGAGCGACGCTCAAGCATGGGCAGCCTCTGCGCCGCTGGCGGACGAAGGGGTAAAGAAGAAGTCCAGATCCAGCGACTGCGGATCAAATGCCGACTTGGCAGCCGAACGCATGGAGGCCGAGACCAGCAACTGCGCATTGGCGCGCTCGAAGTCTTCGGGCACGCGCTGACCATTGGTCACGCCACGCAGCTGGATCTGATGACGAATCAGCGTATCCACCGAGGGACCGACCTTCACGGCTTCATCGACCTTGGTGAGGATGGCATGCTGCGAACCGCGCGCCTTGAAGGCCTGCATGACATCGTCCTGCGCATCGCCCTGCGCAGCCGCATTGACGGCCAGCAACTGCTGCACGCCCTCAATGGCCAGCACATCCATGATCTCGTCCTTGCGCGGATCACGCGGGGCCACGCCGGTCGTGTCGATCAGCACCATCTTCTTGCTTTGCAGCAAGCCAAGCAGGTCCTGCAACGCTGCCTTGTCATGGGCCTGATGGGCCACCATGCCCAGCATCCGGGCATAGGTGCGCAGCTGGTCATGGCCACCGATGCGGTAGGTATCCAGCGTGATCAGGCCCACGGATGCGGGACCGTGCTTGGCCGCACACAGCGCCGCCAGCTTGGCCGTGGTCGTGGTCTTGCCCACACCGGTCGCGCCGACCAGGGCAAACACTCCGCCTTGCTCGTAGATGGCGGGCTGGGCGGCATCGGTGCGCAGATTGCGCTCCAGCACCTGCATCAGCCAGCGCACGGCGTCGCCAGCGGAGAGCGTCTCGGGCAGCTTCTCGATCAGCGCACGTGCAAGTGCGGGCGAGTATCCGGCACGGATGAGCTTGTGCATCAGACTGGACTGGATCGGGCTCTGACGCGTCTGGCCCAGCCAGGTCAGCGTGTTGAAGCGCTCCTCGATCAGATCCTTCATGGACTGCATCTCCTGCATGAAGTTCTGAGGCGCAGCGACGGCTGCGGGCCTGGCGCTTTCCTTGAACTGAATCTTCTCGGGACGCAGAGGATTGTGGCGAGACACCGCGGCGCTGGCCGCCTGAGACTTGGCTGTCATGGCGGGGCGCTCGTTATTGCGCTCCTGCACGCGCTGGGCAAAAGTAGGCAGAGCTTCGCTGCTGTCCAGCGAAGACTCATGGCGACGGCGCAGCATGCGTTCACGCACATAGTCCTGGAAGGTCAGCGTGCTCATGGACAGCTGTTCCACATCGTCCTGCACGGAATGCCGGGCCAGTTCATTGATGGCCTTGACGGGCTTGGCCTGAACCTGCATCTCGCGGGCCTGCTCTTCCTTGGCCGTCTGGCGTGCCTGCACATGCTCCAGCGTACTCATGGCTTCACCGCCCTGGCTGCGCCTGGCAGCAGCGGGGGCCAAAGGCGAATGCTCCTTGCGCAGGCTGCTCATGCCTTCGTCGCTGGCGCGGCGCTCCAGCGCCTTTTGCAAGGGGGAGCCGGTCTGCATGCCGGCATCCATGTCCTGCAGGGTCTCTTCGGCCGTGGCCATGACTTCCACTCCGTCCGGCGTCTGGCGGTTGGAGAGAATCAGGGTGCCGTCGCCAAAAACCATGCGCGCCTTGGCCAGGGCCTCGCGGGCGGTCGGGGCGTAAAAGCGTTTGATATTCATGCGGTTGCACCTTTAAGAATCGGGCCGATGCGGATGGTGTGCGTCTCGGGAATCTCGCTGTGCGCGAGCACCTGCAGACGCGGCGCCACACGGCGCAGCAGCTTGGCAAGAGAGTTGCGGATCGCGTCCGGCACCAGCAGGCAGGCGGGCAGGCCCAGCTCTTCCTGTTGGTTGGCCACATCGACCGCTTTTTGTGTGAGGATTTCAGCCACGCCGGGGTCCAGCGATGGCGCATTGGGGTTCGACAGTGCCTGCACCAGCAGACGCTCCAGGCCGGGCTCGATGGCAATCACATTGAGCTCGCGGGTCGGACCGTAGATCTGCTGCACGATGGCAGGCGACAGTGCAATGCGCACGCGACGCGCCAGCTCCACCGGGTCGGTCGTCTGCGTGGCGTTTTCGGCCAGCGTCTCGATGATGGTGCGGATATCACGAATGTGCACAGAGTCCTCCAGCAGCAGCTGGAGCACTTTCTGGAACGTTGTGATGGGCACCATTTTCGGGATGACTTCTTCGATGAGTTTGGGGGCCAGCTTGGCCACATGGTCAACGAGCTGCTGTGTCTCGGTACGAGACAACAGCTTGGCCGCGTGCACTTGCATCAAGTGTGACAAATGCGTCGCCATCACGGTTTCCGAATCAACGACGGTAAAACCGGCCATTTGTGCCGCTTCCTTTTGCCGCTCGTCGATCCAGTGCGCGGGCAGACCAAAGGCCGGATCGGTCGTGGCCGTGCCGATCAGCGGCGTGGTGATGCCGCCGGGGTTGATGGCCAGGAACATGCCGGGGAAGGCTTCGCCCTCGCCCACCATGACGCCGCGCAGCGTCATGCGATAGGCGCTGGGCTTGAGTTCCAGGTTGTCGCGCACATGCACGGCCGGCGGCAGAAAGCCGACCTCCTGCGCAAACTTGCGGCGCACGCCCTTGATACGCGTCAGCAGGTCGCCCTGGCGGCTCTTGTCCACCAGCGCAATCAGGCGGTAGCCCAGCTCCAGGCCCAGCAGGTCCACGGGCTGCAGATCGTCCCAGGTCGCTTCGCCATCATTTTGCGCAGCCTGCTGCTGGGGCGCCAGGGCACTGCTTTGGGCGGCCAGGCGGGCTTTTTCCCTCTTGTCCAGCACCCAGGCACCCCAGCCCAGCAAGGCCCCCATGCTGATGAACACCAGATGCGGCATGCCGGGAATCAGACCCAGCAAGATCATCACGCCGGCAGTGATGCCCAGCACCTTGGGCGACATGAACAGCTGCTGCACGATCTGGCGGCCCATGTCGGATTCCTTGCCCACGCGCGAGATCACCATGGCCGAGGCCACCGAGATCAGCAGGCCAGGAATCTGCGCCACCAGCGCGTCACCCACGGCCAGCAGGATGTAGCTGTCGGCCGCCTGACCTGCGGACAGGCCGTGCTGGGCCATGCCGATGATCAGGCCGCCGATGACGTTGATCACCAGGATCAAAATGCCGGCAATCGCGTCGCCACGCACAAACTTGCTGGCACCGTCCATGGAGCCGAAGAAATTGGCTTCCTCGCCCACTTCGGCACGGCGGCGCTTGGCCTCCTTCTCGTCGATCAGACCGGCATTCAGATCGGCGTCCACGGCCATCTGCTTGCCGGGCATTGCGTCCAGCGTGAAGCGGGCCGAGACTTCGGCAATGCGCTCGGCACCCTTGGTAATCACCACGAAGTTGATGACCACCAGAATGCTGAACACGATCAGACCTACGGCAAAGTTGCCGCCGATCAGGAAGTGGCCGAAGGCCTCGATCACCGCGCCCGCGGCGCCGGGGCCGGTGTGGCCCTCCATCAGCACCACGCGCGTCGATGCCACGTTGAGCGACAGACGCATCAATGTGGTCAGCAGCAACACCGAAGGGAAGGCCGCAAAGTCCAGCGGCTTGATCATGTAGGCCGCCACCATCATCACCATCAGAGCCACGGCAATGTTGAGGGTGAAGAAGGTGTCCAGCAGCCAGGGCGGCACGGGCAACACCATCAAACCCAGAATGGCCACCACCAGAATGGGAGCAGTCATCCCTTGCAGGGCACCGGCGTTGGAGCCAGACCACTTCTGGAACAGTTGCAGAGGATTCGACGACATCACAGATTACCTTCTTGCTGCGCAGCAGCATCGACCGCCGCAGGCTGGGTGCGGCCACGGTGCGGATCCAGCTCCACGGGCACGGGGGGCTCGCCCAGGGCATCGGGCATGGGACCCTGGCCGCTCAGTGCAGCCTTGAGACGATAGACATAGGCCAGCACCTGGGCCACGGCCGTGTAGAGCGCAGCAGGGATGGCCTGATCCAGATCGGCATGCGCA
The DNA here is from genome assembly GCF_001010305.1 of Comamonas sp. E6. NCBI lineage: Bacteria > Pseudomonadati > Pseudomonadota > Betaproteobacteria > Burkholderiales > Comamonadaceae > Comamonas > Comamonas sp. E6. Next base: position 37,731 of record NZ_BBXH01000026.1, read on the forward strand.
TAGAGTGCACGCGCCAGCATGGGCGACTCCAGCACCGGTATCTGGTGCGCGCCCGCGATTTCACGAATCTTGAGCGCCACCAGATCCGTGCCCTTGGCAATCACCTGGGGAGCGGCCATGGAGGCGTCGTCATAGCGCAGCGCCACGGCATAGTGGGTGGGATTGGTGACCACAAAGTCGGCTTTCGGCACGGCCGAGACGCTGGCCCGGTCGGCAATCTCGCGCTGCTTCTGGCGGATCTTGCCCTTGAGCTGCGGATTGCCTTCGGACTCCTTGTGCTCCTGCTTGACCTCCTCATGACTCATCTTGAGGCGCGACTTGAAGAGAAAGTCCTGCAGCGGCACGTCGATCAGGGCCACCAGCAGCACCACGATCAGCAGCAAGGTGATGCCCGTGGTCAGCCAGGAGCCGACCATGGCAAGCGCCATGGGCGATGGCTGGGCCGAAACCGACGCAATCTCGGCAATATTGGCACTCATGTACTTCCAGGCCACAAAGCCCAGCACGATGGTCATGAACACCATCTTGACCACCGTGGTCAGTTGCTGCTTGGAAAACAGATTCTTGAGACCCGACAAGGGGTTGAGCTTGCCAAAGCGCGGTTGAATGGGCTTGAAGCTGAAGATCCAGCCGCCGGCAGCCACGCCGGACAGCACCGAGGCCGTGGTGGTCACCAAAGCAAAGATCACGGCAATGCCCAGACCCAGCACCAGCATGGACTGAAAGCGCTCCAGCATCAGCGCCGGAGTCTTGGCCGCCGCAGCGTTGAACACCAGTTGCCGGGCCATGGCCTCGCGCAGATGATTGATCATGGGCTGCGTGCCCATCAGCATCAGCAATGCGCCCGTACCCAGGATGGCTAGATGCGACAGATCGCGCGAGCGCGCACCCTGGCCGTCTTCACGCGTCTTCTGCAGCTTGCGTTCGGTGGCGGGCAGGTTTTTGTCTTGGGATTCGGACATGGCGCACGGACGGATTGGATATCCCAATTGTCCGAATCCGGCGCCCAGGCAATGCGCGGATAAGCGGCAGCCAAGCCCTGCTTATGCACGACTCTGCATCACAACGCATCCATCAATTTGATAGCTGCCTGTGCTTTCCTATCAGGAGATAGAGCCTGTTTTTAGCGAGTTTTCACCCAGACACTCAGGCCTGAGCTTGCGGCATGCCCAGCTTGAGTTCGCTGAGCATACGCAGCAGCATCCGGTTGAGGTCTTCGGCCTCCCACTCCTCCTGCTCGCGCAGTTGCCGGATGGGCGCCGGGTCACGACTCTCCAGAGCCTGGCTCATCTGCAGCACGGCCGCATAAGGACCGGAGCGCGTGACGATGGCATCGAAAATGCGCTCGTTCAGCGGCGTGCGTCGCAAGATGGTGGCCACCGGCTCATGCAGCAGCAAATCCAGCTGCGAGAACAGGCTGCACAGATACATCTCACGCTGCAGGTCCAGGCTCACCCCGGCCTCGATCAGCTGCTCGGCCAGCCTGGCGCGCAGCACGACCTGCGTGCGCAGAGGCACCAGGTCCTGTTCGGTACAGGCATGGGGCAGCTGGTCGGCCAGCCAGCGCTCCAGCGTGCCCAGCCCCAGCATCACCAGCCCGCGGCGCAGCGAGTCCACGCCGCGACGCAGGCCCAGTGCGGCCGAGTTGGTATAGAGCAAAAAGCGATAGGCCAGCACCGGGTCCGAACCCAGGATCTCCTCCATCACATCCAGGGACTGTTCCTTGTCGATGGCCTTCATGAGCCTGAAGAGCGCATCGCGCGAGGGCTGGGGCTGCTGCAGCCGAAAAGCCTGCATGGTGTCTGCCACGGGCCAACCGGCCACGGCGGCCGCTTCATGCTCGTCGAGGCAGGAGCGCGCCAGCTCCAGGCTCTGCAGGCTCTGGTACATCTGGCCGTCCAGCAGATTCAAGGGCTGAGTGGCAAAAAAGCCCGAGGCAGCCTCCTTGTCCGCATCCTTCGCCGGCTGGCTTGGGCGCACCACATTAGGCAGTCCCGCTGCTCCTTCTGGCGGCAGGCTCAGCAGGCTGCTGGCAAAGCAGCGCGCAGCATCGGCATCGGGCACATCGGCCAGCGATCCGCCCCAGACCAGCATCAGCCCGCGTGCCTTGGCCTTCTGCACCAGCTCGTAGATACCTTCATCCTGCTGCAGCCAGTCACCGCGCACCTCTATCCAGGGACTGCCCTGAGGTGCATGTTCAAGAAGATTGCACAGAACCTGGCGGGACTGCGGCGATATCAAGAGCGGCGGGGCCTGACGACTCCAGATCTCATCCACCGTGCGCAGGAAATGCGCCATGTCGGCAGAGGAGCCCGAGTCCTCGTGGACATAAAGCTGAATCCCTGCCAGGCGTCGCGTACGTCCCCAGAGCGGCCGATAACCAAGAGTCAAAGAGCTGAGGGCAGACTGGGTCATGGAGGATTTGGACAGGTAGACGACGAGACATCAAGACGGACAGAGCCCGCTGGAATCAGCCGATGTAGTTGAACAGCGAAAGCTTCTGCATCTGTGCATAGGACTGCAGGGCGGCCTGCAAGCCCACCTTCTGCGTATCCACTTGCGACAGCGCCGTGATCATATCGATATCTTCGGCACGTGAACGGGCTCCTTCCTGCGTCAATGCCTGATCCTTCATGTCGGACTCCAGGCCGTCTGCACGTTTGAGCTGGTCGCCGGCATAGCTGCGCATGGCCTGCACCCTGTTCATGCCCGAATCCAGTTCGCTCAAGGCGCGCCCCAGACCCTGCTGCAATGCGGTCGATCCCCCCGTGCCGCCCTTGACCGTGGCAATGGCCTGATCCAGCACGCTGAAAATATCGGTACGTGTGCTTGGAGACATGGTGAAGCTGTCGCCGTCGGCCGGAGTACCCTTGATGCTGATCTGCTGACCACCAACGGTAATCGCCTGCCCTTCCTTGTAGGGCGTGGGCGGAACCACGGGGTTGGTCACCGTGGCCGAGCTGGAGTTGATCTCGTAGCTGACCTCGCCGGTAGTCGGGTCCTTGGTGAATACCAGGGTGTAGCTATCGCCCGTGACCTTGCTCGGGTCGGTGACCGACCCCACATCCGCCCAGGCCTTGCCGGAATTGGAGGCAGCGCCATTCACCACAAACACCCCGTTGCCGGTGGGCACGTTCAACCAGGCCGCATGGCCATCCAGCGAGATGGGCAGGCCGTTGTCGCTGCCAGTGCTCTGGCCGGGGTTGAGCTGGCTGCTCGAGCCCGGAGGCGTGCTTTGCAGCGGCGTATCGGGACTGCCCAGCCCGCGGAAAATCGGCAAGCCGTTGGAGTCCTTGGCATTGGCATAGCCGAGAATCTGATCGCGCAGGCTTTGCATCTGCTGGACCAGCGCATCGCGTGCCACCTGGTCATACGAACCGTTGCCGGCCTGCACCACCAGATCACGAAAATCCTGCAAAGCACCATGAGCCTTGCCCAGCTCGGACTCGCCCTGGGCAATCACATCGCGCTGGGCACCGAGCACACGCTGGTCATTTTCAGAGCGGGTGATGCGGGTGCGTGCGCGCTCGGCCTGGGCCGCCGCCACGGGATCGTCGCTGGCGCGCAGCACGCGCTTGCCCGCCGTGGTCTTCTCCATCAGGTCCACCAGGCTGCTCTGACGCGAGCCCAGGTTGTTGATGGTGCTGTCATACATATTGGCCGTGCCAATGCGGTTGATGCTCATGCCTGTTCTCCGGCTGTAGGGGGTTAACGGCCAACGGCCTGGATCACGCTGTCAAAAATGCCCTGAGCCACCTGCAGCATCTTGGCCGAGGCCTGGTAGGACTGCTGGTACTGCAGCAGCTTGGCGGCTTCTTCGTCCAGATTGACGCCGGACACTGCGGTGCGATCGCCCTCCAGATTCTTGGCAATCGAGTCGGACAACTTGGCTGCGTAGGCCGCGCTTTGCGTGCGCGTGCCGATCTGCGCCATGGCGGTGGAAAAACCGTCGCTGAGCGTGGTCGCGCCATCGAAGATCACGGCGTCGCGAAGCGACAGGAAGGAGCTGGCATTGCCCGTATCCGAGCTGTAGAAGCTGTTGGGGCCGAAGCTCACGGTATCGCTGGTGGCACCATCCACCGCAGGCGTGCCGGTGAGCGTCACCTTGAGCCCCGGAGCCAGCTCGATGGCCTGCCCGGAGATATAGGCGCCTGTCGCAGCCACGCCGCTGGGGGCAGGCGTGATGGTATAGGTCATGCCGCCCGCCCCGTCAGGCGCGAAAGACAGGGTGGTGCCCGCAGGAAAGGTAGAGGCATCGAAGCCTTTTTCCACCTTCAGGCTGGACATGCGGACGGCCGCATCGCCCAGCGAGTTGATCTTGGCCGACACCGGATTGGCCACCGCCAGATCGTTGCCGGAATGCACCATGGTCTGAATATCGTGCGCCGCCGATGCCACAGGACTGAACAGCACGGACTGACCGGCCTGGCCATCGTTCTTGAGATCGAACTGCAGACCGTCGATCGTCATGCCGCGCAGGTCCGTCAGATCGTTGAAGGCCGTGGTCTGGCCATCCGACAGGCGCACCACCTTGCCCTTGGGCGCATCGTTGCCGAAAACGATCTTGTAATCCGAAGCCTTGAGCGCGCTCGAGTCCTTGACCGTGACCGTGGGCGTATCGGGCTGTACCCATTGAGCACCCGTGGTGGAGCCCGTGGTCGTCATCGGAATATTGAACAGCGCCCCGCCTTTCTGACCCGACCAGGTCAGGCCCAGCTGGTTCTGTGTATTGAGCGTATCGCCGATCGAGATCACCATGCGCCCCAGCAGGTTGCGCCCCTCGCTCAGGTCGTTGTTCTGGAACTGCAGCAGACCGGCAATCTCGCCGCCACCGGCCATGGCCGGAGTCAGCTCCACGGGCTGCCCACCCTGCTGCTGGAAATACAGGCTCATCTTGCCGCTGCCGGGGTACTGCGTGGACTCCTGCAGGCTGAGCTTGGCCGCGCTCTGCCCCAGCACCAGCGGCTGGCTGCCGCCCACGAACAGGCTGATGGAGCCATCGCCGGCGTCGACCTGCGAGGTCTGCACGTATTTGTTGATGTCACGCACCAGTTGGTCGCGCTGATCGAGCAGGTCATTGGGCGTGTGGCCCGTGGCAATGGCGCTGCTGATCTGGCCGTTGAGCGCCGCCACCTGTTGGGACAGACTGTTGACCACATTCACGTCATTGCTCATCTGCTGGCGCGTGCTGTAGTCCATCTCGTCGAGCTGGGCCGAAGCCGAGCGAAAGCGCGCAGCCAGTTCGCTCATGCGCGTCAGCACCACCTGGCGTGCCGAAGAGTCGGTAGGTGCGCTGCTCACATCGGCAAACGCATTCATCATGTCGTTGATGGCCGCGCCCAGGCCGTTGGTTCCGCCGGAGAACACTTCCTGCAACTGGTTGAGCGAGTTCGAGCGCGCGGAGTCTGCGGCACTGGCGGCGGTGGCCGCCGTGGCCTGACGGTTGAGCAGCTCGCTGAAGTTGCGCAAGATGGTCGCCACATCGGCGCCATTGCCGATATAGCCATTGCCGATGTTCTGGCCCGCCGAGGTCTGGAAGGCCACGCTCTGGCGCGAATAGCCGGCGGTGTTGACGTTGGCGATGTTGTGCCCCGTGGTTTGCAGGGCGATCTGGTTGGCCATCAGGGCGCGCGCGCCCACGTTCAGAAGACTCATGACTGGTTCTCGGTGATCTTGTTGATCTGGGCGGCACGGGCGCTGACGCCCAGACGGCTTGCGACATTGGCGCTGTTGTTGCCGGCGTTGGCGACGCTGACCTGGGCCACGCTCTGGATGGCGCGGCTGAGCTTTTGCGCATAGGCCGGATCGGTGGCGTAGCCGGCCTTTTGCAGCTCGCTGGCATAGGCCTGGGCAGAGCCGGTCTGGGCCATGGCTTTTTCGTAGCGCGGATTGCTGCCGATCAGGCGTGCGTAGTCGCGGAAGGACTCCTCGTAGGAGTCATAGGCGCGGAACTTGGCCGTCACCTTCTTGGGCGCGCCATTGATGTATTCGGTGGTCGTGACTTCGGCGACCTTGCCCGTCCAGCTTCCACCGGCCTTGATGCCGAACAGGTTGAACGAGTTGCTGCCGTCCTTGTTGCGGATCTCGCTCCTGCCCCAGCCCGTCTCGTGTCCGGCCTGGCCGATCATGTAGTGGGCCGGGATGCCGCTCTCGCTGGCCACGCGCTGGGCTGCGCCGGTGTGCGCCGTCACGAAGTTGTCGCGCCCCTTGGGAGCCGGTGCATAGGCGTTGATCGATTGCGCAGCCTGGCTGCGGCTGCCGCTCCAGGCGCCGTTGCTGCCCACATTGCGCCAGGCGTTGCGGCTCAGGCTCAGTGTGGAAGGCACGGCAATTTCTGCGTCCTCGGCGGCGTCGACCCCCATGCTGCGCGCCAGCTGCTTGCTGATGGCATCGGTGAGACCGCCAGGCTGTCCCGCCATGGCCACCGAGAGCTGCTGATCCAGCAGATCGGTGCTGAGATTGCCCTGCGCGCTGTCGAGCAGGCCGGACTTCATGGTCGCCTCGCGCATGCTCTTGATCATCTCGCGCATGAACAGCGACTCGAGCTGCTTGGCCGTCTCGCGCGCGGCCTGAGGGCTGTTCTCGCCGGCTGCCGTCTTGAGCGCATTGAGCGAACGTGCATCGACAGCCAGAGCATTGCTGGCCGCCAGGGATGAAGAATGGGGCAATGACGTGCTCATATCACCTCCAGCTCGGCGTCCATGGCGCCAGCGGCCTTGATGGCCTGCAGGATGGCCAGCAGATCCTGGGGCGTGGCGCCCAGTGAATTCAGTGCCCGCACCACATCGGTGAGCTGGGGCGAATTGGGCATGTTGATGACCTTGCCGGGCTCCTGCTTGACCTGGATATCGGACTTCTGCGCCACCACGGTCTGCCCTTGCGAGAACGGTGCAGGCTGGCTGATGACCGGCGTGGTGCTGATGGTGATGGACAGATTGCCGTGCGCAATCGCGCAGGGGCCCAGGGTCACCGCCTGATTGAGCACGATGGAGCCGGTGCGGGCATTGATGACCACCTTGGCCGCCGGCTTGGAGGTCTCGATGGGCATCTCCTGAATCTCGGCGATCATGCGCACGCGCGAGCCCGGATCGATGGGTGCATTGACCTGCACCGTGCGGCCGTCCAATGCCATGGCCGTACCCGCTCCCATGCGCTGGTTGATGGCGCGAACCATCTTGTCGGCTGTCTGGAAGTCGGTCTGATTCAGGCCCAGCGTGATCGTGTTGCCCTGGTTGACGGGAGTGGGCACTGCACGCTCAACCTGCGCGCCCTGCGGCACGCGGCCCGCGTTCAGGTGATTGACCTGCACCTTGGAGCCGCCGGCTGCAGCCCCGGCACCGCCGACCACCACATTGCCCTGGGCCAGGGCATAGATCTCTCCGTCCGCGCCGCGCAGCGGTGTCGCCACCAGCGTGCCGCCCTTGAGCGACTTGGCATTGCCCATGGAGGAGACATTGATGTCGATGGCCTGACCGGGCTGTGCAAAGGCCGGAAGCTCGGCCGTGATGATCACCGCCGCCACATTCTTGAGCTGCAGCTGGGCCGCATTGCCCGTGGCCGGCAGGGCGATGCCCATCTGCTCCAGGTAATTGGCCAGCGCCTGCTTGGTGTAGGGCATCTGCGTGGTCTGGTCGCCCGTTCCGTCGAGGCCGACCACCAGACCATAGCCTGTCAACTGGTTGCTGCGCACGCCCTGGATGGCGGCAACCTCCTTGATGCGTGTGGCATGCGCAGGCAGGGTGAGCCCGCTGGCGCCAAGGGCTGCGACCACCAGCAAGGCGGTGTGCGCAGGGCGCAGTGACAGGAGCGTGGACAGTACTTTCATACTGCCCATTCTCGGAAGAATCAGAACGGCATAACGTTCAAAAAGAACCGGGACAACCAGCCAATTGACTGGGCTTCACCGGCCTGGCCACGGCTGCGCGACTCGACACGCAGATTGGCCACCTGAGTCGATGCCACGGTGCTGCCCGGACGCAGCGAGCGCGGGTCCACCGTGCCCGTGAAACGCAGCACATCGACGTTATGGTTCACGCCGATCTGCTTCTCGCCGGCAATCACCAGATGACCGTTGGGCAGCACATCGACCACGGTGGTGGCAATCGAGCCCGTGAAGGTGTTGTTGCTGCTGGTGGCCCCAGAGCCCTTGAAGTCGTTCTTGCTCTCGGCCCCCAGGGTGAGCGCATCGGCAACCGTCTTCTCGGCGCCGCCCCTGAGCAGCGGCAGCGAGGTGATGCCCGTGCTCAGCTCGTTGGCTCGCCCGACCTTGGAGTCCGTGCTCTGGCTGGCCGAAACGCGCTCGACAATCTGCACCGTCACCGAATCACCCACCATGCGGGCGCGCTGATCCTCGAACATGGGACGGTAGCGGCTGGCATTGAACAGGCTGCCTGTGGGCGCCTGGGCCGTCTGCTCGCGCGGCTGCAGCACGGGAGGTGCGGTGGATGGCATGTCCACGGGCGGCGGCGGATTGAGCGTGACGCAGCCCGACACCAGCAGGGCCCCGGCGAGGGCGCAGAGCGGCGGGCAATGGGAAACAATGGCTTTGAACATGGCGGCAAGTCCTTGGCAGTCAGGCGCTTCGCCCCTTGTGCCCTTGCGTGCGCGAGGCACGCTATTGAAATCAGAGCTTATAGCGCTTGTCTCAAATGGAAATCAGCAATGAATTGATCTGAAAACCATACACATCAAGCGCAAGCTGCTCCTCAATACATTGTGATCAATCAGAGCTGTGCCAGCTTGGCCAGCATCTGGTCGGAAGTCTGGATCGCCTTGGAATTCATTTCGTAGGCGCGCTGCGTCTGAATCATGGTCACCAGCTCCTGGACCACGTTCACGTTCGAGGCTTCCAGATAGCCCTGCTGAATCGTGCCCAGACCGTTGGTGCCTGGCGTGCCCTGCTGGGGCTGGCCCGAGGAAGCGGTCTCGACGTAGAGGTTCTGGCCACGGGGTTCCAGGCCGGCTGCATTGATGAACTGGCTCATCGCGATATTGCCCACCTGCTGCGGCGCAGCCTGGCCGGGCATGGTGACGCTGACCACGCCGTCATGGCTGATCGACACCTTGGTAGCACCCTGCGGGATGGTGATGCCGTTGGCCACGGGCAGGCCGCTGGAGGTCACCAGCTGGCCCTGGGCATCGACCTCGAACGAACCGTCGCGGGTATAGGCAATCGTGCCGTCGGGCATATTGACTTCGAAGAAGCCGTTGCCGTTGATGGCCACATCCAGCGCATTGCTCGATTGCTGCAGGCTGCCCTGCAGAAAGTTGCGGCTGGTGGCCACGGTGCGCACGCCCAGGCCCAGGTGCAGGCCAGTCGGCAGCTGATTCTGCTCGGTGGTCTGCGAACCCGACTGGCGCAGATTCTGATAGATCAGATCCTCGAAGACCGCATTCGCGCGCTTGTAGCCGGTGGTGGAGACGTTGGCCAGATTGTGCGAAATCACGTCCAGCTGCGTCTGCTGGGCTTCCATGCCGGTCTTGGCAATGAACAGCGAATTGATCATGACGTATTCCTTTGGCTATCAGCCGTTCAAGCTCAGCAGCTGGCTGGCGGATTTATCGTTGGTTTCAGCGGTCTGCAGCAGCTTCATCTGCTGCTCGAACTGGCGCGAGGCCGCGATCATGCCGACCATGGTTTCGACGGAGTTCACATTCGATCCCTCGATCGAGCCCGACAACAGGCGCGCCGCTTCATCGTTGGGCAGCGCATCGCCCTGCGCCGCGCGGAAAAAGCCGTCATCGCCGCGCACCAGCGGCTCATCGACGGGCGGCGTGACCAGCTTGACGCGCCCCACGGCCACGGGCAGCTGGTTGCCCATCTTGGCAGTCAGCGTGCCGTCCGAACCCAGGGAGATCGTGGACTCTGGCGGGATATCGATGGGCGCGCCGCCGTCGGAGAGCACGGCCTGGCCGTTGCTGTTGACCAGTTGCCCTTCGGGCGATATCTCGAACACGCCGTTGCGCGTATAGGCTTCTTGGCCGTCAAGTCCCTGCACGGCAAACCAGGCGCGGCCCATGGCCATGGCGTCCAGCGCACGGCCGGTGCGCTGGGCCGGGCCGGGAGTGTCTTGATAGCCGGAGGTGGCCTCCAGCGCAAACACGCGGGTGCCGGCCCCCGAACCCTGCAGCGGTACCGAACGGAAGGTGGACATCTCGGCCCTGAAGCCGTTGGTGCCCGCATTGGCCAGGTTGTGAGCCAGCACGGCCTGACGCTGGGCTGCCGCATTGGCCCCAGTCATCGACGTATAAATAATTTTGTCCATGCTGACCTTCCTTCCGTCAAATCAATCGCCTTTGCAGCCCCGGCGCAAAGCGCCTCAAGGGCCTATCGGTTATCGCAGGTTCACGAGTGTGGAGAACACCTGGTCCTGCGTCTTGATGGTCTGGGCGTTGGCCTGATAGGAGCGCTGCGCCGTCATCATGTTGACCAGCTCGGCCGTCAGGTCCACGTTAGACTCTTCCAGCGCGCCCGACTGCAGCGAGCCGAAGGTGCCGGTCTGGGCCGAACCATTGAGCGCAGGGCCGGAGTCGGAGGTGGCAACCCATTTGTTGTTGCCGATGGAGCCCAGACCCTGGGTATTGGTGAATGCCGCCAGAGCGATCTGGCCTTCGGTGCGCGTGACACCGTTGGAGTAGGAAGCCACGATGGAGCCGTCGCGGCCCACATTGATGCCCGTCAGTGCGCCCGAGGTATAGCCGTCCTGCTTGAGGCTGCTGACGGCAAACTTGGTGCCGAACTGGGTCAGACCGCCGAAATCGAACGCGACGTTGAAGGGCTGCAGGCCGTTGGGATTGGCCGTGCCGCCGCTGACGCTCAGATTCAGCGTGGTACCCGAACCTGTGGTCGGTGCATTGGGGGTGACGCTGGTGAGCTTGCCGCTCGCGTCGAACACTGCCGTACCAATGGGCGTGGCCGTGGCATCGAGCGAGTTGAAGACATTCCAGGTGTTGCCTGTGGCGTCTTTCTCGAAATACAGATTGACCGGGATCGCCGTGCCCTGGGTGTCATACACATTCAGCGAGGTTCCATAGGTGGCACGAGGCGTGGCAGCGACAGGGGGCGTGGCTGTCGCGTCGCCGGCGGCCGCCGTGGCGCGTGCATCCAGATTCAGCTCCACATTCACCTTGGATGTCTGCTTGGCGGGAATCGGCTGCCCTGTGGGAAAGCTCATCGGCACAGGCGTGGCACCCGACTGGATCTTGCCGGTCGAAGGGTCCACCACATAGCCCATGACATTGTCGTTGTCCACGGTCTTGAGGTTGCCCTCCTTGTCCAGACCGAAGTTGCCGGCGCGCGTGTAGGCGATGCTGCCGTCGCTTTGCTTGACGACGAAAAAGCCGTTGCCGTTGATGGCGATGTCCAGGTTGTTGCCCGTCGAAGTGATGGAGCCCTGCCTGAACTGCTGGGACACGGAGGCCACGTTGACGCCGATGCCGCTGCTCTGGCCGCTGGCCGAGCCGATGGCGCTGGCGACCATCTCGGCAAAGTCAGCGCGCGAGGCCTTGAAGCCCGTGGTGTTGGAGTTGGCGATGTTGTGGCCGATGACGTCCAGATTCTTGCTGGCGGCGTTCAAGCCGGAGAGACCTTGTTGAAAACCCATGATGTGTTCCTCAATCAGTAAACGGCCTTGACGCCGGAATAAGCCACGCTGTCGCCGTTATCGAGCTCCAGCGACAAAGAGCCATTGGCCGAGCTGGTGGCAATCACGGCATGCGGCGCCAGCGGGGTGGATGCCACTGCGGTCGTGCCATTGGTGGCGACCACGCTGTAGCGCAGTTGCGAGGCATCGCCGCTGTATTTGTCCTTGCCATCCCAGGTGAAGTAGTTCCGCCCGGCAGCGCCGGCCCCCAGGTCGATGGTGTCCACCAGCTCGCCGCTGGCCGTGGTGATCTGGATCTTGACGCTGGCCGCCTGGTTTTCCAGGTCGAAGGCAGCGGTATGCGTGCCATCGGCCGCCACGCCCAGGGTGTTGCCCTCGGTCAGCACCGTACGACCGATCATGGAAGTGCCCTGCAGCACCTGCATGGCCGTGAACTGGCTGGACATGGAGGCCATGGTCTGGTTCAACTGCTGAATACCGGTCACGGTGTTGATCTGCGCCATCTGCGAGGTCATTTCCGCGTTGTCCATGGGATTCATGGGGTCCTGGTTGTTGAGCTGGGCCACCAGCAGCTTGAGGAAACGGTCCTGCGCCTCGTTGGGGTTGGTCACCGAGTTCTTGGTATTGCTGGTGGTGTTGGTCGTGGAGCCGTCCACGCTGCTTGCGCCGTAGATCATGTGTGTGTTCCCGGGCTTACTGGCCCATTTGCAGAGTCTTGAGCAGCAGCGTCTTGGCCGTGTTCATGACTTCCACGTTGTTCTGATAGGAGCGTGACGCCGAGATCATGTTGACCATCTCGTCCACGGCGCTCACGTTGGAGTGGGTGACATAGCCTTCGCCATCGGCCAGCGGATTGCTGGGGTCGTGGATGCGGCGGCCGGGCGTGTTGTCCTCGCTGATGGCATTGACCTTGACGCCCGCGCTGCCGTCGTTGCCCATGGGCACGGTCTGAAACACGACCTGGCGCGCCTTGTAGACGCTGCCATCGGGGCCGGCCACGGCATCGACGTTGGCCAGATTGGAGGCCACCACGTTCAGGCGCTGGGACTGGGCGCTGACCGCACTGCCCGAGATATTGAAGATGGAAAACATGGACATGGTTTAGCTCCTGGGCTTACTGGCCTTGAATGGCGCTGAGCATGGTCTTGGCCTGGCCGTTGATGAAGCGCAGCGTGGCTTCGTAGCGCACGGAGTTGTCGACGAAATTGGCGCGCTCGCGATCCAGATCCACGGTGTTGTTATCCAGGCTGGGCTGGGAATTGACCGAATAGCCGAGCTTGGCCTTGAGCGCCTCGTCTGACATCTGCGCCTGCAGCGGGATATGGCCTGCCGTCGTGACGCTGGCCTGGGTCAGGGGCTTGGGCCCGCTGGTCGCGGCCATCAAGGCTTCGCGGAAATTGAAGTCGCGCGCCACATAGCCAGGGGTGTCGGCATTGGCAATATTGCTGGCAATGGCGCGCTGGCGCTCGGCGCGCAGCAGCAGCGCCTCGCTTTGGAAGTCCAGTCGTTCGGTCATTTTGTTCAGCATTGCGGCCTCGCTTTCAGAATTCGGGGATGCCGGAGCCCACGGACTGCGGCATGCGAGGATTATGAAAATCGGCAGCGCAAACTAAAGCGCGAAGAAAGCGGTATTGCGCTGGCTCTTCAAGCCATTGCGCAAGCCATGTCACGCCTATATTTGCCAGCATCGTCTGCAGCCCTGTGACTGCGGATACTTCAAAGGATTGATGCATGTCTGGCCGCTTTTCCCTGTTTCTGCGCCTTCGCCCCTCTCAAGGCCTGGCTGCAGCATGGGGTCTCGCTGCGCTGCTGCTGACGGCTGGCGCACAGGCCCAGGACGGCGCGGCACAGCTCAGCCAGATCGGACAGCGCTTTGTCGATGCGGCTCTGCACCAGCCATCAACCGAGACTGCGCAAGCCGGCAATGGCATGGCTTTGCGCATGGAGGTTCAGATGGGCCAGCTGGACTCGCGCCTGCGCCTGGCAGCCTGCGCCAAGGTCGAGCCCTATCTGCCTGCGGGCAGTCGCCTCTGGGGTCGCACCCGGCTGGGCCTGCGCTGCGTGCAGGGCAGCGTGCCCTGGAACGTGTTCCTGCCCATCACCGTGCGGGCCTATGGCCCGGCCTGGGTGGCCCAGGGCAATATTCCGGCCGGCAAGACGCTGAGCGCCGAGGACGCAGCCCCCGCTGAAGTGGACTGGGCCGAGGACAGCGCCCCCGTCTTCGCCAATGCACAGGATTTCATCGGCATGGTCGCGGCGCGACCGCTGACGTCGGGGCAGGCTCTGCGCCAGAACATGGTACGTCCGCCTGCCTTGTTCACGGCGGGATCGCCCGTCCAGGTGATGGTCAACGGCGGCGGCTTCAGCGTTGCCGGCTCAGGCAAGGCAATGACTGCAGCCGGAGAAGGACAGCAGGTACGGGTTCGCATGGATAATGGCCGCCTTGTTACAGGAACGGTCAATGCCAGTGGCGTGGTTCTGGTTCAATGACGAGAGAGTGCACACCCACTTCATCAACCATGCCAAATATTCCTCAAGTTTTACGCGCCCTTGTCGAAAGCAAGGCTACAGCGCCCTACGCCGATACAGGGCGATTGGAGAACCAGCATGAAGATAGGCAATAAGCCGGACCTGCAGCAGACCGCTGCAGCCGCCAAGCAGGCCCCGAAATCCGCCACCACGGTTGCCACCGAAGAATCGACCAAAGGCTTGTCCGAGCGCGCCGCCGGCGTGCCCGTGTCCTTTTCGTCCTCGGCCCGCGCCCTGGACAGCCAAAACCGCACCAATACCGACTTTGATGCCGATCGCGTCAAGGCCATGCGCGAAGCCATTGCCAATGGCAGCTTCCGCGTCAACGCCGAGGCCGTGGCAGACAAGCTGCTGGCCAATACCGAAGAATTCCTGGTTCACGCTCGCGGCTGAAGCGCCCGTGCCTGAACTCCCGAACAAAGGCTGACCCGATGACCTTGCAGGAAATGCTCGATTCGCTGGATGCGGTGATTCAGACCGTTTCGGCATCGCTGCAGTCACCGGACGCATCCGCGCTGGAACAGTCCAGCACCCGCCTGCGTGACGCCATGGTGGCGTTCTCCCAGCTCGTCAAACGCTTCTCGGCAGACGACTGGACGCCTGCACTGCGCGAGCGCGCACAGAATCTGGACCGCGAAATTTCCCTGGTCCGTGACCAGTTGGCAAGGCTTTCCGTGCTCAACCAGCGCCGCACCAAGGCCCTGGTGCCTGCTGCCGAAGACAGCACCTATGAAAGCAGTCTGCGCGGCGCATCGCAGACCGGCCGCGCACGCATCTATCACGCAGCCAGCTAGGCTCGACGCGGAAACTCCAAGCAACACGGGCAACCCGGCACGAGATGCTCTGGGCGCGCTCAACCACGCCGGCCGCTAAGCGGTGGCCCGCCACCTGACCGCAGCGCCTGCCGACATCCCCATGAACCATGGCTTTGCCCGCGTCTATGGCTTTGATGCCCCAGCACAGCCAGCTATGACACACAGATGGTCAGCCGGTTGGTCCGCGGCGTGGTGCAGGGCGATGCCATAGGCAGGCAGCGGCCCGTGGAGTTCGACCATCCGATGTCCGACGCCTTTGGCGAGCTGCTGCAGCGCACAGGCTGCCATATCCATCAGGGTCCCGTCCAGCTGGGTTAAGAACGTGTTGACGATCTCTACGCAGTCGCGTTGGAGCGCAATCGGGATGAGTTCAAAGCGTTGGCTCGCCGCTTGCACCGGGGTGCAAGCAAGAGTCAGCGCGCAGAAATCGCCCGATTTCGCCCCAACCCTGCGGGACAGAGGGTTTGCGGGCGGTCTGCGGCGTTGCGAATCCTCGCAATAGCACGGCTATTGCTGCGGTATCGCGCCTTGCATCCCATCCCGCAAACCCTCTGTCGCGGCGCGAGGAGATCGTCAACACGTTCTACAACTTCTGTGCCTGGGCCCGCATGGGGGCCACGACGCGCTCGAAGACGCGCCAGAAGGCGGCGTCCTGTGTGGTCGCGAAGTTGATGCGCATGCAGGTGCTGGAGCCCCGGCTGGCATGGAACATGGCGCCAGGGGCAATCATGTAGCCCTGATCCAGCAGCAACTGGGTCAGCACCTCGGTATCCACGCCGGTATCCACCCAGCCGAACATGCCAGCAGGCTCGGCCACAAACCGACAGCCAGCCGCCTGGGCCAGAGCCACGCTGCGCGTGCGCGCCTGGGCCAGATGCTGGCGCAGCCGCTCGGCATGGCGGCGCAGCTGGCCTTGCTCCATGCACAGGGCCAGGGCCTGCTCCATGGGGGTCGGCGTGGACAGGGTGGACAGCAGCTTGGTGTCCAGCAGTCTCTCGACCAGATCGGGCGGCGCGGCCAGATAGCCCAGGCGCCAGTTGGGCACCAGCACCTTGGCAAAGCCGCTGATGTAGATGCTGCGCTGCAAGCGGTCCAGCACCGTCACGCGCGGTACGTGATCGGCAGCGATATGGCAGTAGCTATCGTCCTCCACCACATAGAAGCCGTATCGCTGCGCCATCTGCAGCACCTCATGGGCGCTGGCCGCGCTCAGGCTGTAGCCCGTGGGGTTGTGCAGCACGCTGACACTCACATAGAGCTTGGGGGCCATGGTCTCGCAATAGCGCTGCATCACCGCCATGTCCGGCCCCTCGGGCCCGCGCGGCACGGGCAGCACGCGCATGCCCATGGCGGCCAGGCGTGCATATTCCACGGCCCAGCCCGGCTCCTCCACCATCACCGGATCGCCGGGCTGCAGCAGGGCTCGGCTCACGATGTCCAGCGCCTGGGTCGCCCCCAGGGTAGTGATGATCTGGCCAGTCCCCGCCGCGATGCCTATGCGCTGCAGGCGCCGCGCCAGCGCTTCGCGCAGCCGGCTGTCACCCATGGGCTCGCCATAGCGCACCAGCGATTCGCGCAGCGCCTGCCCGCTGGTGACCTTGCGCATGGCCGCCACCAGAAAGCCGGCATCCAGCCATTCGGCAGGCAGCACACCGGCACCAGGCTGGGGCTTTCCGGCCACGCTCTCCACGAACATGCCGCGAATCAGCATGGTGGCGTTGATGCGCGTGCCTGGCGGGATGCCTACCGGGGTATTGACCGCTCCCTCATTGATAGCTATCTGCGCTTGACTTTCCTGCGTTTGAAGCGGATTTTGCACAATATCGCGTACAAAGAAGCCGCGTTGCGGCCTGGCCTCGACCAGCCCCTGGGCCTGCAGCAGGTCGTAGGCGGCCACCACCGTGTACGGACTCACGCCCTGCTGGCGCGCACATTCGCGCACCGAAGGCAGGCGCGCGCCTGCGGGCAGCAGCCTGGTGCGTATGCGTTCGGCCAGACGCTCGGCCAGTTGCTGGGTCAGGGTCAGGGCCGCCTGGCGGGACAGGGAGATGGACATGATGATGGACTGCGAACTGTATTGAAGCGGATACCGATACAGAAGCCATGATTGTGAGACTGTCTGTATAGGTACTGTAATGGTCTCACGCGTATATTGAGTCCATCAACCTCTCTTGGCCGCCCTCCACACAGGGCTATGGTCACGGCCTGCGGCCTCACCGGCTGCAGACCACACTGTCGCAATTGCCCGCCAGCCCACACAGGCAAACCGGTCGCGACACAATAAGCCCACCTGCTGGTGCATGGTTGCAGCGCCTTGTGCGCCGCAACGATTGCATCCCGAGCCCCAAGCTCGGGCCGGCACATGCCCGACAACGGCGTGAGAATGCACACCGGCCAGCCCTGCCCGGGCTGGAAACGTAGAGATCGAGTACTGTTTTATGACAACCTGGACGCTGGCAGAACGTGCTGCCAAGATGAATTCCTCCGCCATCCGCGAGATCCTTAAGCTGACCGACCGCCCCGGCATCATCAGCATGGCTGGCGGCCTGCCTTCCCCCAAGGCCTTCCCCCTGGACGCGTTCACCGAAGCCTGCCAGACCGTGATGCAGCGCGACGGCGCCGCGGCCCTGCAGTACTCGACCACCGAGGGCTTTGCCCCGCTGCGCCAGGCGATTGCCGACTTCCTGCCTTGGAGCGTCGATCCCGAGCAGATCCTGATCACCACCGGCAGCCAGCAGGCGCTGGACCTGATCGGCAAGGTGTTCCTGGACAAGGGCAGCCGTCTGCTGGTCGAAAAGCCCACCTACCTGGGCGCCCTGCAGGCCTTCACCCCCATGGAGCCCGTGGCCGTGGGCGTGGACAGTGATGACGAAGGCATGCTGATCGAGGACTTTGCCAAGCAGATCGGCAGCGGCGCCGACAAGGCCCGACTGGCCTATGTGCTGCCCAACTTCCAGAACCCCACGGGCCGCACCATGAGTGATGCGCGCCGCCAGGCTCTGGTCGACAAGGCCAGGGAGCTGGACATTCCCCTGATCGAGGACAACCCCTACGGCGACCTCTGGTACGAACAGGAGCCCCCTCTGCCCCTGGCTGCACGCAACCCCGAGGGTGTGATCTACATGGGCTCGTTCTCCAAGGTGCTGGCCCCCGGCCTGCGCATCGGCTTCATCGTCGCGCCCAAGTCCGTGTATGGCAAGCTGACCCAGGCCAAGCAGGCCGCCGATCTGCACACCCCCAGTTTCAACCAGCGCGTGGTGGCCGAAGTCATCAAGGACGGTTTCCTGGATCGCCATGTGCCCACCATCCGTGCCATGTACAAGGCTCAGCGCGATGTGATGCTGATGGCTCTGGAGCGCGAGATGGCCGGCCTCGACGTGAAGTGGACACGTCCTGTGGGCGGCATGTTCCTCTGGGTCAGGTTGCCTGCGGGCATGGACGCCCAGGCCCTGCTGGCCAAGGCCGTGGAGCGCAATATGGCTTTCGTGCCCGGCGCGCCCTTCTACGCCGGCGATGCACAGAACAACACGCTGCGCCTGTCGTATGTGACGGTGTCTGCCGAGCAGATCAACGTCGGCATCAAGTCCCTGGCCGAGGCCATCAAGGCCAGCTTGTGATCTGAAGGCCCCCTGAGCGGCTTTGCCACCTCCCCCTCTCTGGCGCTTTGCGCCGGAGGGGGACGACAGCCTCGGTGCGCGGCGGCGCTTCCTCGCTGTCTCTGATACCCCATGGCATGTGAAATGCCACATCGACCGGCTCTGCGCCGGTTTTTCTTTTTGCCGACAATCGCTGCCCATGTCTGCCTCCGCACATACCAGCCCTCTCTCTCGTCCCTATATGACCGTGGACGTGTTCACGCATACCGCGCTGCTCGGCAACCCCGTGGCCGTGGTGCTGGGTGCCGATGGCTTGAGCGATGCGCAGATGCAGGCCTTCGCGCGCTGGACCAATCTGTCGGAAACCACTTTTGTGCTGCAGCCCACGCCCGAGGGGCTGGCTGCGGGCGCCGACTACCAGCTGCGTATCTTCACGCCTGCGGGCGAGCTGGCTTTTGCCGGCCACCCCACGCTGGGCAGCTGCCATGCCTGGCTGGCCCAGGGCGGCCAGCCACGCAACCCCGAACAGGTACTGCAGGAATGTAGAAAAGGCTTGGTCGCCATTGGCTGCGATGCGCAAGGCGCTCTTTTTTTCGAAGCCCCCTCACTCGACTCTCAGGAGATTTCCGAAGAGGAACTGGCACCCGTGCTGCAGGCTCTGGGCCTGCAGCGTGAGCAGTTGCTGATGGCACGCAGCCTCTACAACGGCTCGCCCTGGCTGGGAATGCTGCTGGACCACCCCGATACGGTTCTGAGTGTGGAGCCAGACTTTGGCGCACTCAAAAAGCTGGGTGCCAAAGCCGGTCTGGCGGCCATTTATGAGGTGGCAGAGGATGCCCCGCTGATTGGCCGCTCCAGCCGCGAGGCCCGCGCTTTTGCCAAGCAGGCGGAAGAAGCAGCTCAAGAAAAAGTGACCTCAGCGCAACCACGTCTGGAAGTGCGCGCCCTGATCGGCGATACCGCGAGCGAAGACCCTGTCACCGGCAGCCTGAATGCAGCGCTGGCCCAATGGCTGACGGGCGAGGGTCTGCTGCAGACTCCCTATATCGCCGCGCAAGGCGTATGCGTGGGCCGTGACGGACAGGTTCATGTCCAGACCGCAGCCAACGGCAAGCTCTGGGTAGGCGGCCACACCGTGACCGTCACCTCAGGCCGCGTCCTGCTTTAAACTTCAGGGCCGGCTCAGAGCTGAACTGGCGTCATCCTGCAGATCTGGTCGGCCATGGTTTCGGCCTCCTGCGCGTTGTGCGTGACCAGAATCGCCGTCTGCCCGGTGGCCCGCAGAATGTCGCGGACCTCCAGCGTCAGGCGCTCGCGCGTGGCGGCATCGAGATTGGAAAATGGCTCATCGAGCAGCAGCAAGGCCGGGGACGGCGCCAGGGCCCGCGCCAGCGCCACACGCTGCTGCTGACCGCCGGACAGCTCGTGCGGGAACTTGCTACCTGAATTCGCCAGCCCCACCACGGCAAGCAGCTCCTGCACACGCTTGTCGCGCTCTGGCTTGCCCATGCGGCGCAGGCCGAAGCCCACGTTCTGCACGGCCGTCAAATGCGGGAACAGCCCGTACTCCTGAAACATCATGCCCACATGGCGCTGCTCGGGAGGCAGATGCGTGCCGGGGCCGGAGAGCAATACCTCGCCCAGATGAATGCTGCCCGCGCGCACCGGCTCAAAACCCGCAATCGCTCGCAGCACGGAGGTCTTGCCGCAGCCCGAGGGACCCAGCAGGCTGGCGATATGACCTGCAGGCACCTGCAGATCAAAGCCCTGCAGCACGGTGTGCAAGCCCTTGGGCGTGTCATAGCCCAGTTGCAGCTGCGCAATTTGTAGAGAGGCGGTCATGCAGTCACTTCATCACGACTTATGCAAAACGGATTCGGGCAAGACGACTGCCTCAGGAGGCCGTCCGTTGCTGCATTCTTGTTTGCACAAGTCCTGTTCATCCTATTCATATTCAATAGCTGCTTGCGCAATACCCATAAGCGCTTGAGCCGATTTTCATGCATATTCATCGCTGACTACCCGACAGCTGGGCACGCGCCAGCAGCATGACGGGAACCAGCCCCGCGATCACAATGCACAGCGCGGCGATCGCGCCCTCCTCATAGGTGCCGCGCGCGGCTTCGGCATAGAGCCAGGTGGCCAGGGTATCGAAATCGGCCGGGCGCAGCAGCAAGGTGGCGGGCAGCTCCTTCATGGCGTCGACAAACACCAGCATGGCACTAGTGGCCATGGCGGGCCGCAGCAGCGGCAGATGCACGCGGCGCAGCGTGCCCAGGCGGCTTTCGCCCAGCAGGCGCGAGGCCTGCTCCAGCGTCGGCGGAATACGCACCAGTCCGGCCTCGATACCGCCCACGGGCATGACCAGAAAGCGAATCACGCAGGCAGCCACCAGCACAATGCCCTGCCCCATCAGCGGCAGGCCGCCCATACCGAACAGCTGGGCCAGCCCGGCGTCGAACGCCAGCGCTGGCGTCAACAGGCCGATGGCCAGCACCGTGCCCGGCACGGCGTAGCCCAGCGCCGCCAACTGCGCTGGCCAGCGTGACGGCGCTCGCGTGCTGATGCCGGTGCGCGTGGCCCAGGCCACAACAAGACCCGCGGCCACCGCGATCACGGTCACGCCCAGCGCCAGTCCCAGCGTGTTGAGCAGACTGGAGACCAGGCCCTCGGACACGCCCGAGCCCTGCACCAGACGCTTGCCGCTTTCCCAGGCCAGATAGGCAGCTGGCGCAGCAAAGCCGATCAGCACCGGCAGGCTGCAGGCCAGTGTTGCCAGCCAGGCCCTGCCTGCGGGCAGGCGGTGCGGCGCTATGGCCCGCATGCGCTGGGCCGAGCCAAAGCGCTGACGACTGCGCCCCTGACGCTCCAGCCAGACCAGTGCCACCACGGCCAGCAGCATGGAGCAGGCAATCTGCGCGGCACCAGCCAGATCGGAGCGCGTGACCCAGGTGGTGTAGATCGACACCGTGAGCGTGTGCACGCCCAGAAACTCGGACGCCCCGATATCGTTGAGTGTCTCCAGCAGAGCCAGGCTCAGACCCACGACCAGCGCCGGCCGCGCCATGGGCAGGGCCACGCGCCAAAAAGCACCCCAGCGGGTCTCACCCAGCGAGCGTGCGGCCTCCATCAGATGCGCCGGCTGGGTCATGAACATGGAGCGCGCCGTCATGTACACATAGGGGTAGAGCGTGAAGCCCAGCACAAAGATCGCACCGCCCATGGAGCGAAGATCGGGCAGGCGCCACTGGCGCGGGCTGTCGTAACCCAGCAACCAGCGCAGCGCGCCTTGCACCGGGCCTATGGGGTGAAGCAGGTCCAGATAGGCAAAGGCCACGATATAGGCCGGCATGGCCAGCGGCAGCAGCAGCGCCCAGTGCAGCCAGCGCCGCCCCGGAAAATCACAGGCCGTCACCAGCCAGGCACAGCCCGTGCCCACCACCAGCACCACCAGGCCCACCCCGCCCAGCAGCCAGGCCGTATTGGCAGCGGCATCGGGCAGCACATAGCGCAGCAGATCCTGCCAGTGCGCCCAGTCCGCCCCCAGCGCCAGCCAGGCCAGCGAGGCAATGGGCGCAAACACCCCCAGCGCAATCAACCAGCTTGCGCCCTGCCACACCGGCCCGACGGGTCTGAGCCCTGAACGAAGATAAGAAAACATCAAAAAATCAAAAAGGAAACGGCCCTTGGACAGGCATGCTCCATCAAAGGAACACCGAGCAAGAGCCGCCTCGCAGCGAAGGTGTTGTCCCCCTCCCGCGAAGCGAGAGAGGGGGAAGGCGCATCAGCGCCTCAGGGGGCTACTTATTTATCAAATCCCACCTTGTCGACCAGCACGCTGGCAGCCTTGCGGTGCTTGGCGATCTCGGTCAGCGGCAGCGGATCGATCTTGATCTCGCCAATGCTCTGGGCCACCACGGGGTCCAGCGCCACACCCTTGCGCACAGGGTGCTCGTAGTTGGCCTGGGCGTACATATTCTGAGCCGGCTCGGAGACCAGGAACTCCAGCAGCTTCACGGCCTGATCGCGGTTGGGCGCGTGCTTGGCCACCGAGGCGCCGCTGATATTGATATGCGTGCCGCTCTTGGGGTCGTTGAAAGTAGGCTTGACGACCTTGATGGCATCGCCCCACTTGCGTGCGTCCGTACCTTCCTTGGCCGCCTTCATATGGCCCACGTAATAGGTGTTGGCCAGGCCCACATCGCAGATGCCGCCCAGAATGTCGCGCGCCACATCGCGGTCGCCGCCCGTGGCCTTGCGCGCCAGATTGGCCTTGACGCCCTTGAGCCACTGTTCGGTCTTGGCTTCGCCGTCATGGGCAATCATGGCGGCAATCAGCGCCGTGTTGTACGGGTGCTGGCCGGCACGGCTGCAGACCTTGCCCTTGAACTGCGGCTTGGCCAGGTCTTCATAGCGGAAGGCGCCGATCTTCATGTCCTTTTCGGCATACAGCACGCGGGCCCGCATGGACAGCGCAAACCACTGGTTGTCTGCGGCGCGAAGCTGGGCCGGGATGGCCGCCTCCAGCGTGCTGGACTTGACGGGCTGGGTCACGCCACCGTCCACCAGATCCAGCAGATTGCCGATATCCACCGTCATCAGCACGTCGGCAGGCGAGCGCTGACCTTCGGCCTTGACGCGCTCCAGCAGGCCGTCCTTGACGAACACCGTCTTCACGCCGATCTTGGTCTGTGCCGTGAAGGCCGCCAGCAAGGGCTGGATCAGAGCCGGTTCACGGGTGGTGTAGAGCGTGATGTCCTCTGCGTGAGCGGACAGCGCAGGGGCGCACAGGCTGGCAACGGCGGCCAGTGCAAACAGGGGTCGTCGAAACATGAAGGGCTCCAGAAGGTGAACAGGCATAAAAAAACACGCTCCGCTTTGAAACCGACAAGCCTCCTGCCAGCCAAGTGCAGGAGATCCGTGAACCAGTACCGAAAGCGGAGCGTGTTTTTATGTTTTTGAGAATAGCTCTCAACTATCTTAACCGAGCGCCAGGCCATGCCCGCACCTCAATCCCGATGCGGGATGCGGAAATGCGAACCAGTCCGCTGTCACCCAAGCGCCACCTGGTCGCAGGCATGACAGCGCAGCAAGCGGCCAAGGCCCAACATCCGCGCCATGGGAAACCTCTACCTTGTGCGCCATGGCCAGGCCTCGTTTGGCGCGGATGATTACGACCAGCTCAGCCCACGCGGGCAGGAACAGGCCGTGCGCCTGGGTGAATACTGGCGTGAGCGAGGTCTGAAGTTCGACGCCGTCTATGCAGGCACGCTCAAGCGCCATCAGCAGACGCTGGCCGGCATCATCCAGGGCATGGGCAGCGCTTCCGGCCCCGAGGCACAAAGCCGGCCCGGACTCAACGAGTACGACAGCGAAGCCCTGCTGCGCGCCATCCACCCGGCCCCCCTGCCCAGACCCGATACGCCCGAGCTGTACCGCCATCATTTCCGTCTGCTGTGCGACGCACTGGCGCAATGGATGGGAGGCACCATCAGCCCGCAGGGCATGCCCGACTGGAACGGCTTTGCGGACGGCGTGCACCAGGTGCTCGAGGAGATACGCCACCAGCACAGCGGCCAGAACGTGCTGCTGGTCAGCAGCGGCGGTCCCATCTCCACTGCCGTGGGCCAGGTGCTTGGCACCGCGCCCGAGGTGACCATCGCCCTCAATATGCGACTGCGCAATATTGCGGTGACGGAGTTCAGCATCAGCCCCAAGCGCCTGATGCTGCAAAGCTTCAACACGCTCAACCATCTCGATAGCGCCGAATACAGAAGCTGGATCACCAGCGCCTGATCCCCCTCATGCCAGGAGCCGGCCAACGCAAAGTGCTACAAAGCCGCAATGGACTCCATCTTTCTCACCCTTGGCGATACGGCGCTGACGCTTGACATCGGCGCGCAGCAGCACCGGCTGCCCATCGGCATCGCCACCCTGGCCAAGGCCTTTGCCCAGCGCATGCCCAATGCGCTGATGCTGGAAAACGCGATTGCCGATGTGGAGGATGCCGTCATGCCGGCCGGGCGCTGGCTGCCTGCAGGCTCCAGTCTGCTGCAAACGACAGACCCGCTGCTACGGCAGTTGATCCACAGCGCCACGGCCGACCCGCAAGCCACACAGGCCTCGCGCGATGCGATCGAGAACCTGTTCGAGCTGCTGGCGCGCCAGGCCCAGCAGCCCGGCCATGCCGACCCGCATTTGCCGCAGACCGCTGAACATGCAGCCGCCCTGCTTATCTTGCGCGAAGCCATGCATCACTGGGGGCTGACTGCCCTGCAAGCAAGCGGTAACTAGCCATACCTGTGCGGCATAGCAGACAGAACGCTTTGCGGCTGCCTCCGGGCATCTTTCGGCGGCACACTCTCTGGATAAAAAGTTTCAGACAGAAGGACAAGCATGAAACGCCGCAGTTTTACCCAATCCCTGATCAGTGCCGCAGCGGGGGCTGCCCTGCTGAGCGGATTAGCCACCACCGCCCAGGCCGAAGGCCTTTCCAACCGCCCCATCCGCATCGTCGTACCCTTTGGTGCCGGCGGCGTGGCCGATGTGACGGCCCGTGTGGTGGCGCAGCAGCTGTCCACCCAGCTCGGCCAGCCCGTGGTCATAGACAACAAGCCCAGCGCGGGCGGTATCGTGGCGGCCGACACCGTGGCCAAGGCTGCGCCCGACGGACATACGCTGTTTCTCATGTCCAACGGCAGCGCCGTCACGGTGAATCTGTTCAACAGTCTGCCCTTCGACATGGTCAAGGACCTGACGCCCATCTCCACGCTGGGCTACTTTGAAATTGGCGTCATCACCGATGCCAAGTCGCCCTTCAAGAACCTGGGCGAGCTGGTGAGCTATGCCAAGGCCAATCCCGGCAAGCTGAATCTGGGCAGCATCAATGTGGGCAGCACCCAGCACCTGGCGGCCGAGCTGTTCAAGACCACGGCCGGCATCGATGCGCAGATCGTGCCCTTCAACGGCACGCCCGCCGTGGTGACGGCGCTGCGTGGCAAGCAGATCGATGCGGCCGTGGAAATTCTCACGCCCATCATGGGCCAGATCAATTCCAAGGCCGTGAACCTGCTCGCGGTGACGGGCGAGAAGCGCTCGCCACTGCTGCCCAATGTGCCCACGGCCCAGGAATCCGGCGTCAAGGGCTTTGTGGCCTCGTCCTGGAATGCGCTGGCTGCGCCCTCCAAGACACCAGCCCCCGTGATCGCGCGTCTGAACAAGGAAATCAACGCCGCCGTCAACAACCCCGAGGTCGCCAAGAAGCTGCGCGAACTGAATGTGCAGGCCCAGGCCAGCACCCCCGAGCAGACCGCCAAGCTGCTGCAGTCGGAAATCAAGCGCTGGGGCGATGTCATCACCACGGCCAAGATTCCGAAACAGTGATACTGATAGCTATGCTTTCAGTAGCTTATAGCGATTGATAGCATTGATTTTCAATACAAAACAGCCTGCAAATGCAGGCTGTTATTGCGTAAAAAGCTCCTGAATTCAAAGCGGCTGTGGTTGATTTCCCACCGTGCTCAGGGGAAGGTCATGAATTTCGCCCAGCAACCTGACCAGGCCCTGAGCCGATGAACGCACCATGGCCGCGCCACGCTCGGCCGTCGCGGCGGCGGAGTTGCCCACGGCTCCGGCCGGGTTGTAGTCCTCGATGGCCCAGCCCAGCTTGGCGCTGCGGCCATTGCCGATGAAGTGGTATTTGCCGGCCCGCTGCTCAGAGCTGGAAGCGAAGTTCTGCGCACGCTCCATATGCACGGTCTCGGGCGCCAGGTGCAGCAGCATCGAGGTCTCCACTTCGCCGCCGTGAATGCCGAAGCGATGCTCATGCGCGCAGAACTGCTGGTTGGCCGCATCGTCCACCAGCCCGAACCAGCTGGCGCTGTAGACCAGCAGGCCATGCCGGATGCGCAGCTCGCGCGCAACGATGTCCATCACGCTGACCTGGCCACCATGACCGTTGAGCAGCAGCAGCTTCCTGATGCCGGCGCGCGCCACGCAGGCGCCCAGCTCCGTCCACAGAGCAATCAGCGTGGCCGGCTGCAGGCTCAAGGTGCCTGCATAGTTCGTATGCTCGACCGAAAAACCGATGTTCTGCGGCGGCAGAAACAGCACCGGCAGCTCGGCTGGCAGTTGGGCCAGAGCGGCATCGATGACGCCCTCTATCAGGCTGGCATCCACCGACAGCGGCAGGTGCGGCCCATGCTGCTCCACCGCTGCCACGGGCAGCACGGCCACGGTGTCTGCGGCCAGGCCATTGTTCTGGGCCAGGGCAAAGTCATGGGCCGAGGCCTGGACCCAGAAGCGCGAGGGCCAGCGGGGAAGCGCGCTTGCGGGAGTGGTCGGGGTATTGCTCATGGCCATCATCGTAGCTGCGCCAGCGCCCCGAAACCACCACATGCCCCGGATTCCGGGCCCACCGCCCGTCAACCGCAACCAGCCGACATGCCCCACAATGGGCCGATGCCTGAAGCCTCCGCCAGCGCCCCGCGCCAGAGTGCGCGCACCGCCAACTCCAAGCCCCAGACCCGCGACCTGACCCAGGGCCCGATTGCCAGCACCTTGCTGGTCTTTGCCCTGCCGATCCTGGCCGGCAATGTGCTGCAGTCGCTCAACGGCTCGGTCAATGCCATCTGGGTCGGCGGCCACCTGGGCGAGGCCGCGCTGACGGCCACCGCCAATGCCAACAACGTGATGTTTGCGCTGATCGGCGCGGTGTTCGGCATCAGCATGGCGACCAATATCCTGATTGCCCAGAGCATGGGGTCGAAAAACATCGCGCAAGCCAAACGTGTGCTTGGCACCAGCGCGACGTTTTTTGGTGTTGTCTCGCTGCTGATTGCCCTGCTGGGCTGGCCGCTGTCGCGCCATCTCATGCTGTGGATGAGCACACCCGAAGCAGCGCTGCCGCTGGCCGAGGCTTATCTCAAGGTCATCTTTCTGGCCATTCCGCTGCTGTTCATGTTCAGCTTTGTAACGGCGGCCCTGCGCGGCGCGGGAGACACCAGAACGCCGTTCTGGTTTCTGCTCGTTGTCGTGGCGCTGGACATGGCGCTCAACCCTCTGCTGATCTTTGGCTGGGGCCCCGTGCCGCGCATGGGCATCCAGGGCTCGGCCGTGGCCACGCTGATTGCCAATGCCGTGAGCTTTTTTGCCCTGCTGGGATGGCTGCGCCTGCGCCGCCATCCCTTGTGGATAGGTCGCCGGCAGCTGGGACTGTTCAAGCCCGATCTGACGATCGTGCGCACTCTGGTGGTCAAGGGCCTGCCCATGGGCGTGCAGATCGTGATGATCTCGCTGGCCATGATCGCCATGATTTCCATGGTCAATGAGCATGGCGTGCAGACGGCATCCGCCTATAGCGCAGCGCTGCAACTGTGGACCTATGTGCAGATGCCGGCCATGGCCATAGGCGCGGCCTGTTCGTCCATGGCGGCGCAGAACGTGGGGGCGGGCCTCTGGCAGCGTGTCAGCGCCACGGCCAATGCAGGCATGCTGGGCAACCTCTTGATGACGGGCAGCCTGATCGTCCTCATCGTGCTGCTGGACCGCCATGTGCTGGGCTGGTTTCTGCCAAGCGGCAGCCCCTCACTGGAGGTGGCCCGCCACCTCAACCACATTGCCATAGGCTCCTTCCTCTTCTTCGGCGTGACCTTTGTGCTGGCCGGCGTGGTGCGTTCGACGGGTGCCGTCATGGCGCCAGTGCTCATCCTGGCAATTGCCATGTGGGGCATACGCGTGCCCGTGGCGCGCTGGCTGCAACCCGTGATGGGCGTGGATGCCATCTGGTGGAGCTTTCCCATCAGCTCCGTCTGCTCCATGCTGATGATGCTGGCCTATTACCGCTGGGGCCACTGGCGCCAGGCGCATATGCTGCCGGCTGCAGCCCAGGCCCCGGCACAGCCCGCAAGGACGAAGGCGCAGGCCCAGACGGCAGAGGAACTCCAAGCACAGGCCCCCGTGGACAGCGATGCGCTGATGGCCAGTGCCGAGCCTTGCAAGCGCATCGCCATCCCAGCCGAGGTGGGCGGGCAGCCGCCCAGCTCCGTCGCCAACCTGGCCGCGGAGGCCGGATCTGCTTCGCGCGAAGCTAGCCCAGGGTGATGCCTGTTTCCTTGACGATGCGCTTCCAGCGCTCATGGTCGGCGGCAATGAGCCGACCGAACTCCTGGGGCGTGCTGCGCCGCGGCATGTAGTTGTAGCCGGCAAGCCTGGCCAGCACATCAGGCATCTGCATGATCTTGTCCATCTGCTGGGCCAGATAGCCCACGATGTCCTGAGGCGTACCCTTGGGAGCCAGCAGCCCCGACCAGGAATTGAAATCCATGCCCGCTATGCCCAGCTCGCGCAGCGTGGGCAGCTGCGCAAAGGTCGGTACACGCTGGGGCAGCAGCACGGCCAGGGCCTTGACCTTGCCTGCGCGAATCATCTCCACCGAGGTGAAGGAGTCGAACGAAAAGTCCACCTCGCCCGCCACCACGGCCTGCATCTGCGGGCCCGTGCCCTTGTACTGGGCATTCACGATGCCCGGTGCCTCGATCACTTTCTTGAACTGCTCGGTGATCAGCGAAATCATGCTGCTGCCCGAGGAGGCGCTCAGCGGCTTGCCCTGCTTGGCCATGGCCGTCAGCTCCTGCATGCTGTTGACGGGCAGGTCCTTGCGCGGAATCACCACAAAGCCCACATCGCACAGATGGCTGATGGGCTCGAAGCTGGCCAGCGCCTCGTAGCCGGTCTTGTAGAGCACTGGGCTCAGGGTCTGCGCTCCCGCCGTGTTCATCAGCAAGGTATAGCCATCGGGTGCTGCGCGGGCCGCCAGCTCGGAGCCTATGACGCCGTTGGCGCCACTCTTGTTGTCGACCACGAAGGACTGGCCCGCAAGTTCGCCCAGCTTCTGCATGGTCAGCCGGGCCACGACGTCGGTGGTGCCACCGGCCGGAAACGGCACGATGACTCGTACCGGCTTGTCCGGATAGCCGGGCGCAGCGGCCGCATGCCAGGGCAGCGCGGTGGCAGCACAGGCAGCCGAGGTGGCAAGAAAGCGGCGGCGTGAGGTATTCACCATAATGCTTGTCTCCTGTAATTGCCCGGCAACGGACTCCTGCGACCGGCTCCGGCTCCGGCTGCGGGCTGCGGGCTGCGGGCTGTTTGAGCCTTGCAGGCCGAGCCATGATGGAGTCCGCCCGCGCCTTCTGTCCAATACCATGCGCCTATGCAAGCATTGGTTTTGCCAATCGGCCGCCCCCGTGCAGGGAACCAAAAACACCGCAACAGACTCCCACCGTCCGCCATGTCTTCTCAAGCCCTTTCCCTGACCACCGGACCCCGCCGCCTCTCGCAGCGCCTTTCACTCTGGCTGATGCTGGCACTGACCGTCTGGGTCTGTGCCTTCTCCACCGGTGCCGGCGCGCAGATCCTGCTCAAAAATGCGGCTTCGGGTGGCGCCACGGTGCAGACGCCGCGCGTGCAGGCCGAGCTGGTGGCCCAGGCCCCCGAGGGCATCACCGCCGGTCAGGTCTTCTGGCTGGGGTTGAAGATCACCCACCAGCCCGAATGGCATACCTATTGGAAAAATGCCGGCGATTCGGGCCTACCCACCGTGCTGCAGTGGCAACTGCCTCCGGGCCTGGAGGCCGGCCCCATCGCCTGGCCGCTGCCTCATGCGCTGCGCGTGGGCCCCCTGGTCAACTATGGCTATGAGGACACGGTGCTGCTGCCCGTGCCCATCAAGGTCGCTGCCGACTTCAAGGCACCGGCCTCAGGCGTAGTGGATCTGGGCCTGGCCGCCGAATGGCTGGTCTGCCGCGTGGAATGCATTCCCGAGTCCGGCAACTTCCAGTTGCAGATCCCCGTTCAGGGCAGCAGCGCCCCTCACAGCCAGGCCTTTGTGCAGGCCCAGGCAGGCCAGCCCCAGGCGCTGAGCCAGGGCGGCCAGGCCCTTGTCGAGTCCGGCAAGGCCGAAGGCACGAACCTGCCCGACGACCGAGTGACGCTGCGCATACCCGGACTGCCGGCCAGCCTCAAGGGCAAAACACTGGAGTTCTATCCCGAGAACGCCGACACCTTCAAACATGCCGCAGAGTCAGGCAAGGACTGGAAGCAGCACTGGGACGGAGAGGTCTGGGTGGGCGAGAACATGCCCCTGTCCGATATGCGCGGCGAAACCGCGACGCAACTGGCCGTGGTGCTGGCCCTGCCGCCTGCTGAGCGCGCTGCCGCGCTGGAGCGCGGCGAAAGCGCTGGCTGGCGCAGCGAACTGGCCGTGCAGGGCAGGTGGAGCGCCCCCGCACTGGCTGGCGTATCGCCGGCCCTGGCAGCGGCGCTGGAGGCCAACAAGACCGCTTCACAGCCCGTACCGGCAGGCAATACGGCCAGTGCAGGCAGCCTCTGGGCGGCCCTGCTGGGCGGCCTGATCGGCGGCCTGATCCTCAATCTCATGCCCTGTGTGTTTCCCGTACTGGCCATCAAGGTGCTGGGCTTTGCGGGCCATGGCCAGAACCGCCAGGCCCAGAGGCTGGGCGGGCTGGCATATACCGCCGGCGTGGTGCTGTCCTTTGTGGCACTCGGCGCACTGCTGCTGGGCCTGCGCGCGGCCGGCCAGCAGCTGGGCTGGGGCTTCCAGCTGCAGTCGCCCGTGGTCGTGTCGCTGCTGGCGGCGCTGTTCACCGTGCTGGGGCTGAATCTGGCCGGACTGTTCGAGTTCGGCAGCCTGCTGCCCAGCAGCATTGCCAGCGCCCAGGCGCGCAACCCGGTGCTGGACTCCTTTCTCTCCGGCGTGCTGGCCGTGGCGATTGCCTCGCCCTGCACGGCGCCCTTCATGGGGGCCTCGCTGGGCTTTGCCATCGATATGCCTGCGGCGCAGGCACTGACAGTGTTTGCCGCACTCGGCGTCGGCATGGCCCTGCCCTATCTGCTGGCCAGCTTCGTGCCTGCCGTCGTGGGCTGGCTGCCGCGGCCCGGCCCCTGGATGCAGACCTTCCGCCACGCCATGGCTTTCCCCATGTTTGCCACCGTGGTCTGGCTGGTCTGGGTGCTGGGCCATCAGGGCGGCATGGATGCCGCTGCGGCCCTGCTGGCCCTGCTGCTGGTGCTGGCCGCGCTGATTTGGGCCCTGGGCCTGCGCGGCAAGAGCCGCATCAGCCTCGGCGCTCTCGCCCTGCTGCTGGCCGCTGGCGTGGCCTATTACGCCCTGCCGCTGATCAAGGCCGAGCCTGCGGGCCAGGCTCAAACACAGGCCGGCGAACTCTGGCAACCCTGGTCGGCAGACAAGGTTCAGTCTGCCCATGCCTCGGGCCAGCCGGTGTTTGTGGACTTCACGGCCGCTTGGTGCGTGACCTGCCAGGTCAACAAGCGCACCACGCTCAGCAATGCCGAGGTGCTTGCGGCCTTTGCGCAGCACCAGGTGCAGCTGCTGCGCGCCGACTGGACGCGCCAGGACCCGGCCATCACCCAGGCACTGCAATCGCTGGGGCGCAGCGGCGTCCCCGTCTACGTGCTGTACCTGCCCGGCAAGCAGCCTGTGGTGTTGAGCGAGCTGCTCTCCAAAAGCGAGGTGCTTGACGCACTCAAACAGATCTAGGCCATTACCGCGCGCAAAGCATGACGCAATTCAGGCTGGCGCCACTTCCTCGTGCAGGCAGAGGTAGTTACCCTCGGTGTCCTTGAACCAGGCGGCTTTCTCGGACCCCAGCACGCAGACATGGTTGACGGTCTTGAAGTCGGGGAAGTCGTAGTCCTCAAACACCACACCCCGGCTTTTCAGTTCCCGAATGCTGGCAGCGATATCGGGCACCCGAAAGCTGATGGCCGTGTGCTCGGCCTTGGTGCCGCCAGGCTTTGGAAACAGGGCCAGCGCACTGCCGCCAACCAGGTAGACAAACTTTCCATCGGGCCGCAGCTCTCCTGGCTGCAGACCCAGGCTTTCTTCGTAGAAAGCACGAGCACGCGCCATATCCATCACCGGCAGCATCGTCGTCACAGCAGAATGGCTCAGCATAAGAACTCCTTTGCCCGGCGCTGCGGGGTCATGGCCCTGAGTCGAGCAGACCAAGCTTAGCCCCAGGGGTGAGCAGATGCCAGCCCCGGCAAGCTCAATGAACCTGGCGCAATCAACTTTACGACTGTGCACATCGGCCTCGCCTTGGAGTGGAGCGCGACTTCAAGCAGGCGCATAGTGCCTATGGCACAAACCAGGCAAAAGCTCTAGACTGGAACTGCCCACAAGCCAGGCGCAACCGCAGTTTCCAGCCCTTGCCAGCCTTGCACGCGTTGACCACTGCGGACTGCCTGAACTGCACAGGAGGTAAGCCATGCATGCCAACCTTATCCACCAGCCGTCTCACAAACGTCTTTGCCTGTTGCGTGCACTGGCGCTGGCCAGTCTGGCAATCGCCGGTCTGGCTCTGCCTTTTGCCTGGGACATCCTGGCCAGCATCAACAGCATGCCCAAGATGCACTGGTTGCAACAGGCACTGGCGCAGGCTCCTGCCTTCAGTTGGCTGATGATGTTTGTCTGGGGCGGAGCCATACCGTTGGTCTTGCTCAAGAACATGGACCAGACGCCGTCACACAAGCTTCGCACCACGGTGGTGATGCTGATCCTGATGTGGATCGCCGTCACCTGGTATGTGCACATGCCGGCCAGCAATCAGTGCAGCGCGCTTTATGGATCCTGGGATTGGGCCTGCTCGGTTCTGCAATGGGGCTACAGCATGAGTCTGGTGCTGTCCATTGCAGCCTATGCCTTCCTCATGCTGGGCCTGATGGTTACGGCGCTGGGCCTGTTTGCCGAAGGCCTGGAAGATGAGCCCGGCCACGCTGCATGACCCGTCCAGTCATCAAAAAAGCCTGTGGCATGGCCACAGGCTTTTTGCTTGCTGCTCTCGCTTCAGGCCTTCATGCGCCCGAACAGCCGACGGTAGCGAGAGGGTAGATCCTGCATGCGCATCATGATGGGCAGATCGGCCGTATTGAAGTCGCTGTCCCAGGCCGGTGCCCCCAGCACCTTGGCACCGGCACGCAGATAGCCCTGGATCAGCGCTGGCGGCTCGACCTTCAACGCATCTGCCGAGACATTGCTGATATGTGCAAGCTCCTCGGGCAGGGCTACGCAGGGGCGCACCTGCAGCTCGTGCTCGGCCAGATGGCTCTGGCGCAGTTGCTGCCAGATGCGTGCCGGGCCTTCGCCATGGGCCAGGCCCGGGTACTGCATGGGAATGCTGGCGCAGCCCACCATGGCCTCGAGCCGGTTGCGCTGCATGAATTCGGCCAACGCCCCCCAGAGCGCCAGAATCACGCCGCCCTGGCGATGCTCCGCATGCACGCAGCTGCGCCCCAGCTCGACCATCTGTGCCCGCCAGGCGTTGATGGGCGAGAGATCGAATTCCTGATCGCTGTACAGACCGCCGGCGCGCTGAGCCTGAGCGGGGGTCAGCAGACGGTAGGTGCCGATCACCTTGTTCTGCTCTTCATCGCAAACCATCAGATGCTCGCAGAAATCGTCAAAGACATCGATATCGTGGCCAGCCACAGGCGTCTGCAGCACAGCACCCATTTCTTCGGCAAAGATCTGGTAGCGTAGGCGCTGGGCCTGGCGAACCTCGTCCAGATGCCGGGCCCAGCGCACCTGCAGGCGCAAAGCGGGCGCTGCAGCGTGTGCGGGACTAGCGGGACGATGGGAAAGCGAGGGAGCCGATGACTGTGTCGTCGCGATGCTCTGGCCATTCAGCGCATCAAGAATCTCGGGATGCCTCATGTCTGCTTTCCTCCGGTGTTGGACGCAGTTGGCGGCCTGCCTGTGCCACACGGTGTGTCTGCGTGGCGCCATTGTGGAAAACGCAGATGAAGCCTGCGCGACATTTGGATGACGTTTTCGTGACAAGGCCTCGCAACAGCCATACCTGCACAGAGAGCTGAATTGCCGCTCGGGATTGTGGTGAATGGGAAAGCCGGAGTGGGCGACAATCGGCATATGAGTTTCGCCCCCCTGACCAATGACACCTTCCTGCGCGCATGCCGTCGCCAGGCTACTGACTACACGCCCCTGTGGCTGATGCGCCAGGCGGGACGCTACCTGCCCGAGTACAAGGCCACCCGCGCCAAGGCCGGCAGCTTCATGGGCCTGGCCACCAATGTGGACTACGCCACCGAGGTGACCCTGCAGCCGCTGGATCGCTTCCCGCTGGACGCCGCCATTCTGTTCAGCGACATCCTGACCGTGCCCGACGCCATGGGCCTGGGCCTGTCGTTCGCCGAAGGCGAAGGTCCGCGCTTTGCCAAGGTCGTGCGCGACGAGGCCGCCGTGGCCGAGCTGGCCGTGCCCGACATGGACAAGCTGCGCTATGTGTTTGACGCCGTCACCAATATCCGCAAGGTGCTCAATGGCCGTGTGCCGCTGATCGGCTTCTCGGGCAGCCCCTGGACTCTGGCCTGCTATATGACCGAGGGCAAGGGCAGCGATGACTACCGCACCGTCAAGTCGCTGATGTACTCGCGCCCCGACCTGATGCACCGCATCCTGGAAGTCAACGCCGACAGCGTGGCTGCCTACCTGAACGCCCAGATCGATGCCGGCGCCCAGGCCGTGATGATTTTTGACAGCTGGGGCGGCGTGCTGGCCGACGGTGCTTTCCAGGAATTCAGCCTGGCCTATACCAAGCGCGTGCTGGCTCAGCTCAAACGCACCGGTGTGGACGGCAGCGATGTGCCCCGCATCGTCTTCACCAAGGGCGGTGGCATCTGGCTGCCCGACATGAAGGACATCGACTGCGAAGTGCTGGGTCTGGACTGGACGGCCAATCTGGGCAAGGCGCGCGCCATTGTGGGCGGCGAGGTCGGCGGCCCCGGCAAGGCGCTGCAGGGCAATATCGACCCGAACGTGCTGTTTGCCGCTCCCGAGCAGGTCGCCGCCCAGGCGCGTGCCGTGCTGGACAGCTTTGGCAAGCCTCATACCGACAAGAGCACCACCGGCCCCACCCACATCTTCAATCTGGGTCACGGCATCAGCCAGTTCACCCCGCCCGAACATGTGGCCGCGCTGGTCGAAGCTGTGCACAGCCACTCGAGCCTGCTGCGCACAAAGGACTGACTCCCCCTGCAACAAGTGCCTTCCCAGGCATTTGTTGCAGAACAACGGGCCTCAATCACCCGATAAAATCAAATGGTTATTGAGCGACAATTGCCGGTCTGAGATGCAGCAAAGCGGCAGCAAATCATTGATTTCAAATCACTAAATCTCAGACCCTGAAAAACTCGGCGCCAGCAGTGCTTGGCGCTTTTTTATTTTTTCATCCACCTTGGCATCGATTGACGGAAGTTATCCACATATGGATGCTTCAAGATAACTGCATACCTCATGGCTGCTGGCTCTAGTGCTATTTTTTGAGAAGTTAAGGACTTTGCACAGCGGTTTGGAAGCATTTAGGTTTAGGGAGCTTCTCGGTTGACAGTGACTCGCCGCCTGATTTATGCACAGATATGGCGAGGCAGACTCCCTGCCAACACTCTGCCAAAGCAAGCTCCTCATCGCCTCATGAACACATATAAGTCTTTGTTTTAAATAAATTAATTATTCAACCACTCCGCCATCCTGCCGGCTTGCAAGCACGAACAGGACTTGCTCAGGCCTTTCGCGCACATTGTTTCTCACAAAGTTATCCACAGAACGCAAAGCCTTTGCAGGCCTCAAAATCTGCTATAGCTCTGAGGAACGGCGGCCTCTGCAGCGCCTTCCCCCGATCCAACTCCATGTCCCATATCGTTTACGTTGCCGTCCAGACCCCTGCCCACAGCGCCGTAGGTGATCTGTTGAGCTACGTTAGCGATGCATGGCTGGAGCCCGGCAGCTTGGCGCGCGTTCCTCTGGGAAAAAGAGAGTTGTTGGGTGTGGTCTGGGATACGCCCGCCGCCCCCGAAGCCATTCCAGACGGGGTGGAACTGCGCAGCATTGCCGGCCTGCTGCAGGGCATAGAACCGCTGAACCAGGCCTGGCGACGGCTGGTGGCTTTTGCCGCGCACTATTACCAGCGCAGCTTGGGCGAGATCGCCGTCACCGCCTTGCCGCCTCAGTTGCGCGATATGTCGCCCGAACAGCTGGCTCGGCGGCTGGCTCCGCCCAAGACAGCCAAGCCGCCAGCCGGCAAGCGCAAGAAGGTACAAGCCGCTGAAGCAGCACAAGCGAGCACCGAGACGATGGCTCACACGCCGGACACCAACAGCGCAACGCCTCTGCTCGCCCTCAGTGCCGAACAATCGGCGGTCTTCGAGCAAATTGAGCAAAACCCCGGCCCGTTCCTGCTCTACGGCAGCACTGGCAGCGGCAAGACCGAGGTTTATCTGCGTGCAGTGCAAGCCGTGCTGGATGCCAACCCGGAGGCTCAAGCCCTGGTGATGGTGCCCGAGATCAACCTCACGCCTCAGCTGGAAGAGCGATTTGTCGCCCGCTTCGTGCCTCAGTACGGCAAGGACGCCGTAGTCAGCATGCACAGCGGCATGACCAACCCGCAGCGTCTCAAAAGCTGGCTGGCCGCTCACACGGGCCGCGCCCGCATCGTGCTCGGTACGCGCATGGCCATTTTTGCCAGCGTGCCGCAACTGGGGCTGATCGTGGTCGACGAGGAACATGATGCCAGCTACAAGCAGCAGGAGGGCGCACGCTATTCAGCACGCGATCTGGCCATCTGGCGCGGGCGCGATACCGGCGCCAAGGTCATACTGGGCAGCGCCACGCCATCGCTGGAGAGCTGGCATGCCTCGGAACCCGATGTCGGCCGCTACCTGCGCCTGCATATGCCCAGCCGTATCGGCGCGGCCAGCATTGGCGCGGCCGGCTCAGGCGCGGCCGGTCTACCCAGGGTGAGAATGGTGGACATGGGCCAGCAACCCAAGCGCGCCGTGTTCTCGCCACCGCTGATCGAGGCCATTACCGAGCGCGTAAAGCGCGGCGAGCAAAGCCTGGTTCTGCTCAACCGCCGCGGCTTTGCCCCTGTGCTGTTCTGCGCCGACTGCAACTGGAAGAGCGACTGCCCCCATTGCAGCGCCCACCAGGTCTTTCACAAGGGCGACCGCACGCTGCGCTGCCACCACTGCGGCTTTACCCAGCGCGTGCCGTTTGCCTGCCCCAGTTGCGGCAACCCCGACATCCTGCCGCTGGGCAAGGGCACGGAACAGCTGCAGGAAGAGCTGGAGCGGCTGCTGCGCAATGTGCAGCGCCCCGACGGCAATCCGGCCCGTGTGGCGCGCATTGACGCCGACACCACCAAGGCCAAGGGCAGCCTTGAGCAGCAACTGGCCCAGGTGCATGCCGGCGACGTGGATGTGCTGGTCGGCACCCAGATGGTGGCCAAGGGCCATGACTTCCGGCGCATCACGCTGGTGGCCGCCGTACAACCCGACAGCGCGCTGTACTCCAGCGACTATCGCGCCCCGGAACGGCTGTTCTGCCTGCTGATGCAGGCCGCCGGGCGCGCCGGGCGCGATGCGCAATATGTGAAGGCCCAGGGCAGCCATCCTGAGATGTGGATTCAAAGCCATGACCCTCAGAACGCCGTCTACACCGCACTACGCAAGCATGACTATCCGGCGTTTGCCAGGCAGCAACTCAAGGAACGGCTGGACGCCGGCATGCCGCCCTATGCCTTTCAGGCCATAGTCCGGGCCGATGCACGCACCCAGGAAGCTGCCCAGGCTTTTCTGAATGCCGCCACCCAGGTCGCCAGAGAGGCCAAGCTGCCTTATCTGGACGAAGTGTTCATCTACCCGCCCATCCCCATGGCGGTGCAGCGCGTGGCCAATGTGGAGCGCGCCCAGATGCTGCTGGAAGCCGGCAACCGCAGCGCCCTGCTGCGCTTTCTCAATGCCTGGCAGCAGTATCTGCACTGGCTGCGCACGCTGCCCGAGCACAGGCCGCTGGTGCGCTGGCTGGTGGATGTGGATCCGCTCAGCATCTAAAGTCGTCTGAAATTTAAGGTTTTTAGCTCTTTAGCCCTTTACCCATAAGCGCTGACAGCTATCAATTTATATAAACCGCAGGCGCTTGGCAAATCCATCGGGATTTGCGCGAATGGGCAAGCCGGCATGGCTATTGCATGGTGTGAGGCTCGGCTCCACAAGAGGCCGTTTCATTCAATCACGGAGCACTACTTCATGCAAAAACAAGTCTTCCGCCAGTCCTTGCTGGCCGCCACCATCGCCGTTCTGGGCGTTCTGTCCGCCCCCGGCGCAGCTCTGGCGCAGGATGCATCGCCTGCGGCTGCGCAGGCGGCCAAGGCGCAGGCAGCCAAGCCCAATGTGGTGGTGCTGGCCACGGGCGGCACGATTGCGGGTGCTGGTGCCTCGACCGTCAACAGCGCCACCTACACAGCCGCCAAGGTACCTGTGGACAAGCTGCTGGCCGGCCTGCCCGAGCTGGCCCAGATCGCCAATGTGCGCGGCGAGCAGGTGTTCCAGATCGCTTCCGAGAGCTTCACCAACGACAATCTGCTGACACTGGCCAAGCGCGTCTCGCAACTGGCCAAGCAGTCCGATGTGGATGGCATCGTCATCACCCACGGCACGGACACGCTGGCAGAGACAGCCTACTTCCTGAGTCTGACCGTTCACACCGACAAGCCCATTGCCGTGGTCGGCAGCATGCGCCCGGGCACTGCCCTGTCCGCCGATGGCGCGCTGAACCTGGTCAATGCCGTCAGCGTGGCAGGCTCCAAGGACGCCAGGGGCAAGGGCGTCTTCGTCACAATGAATGACGAGATCAACACCGCCCGCGATGTGAACAAGGACATCAACATCCAGACCGGCGCCTTCAAGAGCCAGTGGGGCCCGCTGGGCATGGTGGTCGAGGGCAAGAACTACTGGTTCCGCGCGCCCGTCAAGCGTCACACCATGAACTCCGAGTTCAATATCGACAACATCGACAAGCTGCCCCAGGTGGACATCGTCTATGCCTATGGCAGCGTCCAGCCCACGGCCGTGAATGCGCTGGTCGATGCCGGCGCCAAGGCCATCGTCCATGCCGGTACCGGCAATGGCTCGGTGGCCGACCGCATGGTCAAGCCGCTGCAGGATGCCCGCGGCAAGGGCGTGTTCGTCGTGCGCTCGTCACGCGTGCCTTACGGCTTTGTGCTGCGCAATGCCGAGCAGCCCGACGACAAGTACGACTGGGTGGTCGCCCACGACATGCGCCCCGAAAAAGCACGCCTGCTGACCATGCTGGCGCTGACCAAGGGCGCCAACACCAAGGAACTGCAGCGGATGTTCTGGGAGTATTGAACACTCCCCCTGAGGCGCTTCGCGCCTTCCCCCTCTCTCTTCGGGAGGGGGACGACACCTTCGGTGCGGGGCGGCGGGGCCGCCTAGGCCCTTCCTCGGTGTCTCTTTGTTGGGGTGTGCTTGTTTGCGGTTTTTAGCCAAAACAGCGGTTTGCGCAGGCTGGTCTTGCGCAAGCCGCTCTTGTTTTTGATCAGGTCATCAGCGCCACGGCGGCGGAGAAGCTGAGGAAGGCCAGGCTGGTCGACACCAGGATGATGCGCGCCACGCGGCC
Source organism: Comamonas sp. E6 (assembly GCF_001010305.1). Classification (NCBI taxonomy): domain Bacteria; kingdom Pseudomonadati; phylum Pseudomonadota; class Betaproteobacteria; order Burkholderiales; family Comamonadaceae; genus Comamonas; species Comamonas sp. E6. Next base: position 77,806 of record NZ_BBXH01000026.1, read on the forward strand.
GCCGTGGGCGCCGTAGCGCTCGGTCAGCAGCGACACATTGCTGGCGGACGGCAGGGCTGCCAGCAGCACCAGCACCACCAGAGTTTCGTGCTGAAGCCCCAGTCCCATGGAGATCGCTGCCAGTCCGACGGCCCAAACCAGCAGCGGATGGACGACAAGCTTGGCCAGCGCGATCGGTACATAGTCGCGCGCTGCCACGCGTTCGTGGCTGTTCATCTGCGAGCGCGCCAACACCGCGCCTATGGTGAACAAGGCCACCGGCGAAGCCGCTGCGGCCAGCATGGCCACGGTCTTGTCCACCGGGCCGGGCAATACCCAGCCCATGGCCGACGCCAGGCCGCCCAGCAGAATCGACCAGGGCATGGGATTGGACGCCATGCCCTTGAGCGAATTGCGCACTGCCAGCCAGATTCCTTGCCCTCCCGCCAGATCGAGCCGCGACAGCGCAATGCAGGCCGAGGTGGTGATGACCATGTCGATGGCCATGGTCACGATCACCGGCCCCGCACTCTGCGCGCCCAGCAGCGCCGCCAGCATGGGAACGCCCATGAAGCCGGTGTTGGGGAAAGCAGCGACCAGTGCACCGAATGCGGCATCGTTCCAGCCCAGGCGTGCGCGTGTCAGCAGCACGGTCGTGCCCACCATCAGCGCCGCACAGAGCAGATAGACCAGGGTGACGTTGATGTCGAGCAGCTGATGAATCGGTGTTTGCGCACCAAAGCGGTACAGCATGCAGGGCAGCGCAAAGTACAGCACAAAGGCATTGAGGCCGGGGATCGCTGCCTGGGGCAGGATGCCGCGCCATGTGGCGGCAAAGCCGCAAGCCACCAGGGCAAAGAAGGGAAAGGTGATGAGTAGAACGGACAACACGCACAAATTGTGACAGCGCCCGACTCCAACCCCCTCACGGCCTGCGATGAAAATTTTTCAGTGCAGACCTACCCAAAAACAAAGCCTGCGCAAGGCAGGCTGCTGTGACAGGTACAAGGACAGCACGTCAGAGCTTGAGTTCCTTTTCCACATCTGCAGTCTTGCGGCGCGCCAGCGCCAGGTTGGCACGAGCCTTGTCCAGCACCAGATAAAAGAACACGCCGTCATTGGCGGCCACGGGACGGATGATGTGATATTGCTTGCCCAGAGTGATCAGTATGTCGTCGATCTGGTCGTTGAGATTGAGCATGCGCATGGTCTTGATCTTGGCACGCACGACCTCGGTGTTGCCGGCCGCGGCCAGCTCCATGTCCACGCCGCCGCCGACGCCGACGCTGCCCATCAGCATGCCGCTTGCGCTGTCCACGAGAGCGCCACAGACAGCACCGTCTGCGGTCATCAGAGCGTTCAGAGAATCCTGGATAGAGGCCATAAATCCACCTTTTGAAAAGCAAGACAAGGAACTCGTGCGACGGATGCGCACCCACTCAGACTCAGAACTCCAGTGAACCTGTGATCAAGAGGGCAGGTACCCTGTGGCAACCTCACCGGCCGCCCAAAGCGCACGACCCAGCAAGGCGTTCTGATCCACCACCAGACAGAGAACGGCCGGGAAGGAGCCGTTCACCGCCTGGAAGACCACCGTGCCCGACTCCGTCTCGAAGGTCAGGCGCTTGCAATCCCTGTGTCCGATCTCATTGGCCACAGCCTTGGCCATGGCCATGAGCGAGCCTGCCATGGCCGACAGTCGTTCGGTCGGCAGATCGCTGCGAATGCGCAGCGCTGAAATCTCGAAACCGTCAGGGGTACAGAGCAAGGCGATGTGGACGCCCGCCACCGGGGAAACCACGCGCGCCAGGATTTCCCGACCTGCCTCCACGGCATGTGGCGGAATCACGAGAGAGTTATGGGTCTTCATAGAGTCTGACTTTGCAAGGACAGCAGCGATGCCAGCACGCTCAGGGCATCCAGCATCTGCTGGCGATCACGTGGATCAGCCTCAACAAGCGGGGTGAGGTCATGGCCTTTGGCAACCAGGGCGGAGCTGAATGCCTCCAGCCTTGCTCCGCTGGCGGGACGGCAACTGAGAATGACCATCAAAGGTGCCTGGTCCAGCTCTGCGATCCCCGTCAGCATCTCGCAGGCGTAGTCCACCGCGCCCGCATCGTTGACGTCCACCATCAGCAGCGCTCCCACCGATGCAGAAAGCACCCAGCGGCGCACGAAATCAAAACGATCCTGACCGGGGCTGCCTACCAGCTGCAGTCGCTCGCCAGAGCCCAGGTCGATCTCGCCAAACTCCGCCCCTACCGTGGTGAACTCCTTGCTGTGCGTCACCTTGTCCAGGTTGCGCACATCGCTGCCTGCCATGAATTCCCCGCACAGGCTGCGCAGCGCCGTGGTCTTGCCCACGCCCATGGGCCCCAGCAGACTCACCCGCAGCAGGCCCAGGCCGGGCTGCATGGGCATGAAAGATGTCATGTACGTCCTCCACGGGTAATCCAGCCCGTCAGCCTGCTGAGCCATTGACGCGTCACGGATGCGGCTGGCTGCTTCTGGGTAATTGATTTCTGCGCAGCGGAGGGGTCCTCGGAGCCGCGCAGACTACAGCGCAGGACTGCCTGAATCTGAGGCAGGGACAGCAGGGTCGATAGTTGCGACATCTCAATGCCGGCGTGCTCGGCCAGCGATCTGGCATCGATAGGCCCACGCGCGAGCAGCGCCAGCGCACGCATGTTCTGCGCGCTGTTGACGCTGCCAGGCAAGGCGACCCAGGATTTGATTTGAAAGCAATGCGTACAGTCGACTCCCTGCGACTGAAGCTCTTGCAAGGCACGCTGCAGCGGCAGGGGCTCACCGGCCCTGTGCCGGGCTCTCCAGTCCATGAGGAAAACCGCGGCACGGTCGAGCATGTCGATCAGGTCGGACAGCGTGAAGTCCACATCAAGATGTACTGCCCAGCCCTGGGAAGAACGCCCCAGCGGCTGCATGGCCGGCTCGCCGCCGAGATAGACCACGCAAGGAGCTCTCGCCTCGGCCCTGGCCAGCAGGCTCTCCAGCCCTTCGATCACCAGCACTTCGGCCGCATGGCGCGGAACCTGACGCCAGCCGGAAAGCGACTTGCGCGCGGCCACGGCGAACAGCGCTTCAAAGCGCTGCTGCACGGCAGGCGTCCAAAGTTCTGCGGCCAAGCTCACTTCACCGATGGTTCTCGCCATGCACAACACCCTGAGGGTTGAGGAAAAGACAATGAATCCCTCAACCATCGAAAATTCGCTGGCGCTGTCGGGATCAAGGCCGGACACGATGCAATCTTCACGCTACACAACTAACACCTTATTACAACAATTATTCAAGTAACAGGAGAGCGCACGTGTAGGTGAAACGCTCGCTGAGTCCCTGATTTTTGTCAGTTGTGAGCACTGTCATCAGGGCTCTTCACAGCGAAGCGGTATGCTCCCAGTCCTTGTTTTTGATGATGGGTCACTCTGCTTCATGTCTGCTGGTCTCAACCTCGCTCAGCTCCAGGCCGTGCATTACACCGAAGGTCCATGCCTTGTTCTGGCAGGCGCCGGCTCGGGCAAGACCCGTGTGATTACGCACAAGATAGGCCGTCTGATCGAAACCGGTCTGGCGCCGCGCCGCATTGCCGCTATCACTTTTACCAACAAGGCCGCCGCCGAAATGCGCGAACGCGCCGCCGGTCTGATTGGCCGCCAGGCCAAGGAGGTGCTGATCTGCACTTTCCACTCGCTGGGCGTGCGCATGGTGCGCGAGGACGGCCACATTCTCGGTCTCAAGCCCCAGTTCAGCATTCTGGACACCGACGATGTCACCGGCATCCTCAAGGACTGCGCGGGCGGCACCACCGATGTGGCGACGGCCCGCCAGTGGCAGTGGACCATCAGCGGCTGGAAGAACCAGGGCTGGGACAGCCGCAAGGCCCTGGCCATGGCCCAGGACGACAACGAGCGCAGCACCGCTCTCATCATGCAGCGCTATGAAGAGCGCCTGACCGCCTACCAGAGCGTGGACTTCGACGACCTGATCGGCATGCCCATGCGCCTGCTGCGCGGCCACCCCGAGGTGCGCGAGAAATGGCAACGCCTGCTGGGCCATGTGCTGGTGGACGAGTACCAGGACACCAATGCCACGCAGTACGAGCTGCTCAAATTCCTGGTGGGCGAGCGCGCTCACTTCACGGCGGTGGGCGACGACGATCAGTCGATCTACGGCTGGCGCGGCGCTACGCTGGACAATCTCAAGAAGCTGCCCGTGGACTTTCCGCAGCTCAAGGTCATCAAGCTGGAGCAGAACTACCGCTCCACCAGCGCCATTTTGCGAGCGGCCAACAATGTGATCGGCCCCAACCCCAAGCTGTTTCCCAAGACACTGTTTTCGGAGCTCGGCGAGGGCGAACCCGTGCGCATCGTCGACTGCGACACCGAAGAGCATGAGGCCGAGCGCGCCGTGGCCCGCATTCAGGGCCTGCGCGCCAATATGAACCCGCAGCCCGCGTGGAAGGACTTCGCTATCCTCTACCGCGCCAACCACCAGGCCAAGCCCTTCGAGAAGGCGCTGCGCAAGGCCAATATCCCCTACAAGGTTTCGGGCGGCACCAGCTTTTTCGACCGCGCCGAGATCAAGGACCTGTGCGCCTGGTTCCGCCTCTGGATCAACAACGACGACGACCCGGCTTTTCTGCGCTCCATAGGCACGCCCAAGCGCGGCATAGGCCACACCACGCTGGGCAAGCTCGGGGAATTCTCTGCCGCGCACAAGCTCAGCATGTTCGGCTCGCTGTTCAATGCCATGCTGGAGGAGGCGCTGCCGCGCAAGGCCTTCGAGAGCCTGCTGGAATTCGGCCGCTATATCAACGACCTGGAATACCGCGCCCGCCACACCCTGGGGTTTGAGGCCTCGCGCGGCTTTCTGATCGACTGGCTCAAGGAAATTGGCTACGAACAGTATCTGTATGACAGCGAAGACAGCGAGTCTGTCGCTGCCGCGCGCTGGAGCAATGTGCTGGAGTTCTGCGACTGGATGGCCCAGCGTGCTGGCGGCCAGATAGAAGATGCTGCAGGCGCCGGCACCCAGACCGAGGTCAAGAGCCTGCTGGAGGTCTCGCAGAACATCGCCCTGCTCTCCACCATCAGCGAACGCGAGAAGGAGCAGGACATGGTCGTGCTCTCCACCCTCCACGCTTCCAAGGGTCTGGAATGGCCCCATGTCATGCAGGTCGGCGTGACCGAGGGCATGCTGCCATTCAAGCTGGACGATGACGACGGCAAGCAGCAGCAGGTCAGCGATGAAACGGCAGCACGGCTGCAGGAAGAGCGCCGCCTGATGTATGTGGGCATCACCCGCGCCCAGCGCACGCTGGCCGTGAGCTGGACCAAGCGCCGCAAAAAGGGCCGTGAGATGGTGGCCTGCCAACCCAGCCGCTTCATCAAGGAGATGGGCCTCGATGCGGCCACGGCCAAGGAAGACCCGCGCGAGAAGCTGCGCAAGCTGCGCGAAGAATTTGCCGCGCGCAAGAGCCAGGCTGCGCCAGGCGCCGCCAACTGAAGAGCCGAGATGACCTTTAGAACCTTGATTTTCATAGCTGCCAGCGCTTTATCCATCAACGCTTGCGCGCAGTTTGACTCCAAGCCTACCAGCACTTGTGCGCGAGACTGGCAGATGAGCGACAAGCAGTTGCAAGGGGAATGGGTGGGTTCCGTCGCCGGCAGTGAGGGAACCGCCCTCATGGTGCTGGGCCCGCATCCCGAATGGCAAGGCAATGTCAAAGGCAGCGTCAGCCGCCTGGGCAGCAACCATCCCATGGTGGGCGATGTGAACGAGGGCACGGTCACGCTTGAAGAAAGCGCAGACGGCTCACGCATCACCGGCACCTGGCTGGGCGAGGTGGTCAAGGGCAGCTGCGGTACAGAAATTCACGGCAGTTACCAGGAGGGAGAAAATGTTCCACCACGTGCGTTCATCATGCGCAAGGCCCAACCCTGAGCAGGGCTGGGTGTTGCCAACCGCAACCGGCCTGTGCATTGATTGATCCCATGAGTATTCGCTTTTTCACCCCGCATCCCCTGTCCCTGAGCATCGGCCTGGCGCTGGTCGGCGGCTTGAACCCAGTTACCGCCAACAGCGCAGAACTACCCTCCCCCGAAAGCTGGCAGCAATGCGCAGCCACCACCAGCAACACCGACCGTCTGGCATGTTTCGACGCCTGGGCAGTCAAGCAAAGCCCGGCTGTTGCGCCACCCGCTACCAGCTGGAGTGCCCCAGCGGCCAGCGCACAAGCAGCACCGGATCCTGCCTCGGCAAACCACGCCACGCCAGCCAGCTCAGCGACGGCGAGCACAGCCGGCGCCGACAGCGGCCTGGGTCTCTCGCCTACCAACGGCGGCTGTCGCGATCCTCGCTACACCGAGGTCTCGCGCTACTACGAACTGGAGCCCGGCACGGACTGCGGCACCTTCAACTTCCGCGGCTACCGCCCCATGTCCGTTTCCGTGGTCGTGGGCGACGAGGTCAATCAGCAACCCTATTCGCCCAGTCGCGGCCTGACGACCGAGCAGCCATACCAGAAGCACGAGATGCGCCTGCAGCTCTCGGCCCGCACCAAGATTGCTTCCGGCCTGCTGACCGGCCCCACTTCGACAGGCAAGGATTCGCTGTGGTTCGGCTATACCCAGCAGTCCTACTGGCAGCTGTTCAACGGCGATATCTCGCGGCCCTTCCGCACCACCGACCACGAGCCCGAGGTGTTCTATGTCTACCCGACGGACGCCCAGCTTCCGCTGGGCTGGCGCTGGCGCTACTCGGGCATAGGCATAGCTCATCAGTCGAACGGCCAGAGCAACCCGCTGTCGCGCAGCTGGAACCGCTGGTATCTGATGACCGGGGCCGAGCTGGGCAACCGCTGGCAGCTGCATCTGAAAGCCTGGCAGCGCATGAAGGAGAGCGCGCTTGAGGACGACAACCCCCATATCCAGGACTACATCGGTCGTGGTGAAGTCAAGCTGGGCTGGAACGTCAACGAGCAGAACTATCTGGGCCTGACTGCACGCGGCTCGCTGGGCCAGGGCAAGGGATCCGGTCGTATCGAGTGGCTGCGCACCCTGGGCGAAGGCTGGAACGGCGGCAAGAGCAATCTGCGCCTGCATGTTCAGCTGTTCAGCGGCTATGGCGACAGTCTGATCGACTACAACAACAAGCGCACGGTACTCAGCGTGGGCCTGAGCCTGCTGGACTTCTGAAACCTGCCTGGTCCGCAGCCGCTGGGCCGAGCCGTGATTTACGCCAGAAAGCCAGAAGCCCGGGCCTGAGCCACCAGCAACTCGGTAAACCGCGCATAGCCTGCGGCATTGGCATGTACCTGATCGGCGCGCAAGGCACTATTGCCCAGCACCTCGCTCCAGGCATCGGCCAACAATGCCACCCGGTTGTCCTTGGCCAAGGTTTGGTAGATGAAGTGATCCTTCATGCGCCCCGTCAACGCTGCACTCAGGCTCAGCTCCGGCACGGCCACCAGCAGCACGGGCGTCGCCCTGGCTTTGCACAGCTGCAGCATGCGCGTGATCTCGCCTTGCACAACTTGCTCGCTCCTGCGCTGCAGCCAGTCGTTGCCACCGGCGCACAGAATCGCCAACGATGGCCCGTGCTCATCGAGCAGCCCCGGCAGACGGTCCGCAATCTGTTTGCTGGTCTCGCCCGAAACACCGGCATTCACCACCTTCCAGCCCGTGCGCTCGGCCAGCAGGGTGGGGTAGCCGGCATCTGCATTGGCGCCAACACCTTGTGTCAAGGTGTCTCCAAGCGCCAACACGGTAGCCCCGGCAGGAACGGCTGCGGCCTTGGGTGTCTTCTTGCCACAGGCACTTAGCAGCATGGCGCCCCCCGTCAGCAATGCTGCGGCACGCATGCCTTGAAGAACATGGCGTCGGTACGGGTCAAATATCGGCTTCATGGCATCTCACAAAACAGCGGGCTTGCAACGGCTGGAGGGTAGCTCCTTGGGCGCGAGGATAGCTCGGCCTCCGCTGCCCCAATGCAAACCGCGCTGCACAACGGTAAAACTGCAAAGCAGCAGCCGTAAAAAAACCGCTGCGCCCAAGGCCCAGCGGCTATGCGTGCCCAGATTGCCAATCAGTCGGGCACGACTGCAGTCACCTCGATCTCCACCTTGGCCCGGTCCTCGATCAAGGCGGCCACCTGCACGGCCGTCATGGCCACGCTGAATGAGCCGATCAGCTCGCGATAGGCCTTGCCGATCTCGGCCTGCTGCGCCAGATACTCCTTCTTGTCGGTGATATACCAGGTCATGCGCACGATATGTTCGGGCCTGGCTCCACCGGCCTGCAGCACCTCGACGATATTGTGCAGGGCCTGTCTGGCCTGCGCCGCGAGGTCGTCGGTATGAAACCGGCCTTCGGCGTCCCAGCCTATCATGCCGGCCACATAGATCTGGCGGCCGCTGACGGCCACGCCATTCGCATATCCCTTGGGCCGGGGCCAGCCCGGAGGCAGCAGTACTTGCATGTTCAACTCCTGTTTTCTGTTGGATTGGATGAACTTTGCCAACGCTCGATTGCGTGGCGGATATGTTGCGGCGCAGTGATGGCCTGATGGGTTTGAAGACTGGTGAAGACCAGCACTTTCTGCGCCGTCACGCGCAGCTGTCCCTCAGGACCTGTGCAATCCACATCGAGCGTCAGCGAACGATTGCCTAGCTTGGCAACCGACAGGCCCAGACTCACGGTTTCACCCATGCGGGTGATGACACGAAAGTCGCACTCCAGATGCACGATGGGCAGGCCCACCTTGTCCTTGTCCAGCATGTCCGCATAGCTCAGGCCCAGCGCCTGGTTGAACCAGTCTTCGACCAGCCCGTTGAACAACACCAGATATTGGGGAAAGAAGATGATGCCCGCTGGATCGCAGTGCGCAAAACGAATCGGCACCTGCGTCACAAAGCGTTTTGAAGCCATTGCCACTTCATTCATACCCAAACAATTCCTTCAGCAAAATCTGCCTGCAGCGCTTTTCAATCAGGCGCATGCAGCTTTTAAAAACATAGCAATCAGGTTTGATGCAGGCGAAAGCGCTGCAACTTGCCCGTGGCCGTGCGCGGCAGCTGATCGACGAACTGTACGGCCCGTGGATATTTGTAGGGCGCGACCCGGCTCTTCACAAAATCCTGCAGCTCCATGACCATGGCATCGCTGGCCACATGGCCGGCACGCAGCACCACAAAGGCCTTGACGATCTGGCCTCGCTCGCTGTCGGCCACGCCAATCACCGCGCATTCAGCCACAGAACCGTGCTGCATCAGGGCCTCTTCGACTTCGGGTGCAGCGATGTTGTATCCGGCCGAGATGATCATGTCGTCGGTGCGTGCCTGATAAACGAAATAGCCGTCGACATCCATCAGATAGGCATCGCCCGTCAGATTCCAGCCCCGGCTCACATACTTGGTCTGACGGCTGTCGTTGAGATAGCGGCATCCCGTTGGTCCCTGCACGGCCAGCCTGCCCACGGTGCCGGGCGGTACCTCGACCCCCGCATCATCCACCACCTTGGCACGATAGCCGGGCACGGCCTTGCCGGTGGCACCGGGACGAGCCTCCTCTTCGCGGTGCGAGATGAAGATGTGCAGCATCTCGGTAGAACCGATGCCGTCAATGATTTCAATACCGGTCGCCTCCTTCCACAGCGCGCGTGTGGAGGCGGTCAAGGCCTCGCCCGCCGACACGCATTTGTGCAGCCGGGTGCGGCGGATGCGTTCGCCCTGCTGGGCCATCACACGGTAGGACGTGGGCGCCGTGAACACCACACTGGCACCAAATCGCTCAATGCCATCGACCAATTGCACGGGGCCGGCTTTCTCCAGCAAGGCCATGCTGGCCCCGATGGACATAGGGAACAGCACCTGCCCACCCAACCCGAAAGTGAATGCCAGCGGAGGACTGCCTATGAACACATCGTCGGCATTGGCACGCAGCGTATGCACGGGCCAGCAGGCGCAGACCGCCATCACATCGCGATGAAAATGCATGGTGGCCTTGGGCACGCCCGTGGTGCCCGAGGTGAAGCCCAGCAGGCAGGTATCGGTCGCTGCAGTTTCCACGGCCTGGAAGTCATCGCCCACCTGCTCCATCAGGCGCTCCAGGGCATCGGCTTCCACACTGTTGAAATAGCGCACGGCCTTGAGCGTGCTGGTTTTTTCCTGCGCACCCAGCACCTCGGTGCGCAGCGCCGCATCGCACAACGCATGGCTGATCTGCGCTATGTCGATGATGGTGGACAGCTCCTTGGCCCGCAACAGCGGCATGGCGGCCACGGCAATGCCCCCGGCCTTGATGACGCCAAACCAGCAGGCCACCATCATGGGATTGTTGGGTGCGCACAGCAACACGCGGTTGCCCGGCTGCAGACCCAGCTCCTGCGTCAGCACATTGGCGATGCGATTGGCCTTGAGCTGCAGATCCGCATAGCTCCAGCGCAGGCCTTCGGCCTGAATGCACAAACGGTCGCCGCGCCCCTCGCTCACATGTCTATCCAGCAGCTCCACGGCACAGTTCAGGCGCTCGGGGAACCGCAGCTCGGGCAGCTCAAAAATGAACTCGGGCTGCTGCTCGGGCGGTGGCAGGTTGTCGGCAGCAAAGGTATCGATATGCGCGGTGTAAGACATGATTCCGATCTTTCAGGCGAAAACAGGATCAAACGCTTGATACAAAAGCGCCATCAGCTATGACTTTTGATAAGGTCACGCCCAATGATGAGCTGCTGCACCTCGGTCGCGCCTTCGTAGATGCGCAGGGCGCGAATCTCCCGGTAAAGGCGCTCCACAGGCTGCTCGCTGACCACGCCCAGGCCGCCCCAGATCTGCACGGCGGCATCGATCACCTGCTGGGCGTTTTCCGTCGCCGTCATCTTGGCCATGGCGGCTTCCCTTGTCACGTTCTCGCCCTGGTCACGCAACCAGGCTGCGCGATAGGTCAGCAGCGCCGCACTGTCGATCTGCGTGGCCATCTGCGCCAGCTTGGCCTGGGTGAGCTGAAAATCAGCCAGCACGCCGCCGAACATCTTGCGGCTGGTCGCGCGCTGCAATGCCTCATCCATGGCACGACGCGCAAAGCCCAACGATGCGGCGGCCACCGAGGTGCGGAACACATCGAGCGTGCGCATCGCCACCTTGAAGCCCTCGCCGGCCGCGCCCACGAGCTGGGCGACAGGCACGCGGCAGTTCGAAAACTTCAAACGCGCCAGCGGGTGTGGCGCGATGACGTTGATACGCTCGGCAATCTCAAAGCCCGGGGTGCCGGCCTCCACGATCAGTGCCGACAGACCACGCGAACCCGCAGCCTCGCCGGTACGCACAAAAACGACATAGAAGTCGGCAATCCCCCCGTTGGAAATCCAGGTCTTCTCGCCGTTGATGACATAGTGATCACCTTCCAGCCTGGCCTCGCAGGCCATGGCCGCCACGTCCGAGCCGGCGTCGGGCTCGGACAGCGCAAAGGCTGAGATCGCATCGCCCCTGGCCACCAGGCTCAGATAGCGTTTTTTCTGCTCTTCGCTGCCCGCCAAAGAGATCGCTCCCGAGCCCAGGCCCTGCATGGCAAACGCAAAGTCGGCCAGCCCGCTATGACGCGCCAGAGTCTCCCGGATCAGGCAGATGGCTCTGGTGTCGATCTGCTCTCCTGCGCCGCCATGGATCTCACCCGCAACCGCATGACGCAGCCAGCCGGCCTCGCCCAGGGCCTTGACCAGTTGCCGGCATTCGGCATCCACATCGGGGCCATGGGAATGCGCAATGTTCTGCCTGGCCCAGGCATCCAGCGACTGGGCCAGACGAGCGTGATGAGCTTCAAAAAAAGGCCACTTCAAATAGCTGGTGTCTGCCATATCAGTTTCCTTGAAAGACTGGCTTTTGCTTGGCGACAAACGCGTGATAGGCACGCGAGAAATCCTCGGTCAGCATGCACAGGGCCTGGGCCTGGGCTTCGGCTTCGATGGCCTGCTCAATCGTCATGGCCCATTCCTGGTGCAGCATGGTCTTGGTAATGCCGTTGGCAAAGCTGGGACCGGCAGCCAGATCGGCGGCCAGCCTCTGCGCCTCGGCCAGCACGCTCTCAGGTTCGCTCAGACGGTTGAAGAAGCCCCAGCGTTCACCCTCCTCTCCGCCCAGGCTGCGCCCCGTATAGAGCAACTCACTCGCACGGCCCTGGCCAATGATGCGCGGCAGCATGGCGCAGGCCCCCATGTCGCAGCCCGCCAGCCCCACGCGGTTGAACAGGAATGCGGTCTTGCTGCGCGCAGTGCCCAGGCGCATGTCCGAGGCCATGGCCATGATGGCCCCTGCCCCCGCACATACGCCATCGATTGCCGCAATGATGGGCTGGGGGCAGGCTCGCATGGTCTTGACCAGTTCGCCCGTCATGCGGGTGAACATCAGCAACTCGGGAGCCTTGAGCGCGACCAGCGGACCGATGATTTCGTGCACATCACCGCCCGAGCAGAAGTTGCCGCCCGCGCCGACCAGCACCACGGCCTTTACATCCTGCGCCCACTTGAGCTGCTGAAACAGGTCGCGCAGTTCGGCGTAGGAATCAAACGTCAGCGGATTCTTGCGCTCCGGACGATTGAGAGTGATGGTTGCCACGCCAGCCTGCACCTGCCACTGGAAATGCGTGGCCCTATAGCCCGCCAGCTGCTTGTGATTGCCAGCTTGCAGCGCTGGATCGATTGCATATTCGCTCATGTCTGTCTCCAAAAATCCGGTTCACATGACTTCGCCACCAGCGACGGCTATGGCTTGCCCGGTAATACTTGATGCGCCTCGCCCACATAGCCACAGCACGGCGTCCGCCACCTCGTGCGGCTGTACCAGGCGGCCTTGGGGGTTGGATTTGACGAACTCGGCCATTGCCTGCTCTGGTGTGCGACCGGTCTTGGCTACGACGCGGTCAATGCTGGTTTTGACAATCTCTGTTTCGGTATAGCCGGGGCAGACGGCGTTGACGGTGATCCCGGTCTTGGCGTACTCCAGCGCCAGGGCTCGTGTCAGGCCCACCACGCCATGCTTGGCCGCCACATAGGCTGCGACATAGGCATAGCCCACCAAACCAGCCGTGCTGGCCACATTGACGATACGTCCCCAGCCCGTAGCGGACATGGCCGGCAGCACTTGCTGGATGCAGTGCATGGTGCCACTCAGGTTGACGGCCAGCATCTGCTGCCAATGCGCGGCATCCATCTTCATGAACGGTGCACTGCCGGCCTGACCTGCGTTGTTGATCAGGATACTGATGGCACCTTGCGCAGCCACTGCCTTTTCAAACGCCGTTTTCACCTGTGCTTCATCCGCCACATCGGCCAGCACCATCCGGCATTGACCGGGATGTTCTTCCACCAGTTTTTGCAGCGGCTCGGCGCGACGCCCCAGCACCGTGACGCGAGCGCCCTGCGCCAGCAACTGGCGTGCAATCGCCTCGCCAATGCCTTGGCCCGCGCCCGTCACCAGCGCATGTTGATGTTGATCGTTCCGATCGCCTGTCATTGAGTTCTCCATCGCTCACGAAACTGGCGCGAACCGCCCCTCGGACACCAAGGAAGAGCCGCCCCACGCCACGGGTGTCGCCCCCTCCCATAGCGCGCAGCGTGTGGAGAGTGGGGGGAAGGCGCGCAGCGACTCAGGGGGCGCTTCATTTCAAGGCCTTTTCGCGCTCGAACAGGGCTTCCATCTGGCGCTTGCCTTGGAAGTATTGTTTGGGCCAGACGATAGGCGTGTAGCCTATCTTGGCGGCCTCGGTCAGCGTCCAGGCCGGATTGGCCAGATGCGGTCTGGCAATCGCACACAGATCGGCACGTCCTGCAGCAATGATGCTGTTGGCATGGTCGGCCTCGCTGATCGCGCCCACGGCCATGGTCGCAATACCGGCCTCTTGTCGGATGCGGTCTGCAAACGGGGTTTGATACATGCGGCCGAACACCGGCTTTTCGAGCTTGCTGACCTGCCCCGATGAGCAGTCGATCAGATCGGCACCTGCGGCCTTGAAGGCCTTGGCAATCTGTACCGCATCTTCGGGCGTGATGCCGCCAGGCACCCAGTCATGAGCCGAGATACGCACGGACATGGGCTTGTCCTGCGGCCAAACGGCGCGCATGGCCTTGAACACTTCCAGCGGGTAGCGCAAGCGGTTTTCCAGGCTGCCGCCATATTCATCGCTGCGCTGATTGGTCAGCGGCGAGATAAAGCCCGACAGCAGATAGCCGTGCGCACAGTGCAGCTCCAGCCAGTCCACGCCTATGTCGGCCGCCATTTGCGCAGCATGCACAAACTGCTGCAGCACCTCATCCATGTCGGCGCGTGTCATGGCCCTGGAGATCTGGCTCACTCCCTGCAGATATTGCTGCTCCGACGCTGCCATGACGGGCCAGTTGCCCTGCTCCAGCGGCAGATCCGTACCTTCCCAGGCCAGCCGCGTCGAGGCCTTGGCACCCGCATGGCCGATCTGCATGGCGAACTTGGCATCGGTGTTGGTGTGAATCCAGTCGCTGATGCGTTTCCAGGCCTGCTTTTGCTCAGCGCTATAAGTACCTGGGCAGCCGGGCGTGATGCGCCCCTCGGGGCTGACACAGGCCATCTCGGCAAACACCAGACCGGCGCCACCAAGCGCACGCGCCCCCAGGTGAACGAGGTGAAACTCACCAGGCACGCCATCAACCGCAGAGTACTGCGCCATGGGAGAGACCACGATACGGTTCTTCAGCGTGATGCCGCGCAGGGTATAGGGCAGGAACATGGGCGGCGGCGCCTTGGCATCGACCGCGACACCGTTTCTTTCGGCCAGCCATTTCTCATAACCACCAAGCCACTGCGCATCACGCAGGCGCAGGTTTTCATGGCTGATGCGCTGACTGCGCGTGAGCATGGAATACATGAACTGCTCGGGCTCCAGCTGGTCGCAATAGCGCTGGCCGCAGACCTCGAACCACTCCATCGCATTCCAGGCCGCATTCTGAATGCGCAGCGTCTCAACGCGACGCGCTTCCTGATAGGCCGCCAGCACCTCGGGAATATGCGCAGCCGCATCACCCCGCTGCTTGAACTGGCGTGCCAGCTCGATCGCATCCTCGATCGCCAGCTTGGTTCCTGAGCCAATGGCGAAATGTGCCGTATGCACGGCATCGCCCATCAGCACCACATGGCTGCCCTTGCGGTTTTTCAACCACCACTGATCGCAGACCACGCGCTGAAAGTTGATCCAGGCCGAGCCGCGCAAATGGCGGACATTGGTCATCAGTTTCTCGCCCTGAAGATTGTCCGCGAACAACTTTTCACAGAAGGCAATGGACTGCTCTTGATCGGCGGTGTCGAGACCGCTGGCTTTCCAGCATTCCTCCGTGGTCTCCACGATGAAGGTCGAGGTCTTGTCGTCGAACTTGTAGATATGCGCCTGAAACCAGCCATGTGGCGTGCGCACGAAATCAAAGGTGAATGCCTCGTAGACCTTGTTCGTCCCCAGCCAGATATAGCGATTGGGGCGGGTGACGATATCGGGCTTGAAGATGTCGGCGTACTTGCTGCGGATGCGCGAGTTCACGCCATCGCAGGCAATCACAAGGTCGACATCCGGATAGTCCTCGTCGCTTTGCACATCGGTCTCGAACACCAGGTTCACACCCAGCTGTTCGCATCGTGCTTGCAGGATATTGAGCAGATGCTTGCGGCCAATCCCCACAAAACCATGTCCTCCGGAGCGAATCTTGCGCCCTTTGAACAGCAACTCGATATCGTCCCAATGGTTGAAAGCCTGCTCGATCTGCGCGGCTGTCACCGGGTCCCAGTCGCGCATATTGTCCATGGTGGCATCGGAGAAAACCACGCCCCAGCCAAAGGTGTCGTAGGGCTTGTTGCGCTCCACCACCGTCACCTCATGCTCAGGGCTCATCTGCTTCATCAGCAAAGCGAAGTACAAGCCGGCGGGGCCACCACCTATGCAGACAATTTTCATGACAGTGATCCGTTCCTGGCTTTTGAAAAATTACTTTATATCTAAATTATTAATGCATGAAATTTTCACTAGAATCCGGCCAAACCCTGAACCCAAAGCACGTTAGTTTGCGCACCATGCCAACCATGGCCCAACACAATCCGGATTTCTCCATCGACATGCCCGAAGCCCCGGGACGCGAGGCTGGCCTGTCCCACTCCGACCATCAGGCCGTGCGCCTGTGGCTTCGCCTGCTGACCTGCAGCACACAGATCGAGCAAGTCATTCGCAGCCAGCTACGCACAGAGTTCGGCACGACCTTGCCTCGTTTTGACTACCTGGCACAACTCAGCCGCTTTCCCAAAGGTCTGCGCATGAAGACCCTGTCGGAATATCTGATGGTGACCGGCGGCAATGTGACCGGACTGACCGATCAACTGGTGGCCGAAGGCTGGGTGGAACGAGTGGCTGACGAGGAAGACCGCCGCTCCATGATCGTGCGCCTGACCCGCTCGGGTAAAAAGCAGTTCAAGGCCATGGCTGCCGCGCATGAGCTATGGCTTGAGCAGTTGCTGACTCCACTGGGCAGCAAAAACGCCAGCGATCTGTATGAACAACTGGGCAAGCTCAGACAGGTGCTGAGCTCGCCAGAAAGTGCCTGAGCCCGAAAAAACACCGTTTTGTGACAATTTCATGGAGAATGTCCTGCACGCAGTCCTGCGTGACACAGGCTTGGGGGCATGGTTCATGGATTTACTGCATCTGCGATATCGGCTCAAGTCCGGGTTCTACTATCTCTACGACATGCGTGATGCGCCCAACGCCATCACGGGAGAGCGCCCCTATCGCCTCAAGACCGAGCTGGTCGCCATCGCGTTTGACCGAATCACAGGCCGCGTGCACCAGCATGGTCACCCCACCCGCATTCACTCCTGGGCCATGGGCGCGCAACGCCGGCTGCGCATGGCAGGAGACTGGGAAGGCGCAAACCGGCTGGTCGTGGTCTCCGGGCCGCTGCCCGAAGAAGAAATCAACAAATGCCTGAGCGTGCAAGGCTATTGCCGCTGGATGCTGATGCGTCTGGCCAGCATGCCGCATGGCAAATTTGCAGCCCATCGTGCAGGCAGCCGCAGCAGCTGGCAAAGACGTGAATCCGGCCAGCAGCGCCGTGCGGCCTGACCTCCAATCAAATTTCCTTCCAGCGCTTATTGATCAATCACATAGCGCTATCAAATCAGGAATCAGCATCTTCAGCGGAATTGTCATCCGCCTCGGCCACTTCGGGCATTTTCACAATCGTCACCGGCAGCCGACTGTGTCTGGCCACCTCGCGTGAGACCGAGCCGATCAGAATGCTGCCCAGGCCGCTCTGGCCCGTGGCACCGATGATGATCTGATCGCATTCATTGCTCTCGGCAATATCGATCAGGGTATTGGCCTCTTCGCCCAGGCTGATCTCCACTTCATAGGAGGCCCCGGCTTCCTTGAGAAGATCCTGTGCAGGCGCCACCAGATCCATGCCGGCTTCGATGCTGGCGTTGGCGATCAGATCTGAATCTGTGGTTGCAAGCTCCAGCAGCGTGGCCTCCTTCTGCACATGAGCTATCACAAAGTGAGCATCCAGTCCGCTCTGCAAAAGCTTGATGCCGTGGCGTACGGCCTCAAGTGCGACATCCGATCCATCCACCGCAATCATGATCTTGAGCATGGCAACCTCCTGTTCGTCTTGCGCACCAGTGTAGGCCCAGGCTGCAAAGACGGGTTGCGAATCTGGGGCAAGCACCGGCTATTGCAGCAGTGCTTGCGGGCATCTGGGAAAATAGCGGGCTATGCTGCAGTTTGACCTTCTCAAGACCGACCCGACCAGCCACGCGCGCCGTGGCACCTTGACGCTTAATCACGGCAAGGTCCAGACCCCCATCTTCATGCCCGTGGGCACCTATGGCACCGTCAAGGGCGTGATGCCGCGCAGCCTCGAAGAAATGGGCGCACAGATCATCCTGGGCAACACCTTCCATCTGTGGATGCGTCCAGGCCTGGACATCATGAAGTCCTTCGGCGGTCTGCACGACTTCGAGAAGTGGGACAAGCCCATACTGACCGACTCGGGGGGCTTCCAGGTCTGGTCGCTGGGTGCTATGCGCAAGATCACCGAAGAAGGCGTGCATTTCCAGAGCCCCGTGAACGGAGACAAGCTGTTCATGTCGCCCGAGGTCAGCATGCAGATCCAGACGATTCTGAATTCGGACATCGTCATGCAGCTCGACGAGTGCACGCCCTACGAAACCAACGGCAAGAAGACCACCGAAGCCGAAGCGCGCAAGTCCATGGAGATGAGCCGTCGCTGGGCCAAGCGCTCCAAGGAGGAGTTCCAGCGCCTGGAAAACCCCAATGCCTTGTTCGGCATCGTGCAGGGCGGCATGTACACCAATCTGCGCGAGGAATCGCTGCAGGGTCTGCTGGAAATCGATTTCCCCGGCTATGCCGTGGGTGGTGTCTCCGTGGGCGAGCCCAAGGACGAAATGCTGGAGATCATGGCCCACACGCCGCATCTGCTGCCCGCCAACAAGCCGCGCTACCTGATGGGCGTTGGCACACCCGAAGACCTGGTGCAAGGCGTGGCCGATGGCGTGGACATGTTTGACTGCGTGATGCCTACCCGCAATGCACGCAACGGCACCATCTTCACGCGCTACGGCGATCTGAAGATCCGCAACGCTCGTCACAAGGTGGATCACCAGCCCATAGACACCACCTGCACCTGCCATGCCTGCGCGGGCAAGAGCGGCGTGAGCTGGGACGATGGC
Source organism: Comamonas sp. E6 (assembly GCF_001010305.1). Classification (NCBI taxonomy): domain Bacteria; kingdom Pseudomonadati; phylum Pseudomonadota; class Betaproteobacteria; order Burkholderiales; family Comamonadaceae; genus Comamonas; species Comamonas sp. E6. The sequence continues at coordinate 96,545 of NZ_BBXH01000026.1, forward strand.
GGCCGCGAAGGCTTCAGCCGCGCCTATCTGCACCATCTGGACCGCTGCGGCGAGATGCTGGGCCCCATGCTCACCACCATCCACAATCTGCACTATTACCTGAACCTGATGCAGGAAATCCGCAACGCGCTGGACGCAGGCAGCTTTGCCCAGTTTCGCACCCAGTTCAAGGCCGATCGCGCACGCGGGGTCTAAGCCTTCGACTCCATCTGCTGCAGCAGAACACAAAAAAGCCAGAGCCAGTCTCTGGCTTTTTTGCTTTCAGATTTCACCATTGAAACCTTCAATTGAAAAATTTCGTCAATTGCCCACTGCAATGCAGCGCAAGAGGCCGATTTTCTGTATGTTTTTGTTAAAACATCAGCACATTGAGCGACAACAACCGGCATCTTTGGCGATTGGCATCGAAATCCACCAACAGCCACTGAAAAGCACGACACGAAACGCTCGCGGCATCCCCCTCCATGACCGAAGCTTCCTCACCCAAGCAAACGCCTTCGCTACAGACCACCGCCACCCAGGCATGGACGGTCGCGCTCGCCCTGGGATGCATGGTGTTCGTGGCAGCCTTACTCGGTATCCTGGGACGTCCTTTGGGGTTTTTCTCGGCGATCTGGCCAGCCAACGCGCTCCTGCTGGGGGTGCTTCTGCACAAGCCTGGCTGGCTGCGTCCTGGCTCGATCCTGGCGGTCTCGGCAGGCTATATCGCTGCGGATCTGCTGACAGGCAGCCGGCTCGATGTGGCGATCCTGCTGAGCATGGCCAATATGGCGGGCGTCGGAATGGCCTGGGCGCTGATGCACAGGCAAAGCCGCGCCACCTTGTTCATGCAACGCCAGTCTTCCGCCTTGCTGCTCTTTGTCGGCAGCGGCATGGGCGCACTGGCAGCAGCAATACTGGGCGGGCCGGTGGTGACTGCCGTGTTCGGAACACCGCACTGGCAGGCTTTCTCCATGTGGTTGAGCAGCGAGTGGCTGAACTACATGACATTTTTACCCATTGTTCTGGCCTGGCCGACACGCAAGCAGCCTGCACCGAACTGGACCGAGCCCTCCCCCATGCGCCGCGTCCTGCCTTTGCTGTCTGTCATTGCGCTGGAGGCCATCAGCTACTGGATCAAAGGTCCCGGCTCGCTGGCGTTCTCGCTGCCGGCCCTCATATGGTGCGCGCTGAGCTATCGCATCTTCAGTCTGACACTGATCACGGCAGCACTTTGCCTGAGCAGCATCATCTTCATTTCGCTTGGCACGCTTGAATTCACACCCGCTCATTTTCTCGAAACGCTGTC